>CACZJD010000103.1 GCA_902781325.1 uncultured Lachnospiraceae bacterium
ATCAAAAACCAGAAAAATCAAAGGAAAAACACGATTTTGAGACAAAAAGAGGACGCCGCCCCTGCTGATTAATCAGCAAGATGCGACGCCCCCTTCTTTAATATTACTTACTATTATCTTCCCCGCCCGTGAAACCGGAGTGAATGACAGGGTATATACTTCTGTGCAAGGTTTTCTCCCCTCTTCAATCCGGAGTAAATGACAGGGTATATACTTCCGTGCGAGGTTCTCTCTCCTTATTTCCTGTGCACCTCATCATACACGCTCAGGACTGCCTTAGGCGGCGCGGGAGTCATGTTGCTGACGATGACGTTGACCGCGAGGCTGATCAGGAATGCGGGAAGAAGCTCGTAGATCGCGAGCCATCCGCCGATGGGAGCGATCAGGAACTTCCAGACAAAGATCATGATCGCGCCGGCAGCCATGCCTGCGATCGCGCCCTGTCTGTTGGAGCGTCTCCAGAACAGTGCCAGAAGCATCTGCGGTCCGAAGGCCGCGCCGAAGCCTGCCCATGCGAAGGATACTACGCGGAAGACGGAGCTGTTGGGATTCCATGCAAGGATCACCGCAATACATGCGATTCCGATAACGGTAAATCTCGCCGCTCTCATCTGCTGACGGGTGGTGAGCTTAATGCCCATGAATTCCTGAACAAGGTCCTGGGATACGCTGGAAGCTGCCGCGAGGAGCTGGGAGTCAGCGGTGGACATTGTGGCTGCCAGGATTCCCGAAAGGATGATACCGGCAAACAGCGCGAAGATGAATCCGTGCTGGCTCATCAGGTTGGCCATCTGGATGATGACTGTCTCAGATTCGGAGCTGGTGGTAAGCATCGGGATTTTGCCGGTGACAGATACGCTGTAGCCGATCACACCGATGAAGACAGCGATACCCATGGAGAGCACAACCCATACGAAGGCGATCCGGCGGGACAGTACCAGTTCTTCCTCATTTCTGATTCCCATGAATCTGAGAAGGATGTGCGGCATGCCAAAATATCCAAGGCCCCAGGCCAGAGTGGAAACAATACTGAAGAATCCGAAGGATCCCGCTGTTCCGGTTGCCGCGTCATATCCCTGAGTGACATTGAGATAGCCGGGAAGTGCGCGCGCGTTGCTCATAACTGCGCCCATTCCGCCCGCCTGGTTGATTCCGAAGAAGACGATGATGACCAGCGCGATCGTCATGAAAATACTCTGGACAAGGTCAGTTGTGGAAACAGCCAGGAAGCCGCCCATAGTCGTGTAAGTAATGATGATCAGCGCTCCGACGATCATAGCCACGTGATAGTCGAATCCGAAAAGGCTGTTGAACATAGTTCCTACTGCCTTGAAGCCGGATGCTGTATAAGGAATAAAGAATATAAGAATGGTCAGTGCCGCGATGCAGGACAGTATGTGTTTCTCATCTTTATATCTTCTGGAAAAGAAATCCGGAATTGTAAAAGCACCTACTCTCTCGGAGTATCTGCGAAGTAGTCTCGCCACAAGAAGGAAGTTTAAATAGGTGCCGATCGACAGGCCGACCGCCGTCCAGGTAACTTCCGCAAGTCCCGCGATGTAGGCGAGTCCGGGAAGGCCCATCAGAAGGTAGCTGCTCATATCCGAAGCCTCGGCGCTCATCGCCGTGACCACGGGTCCGAGGGAGCGGCCGCCGATGTAGAAGCCGTCGGATGTGTTTGTCGCACCTTTTCTGTTAAACAGAATACCGATGACGAGCATTCCCGCCATGTACAAGATAATAGTTACAATGATCAAGATTTGTGCTGATGTCATAACAGTTCTCCATTTCCCCTGCGCCCTTCCGGCGCTTTTTTCTTTTTGATCCGGCCCTTTATTGGTTCAGACCGAATCAATTACGAATTATAGCACAATATATAACAGAATAAAATACAGAACGGTGTATAGAATACATTCTATACACCGTGTATTTAAACTATCAATAATCGCTTTATTTATGGGTAATTTTGGCTGTACATAATAAAAGATCAGATTCAGATTCTTCATTAACGCCCGTTTCCCGGCTTCTTCAGCCGGAAGCTGTCGAGGAACATCGGCGTCATTTTGTCCGCGTAGGCGACCAGGGAATACTCTCCGCCGCAGAGGCACCAGTCGTACATAAGCGCCCTCTCCCACATCGCGTAGGCCTTGATGACTTCGCTGGCCGTACAATCACCGCGGATCTCGCCTCTTTTTTGCCCCTCTGTAATGATCTCCCGCAATATGCGGAAATAAGTCCGGTTCCGGTCCAGCAGATGCTTCTCGCCCTGGGCCTGCAGCTGCGTGGAAAGAAGACCCGAGAGCAGATCTCTTGAGATGCTGTCCTCGATCATCACGAACAGTTCATGGTTTAAGAAAATCAGTTTTTCCGCCGCGTCCCAATCCGGGTCCAGAGTCTTCCTGAGCTGCTCGTATTTCTCGTCGAAGACATATGCAAGGGTGCCCAGCAGGGCATCTTTTCCCTCAAAATAGTGATAGAAAGAGCCCCTCGAAGTGCCCGAGGCAAAAATAATGTCTTCGATGGTCGTCGCGTCATACCCGTTCTCATAGAACAGTTTCCATGCCGCCGATATGATCTTACCTTTTGTATTTCTTGTGTTTTTCTTGGGCATAATACACCTTCATTCACTCTGCTTGCGTTTTCCCCGTTTTCAGTGTATCTTTGTTGAGAACCATTTTACTATAGATCGGGCTGAATAAGCGAAACAATTGAGGAGCAGATAAAGATTATGTGGATTGCGGATTCCTGGAAAGACTATCAGGTACTGGATACTTCCGACGGAGAGAAACTCGAGCTCTGGGGCGGCTATAAGCTGATCCGCCCGGACCCGCAGGTGATCTGGAAGACTCCCCGGGGAAAAGAATGGAGAAATCCCAACGGTCATTACCACCGCAGCCACAAAGGCGGTGGCGAGTGGGAATTCAGGGATCTGCCCGAGGAGTGGACGATCCAGTACAGGGATCTCTCCTTCCGTCTCAAACCGTTTAACTTCAAACATACCGGTCTGTTTCCGGAACAGGCCGTCAACTGGGACTGGTTCAGCGGAATCATTCGGAACGCCGTGTCTTCAGGGCGCAAGGTCAAAATATTGAATCTCTTCGCCTACACCGGCGGCGCGACAGTCGCGGCTGCCAAGGCCGGTGCAAGCGTCACTCATGTGGACGCGGCGAAAGGTATGGTAACCTGGGCTAAAGAGAACGCGGCGATCTCAGGTCTCGGGGATGCGCCGATCCGCTGGCTGGTAGACGACTGCGGCAAATTTGTGGAGCGTGAGATCCGCAGGGGAAACACTTATGACGCGATCATTATGGATCCCCCCTCCTACGGGCGCGGCCCCAAGGGCGAGATCTGGAAGATCGAGGAGAGCATTTATCCTTTCCTCATGAACGCCTGCAAACTGCTCTCCGACGACCCGCTCTTTGTGCTGGTCAACTCCTATACCACGGGCCTTCAGCCCGCAGTGCTCTCCTATCTTCTGCATACCGCAATAGATAATAGACACAAGGGAACGGTTGAGGCCTCGGAAATCGGGCTTCCTGTCACGGGTAACGGGCTGATCCTCCCCTGCGGCGCAGCCGGCAGGTGGACTTCCCTCTGATCCCGTTTTTTAACAGCATTAACCCCCTTCTTCGGCGGAAATTCCGCCATAGAAGGGGGTTTCTTCAATTCTTTCTCATGATTCTGATGCCGACTGATGCGGGTTCGGCTTCTTCTGCAATATCCTCACTCCGCTCGATCCTCTCCCGGATCTGCAGCATTCGCCTGTCGAGCTGATTGATCAGGTCCGCGCTGTAGCGCAGCTCTTCGACGATAATCTCCGCGTTGCTGATCTCTCTCTTATATTTCATCTTGTGTTCGACACTTGCCCAGAAGTCCATCGCGATCGTGCGGAACTGCACCTCGACATTCATGTACTTCTTCTCATTGGCCAGAAAGATCGGGACCCGCAGGATCAGGTGAAGGCTCCGGTAGCCGTTTTCCTTCGGCGAGGAGATATAATCCTTTTCCTGCAGGATCTCCACATCGTCCTGTACGTCAAAAGAGTCCCGGATGCTGTAGATATCATCGATAAAGGAACAGATCACTCTGATCCCGGCTACGTCGTTGATCGTATTCTCAATATTTTCGACCGTGAAAGGCACTCCTTTCACCTTCAGTTTGCCGTAAATGCTGCTGGGAGATTTGAGTCTGTACTTTATATATTCAAACGGATTTCTCTTATTCTTAAGCGCCATTTCCTTATTCAGGATCTCAAGCTTGGTCCTCATCTGGGACATCGCACAGTCAAAATACATCATCAATGTCTCAAACTGTTCCGCCTGCTCTGTGATCTGCAGGATCCGGCCCACGTCTTCATCGGTGATGGAGTCAGTCCCATAGTAGCCGATGTCATATTTCTCGTCACGTGTCAACCCCTGTTCCTCCTTCATTATAACACCCCCGGCATAGCGCGAATATTGCTCCGCAATTAGGCCGCCTACTGATTATATCAGACCACGGATTGATTTTGAAGAAAAAATAGCCAAAATAATGGCCTCAAATCATTAAATATTCGTAAACCTACACAATACCCCAAAATGCTTTTTGCATTAAAAAACCCGGCGCTCTTGCGAGCGCCGGGTTAATATCACTTGATCTTCAGACTGTATTGTCCGATATAACTGACTTCTAATTATTCAATAACGGTAGCAACACGGCCGGAACCAACAGTACGGCCACCTTCACGGATAGCGAATGTAAGACCCTGCTCCATAGCGATGGGGTGGATCAGCTCGATGGTCATCTCGACGTGGTCGCCGGGCATGCACATCTCAGTGCCTTCGGGAAGAGTGATAACGCCGGTAACGTCAGTTGTTCTGAAATAGAACTGAGGACGATAGTTGTTGAAGAAAGGTGTATGACGGCCACCCTCGTCCTTGGTCAGAACGTAAACCTGAGCGGTGAATTTCTTGTGGCAAGTAACTGTGCCGGGCTTTGCGATAACCTGACCACGCTCGATAGCAGTTCTGTCGATACCACGAAGCAGAACACCTACGTTGTCACCAGCCTCAGCATAGTCAAGAGTCTTACGGAACATCTCGATACCGGTAGCAACAGACTTCATGGTCTCTTCCTTGATACCAACGATCTCGACGGGCTCCATAACCTTCAGAGTACCACGCTCAACACGGCCTGTAGCAACAGTACCACGACCGGAGATTGTGAATACGTCCTCGACGGGCATAAGGAAAGGCTTGTCGTTCTCACGCTGAGGATCCGGAATGTAGTCATCAACTGCATCCATCAGTTCCATGATGTTGTCAGCCCACTTGCTGTTAGGATCTTCGAGAGCCTTAAGAGCGCTGCCTTTGATAACCGGCAGATCATCGCCCGGGAACTCATACTCAGTCAGAAGGTCGCGAACTTCCATCTCAACCAGCTCGATGAGCTCTTCGTCATCAACCATATCGCACTTGTTCAGGAATACTACGATGTAAGGAACACCGACCTGACGAGCAAGCAGAACGTGCTCACGAGTCTGAGCCATAACACCGTCAGTAGCAGCAACTACGAGGATAGCGCCGTCCATCTGAGCAGCACCGGTGATCATGTTCTTGACATAGTCAGCGTGGCCGGGGCAGTCAACGTGTGCATAGTGTCTCTTAGCAGTCTCATACTCGATGTGAGCTGTGGAGATGGTAATTCCTCTCTCTCTCTCTTCGGGAGCCTTGTCGATCTGATCGAAAGCGACAGCGGTACCGCCCTGTCTTACTGCCAGAACGGAAGTGATAGCTGCTGTAAGAGTTGTCTTGCCGTGGTCAACGTGGCCGATTGTGCCGATGTTGCAGTGCGGTTTTGTTCTGTCAAAATGAGCTTTTCCCATTTCTCAATTCCTCCTTAAATAATATGAGATACAACTTATTTGATTCGCTTTTCAGCTGCAATGACTGTTCTCTATTTAAGGGTCGTAATAACAGTCACTGCTACGATTATATCAAATTGTATTAATAATGCAATTACTTTTCGTTGAGGATCTTCTCTGCCACGTTCTTCGGTACAGGCTCGTACTTGTCAAAGAACATGGAGTAATTGCCGCGTCCCTGCGTTCTGGAACGGAGATCTGTCGCATATCCGAACATCTCGGACAGCGGAACGAATCCTGTCACCATCTTGCCTCCGCCGATATCTTCCATACCGCTGATTCTTCCGCGGCGGGAGTTGATATCGCCGATGACATCGCCCATGTACTCCTCGGGCATTGTGACTTCGACTCTCATGATGGGCTCAAGCAGGACCGGTGAAGCTTTCTTCATCGCTTCCTTGAAGCACATGGATCCCGCAATGTGGAATGCCATTTCAGAGGAGTCGACCTCGTGGTAAGATCCGTCGTATACTGTAGCGTGAACGCCGACTACCGGGTATCCGCCCAGGTTACCGGCCTTCATAGCCTCTTCAATACCGGCGCCGACTGCAGGGATATATTCCTTGGGAATATTGCCGCCGACAACTTCGGAATCAAATTTGTAAAGTTCTTCGCCGTTGGCGTCCATAGGCTCGAAACGAACCTTGCAGTGGCCGTACTGGCCGCGGCCGCCCGACTGCTTCGCGTACTTGTACTCCTGGTCCACGTTCTTGGTGAATGTCTCTTTATACGCTACCTGAGGTGCGCCGACATTCGCCTCGACCTTGAACTCACGAAGAAGTCTGTCTACGATGATCTCCAGATGGAGCTCACCCATACCGGCGATGATTGTCTGGCC
>CACZJD010000104.1 GCA_902781325.1 uncultured Lachnospiraceae bacterium
ACGAGATGATCCTGACGGTGCACCGCTGGTTTGCCAACAAGTCCTGTCCGGGCAACTGGATGTATGCTCGCATGGGTGATCTGGCAAACAAGGTCACAGTGCAGCTTGGCGGCAGCGCAGAGCCGGAAACGCCTGCCAAGGCAAACGGCCTGCAGGCCTCCTCCCTATCCGGTCTGTCTGACTCAGATGTAATTAAGAAGGTCGGCCCGCTCTGTACAGCGGATATGAAGACCTCCGGCATCCTGGCATCCGTATCAATGGCACAGTTTATTCTGGAATCCGGCTACGGAAAGAGCGAACTGGCGCCGGCGGCAAATAACGTGTTCGGGATGAAGAAGTCCCTGTCCGGGAATACATGGTCCGGCTCCACTTGGGATGGCAAGTCGGTCTATACCAAGAAAACGCAGGAGCAGAACGCGGATGGCAGCTATGTGACCATCACAGCGGACTTCAGGAAATATCCCTGCGTTGAGGATTCCATCGCGGACCACAGTGCTTATCTGCTTGGTGCGATGAACGGCAGCAAGGCTCGGTATGCTGGTCTGAAGGGCTGCACCGATTACAAAAAGGCGGTGCAGATCATCAAGGATGGCGGGTACGCCACCAGCCTGACCTATGTGGAAAAACTCTGCTCGATCATTGAGCGGTGGAACCTGACACAGTACGATACAGCAGGATCGGCCCAGACGGATAATGTTGTATGGTATCGCGTTCGGAAATCATGGTCCGATGCAGCTTCCCAGAAGGGTGCTTTCAAGATTCTGGAGAATGCGAAAGCCTGCGCGGATGAGAATCCGGGTTACAGCGTATTCGACAGTGACGGGGTCAAGGTCTATGCCTCGAAGGCAGAGACGGAGACACCCGACATTCCGTTCCTCGTGCGAGTCAGTATCGACGATCTGAATATCCGCAAGGGTCCAGGGACCAACTTCAGTCGTACCGGAAGCTATACCGGGAAGGGCGTGTTCACGATTGTGGCCATCTCCCCCGGGCAGGGTTCCACCTCTGGCTGGGGCAAGCTCAAATCCGGCGCGGGTTGGATCTCGCTCGACTACACTTCACGCATCTGACGCTTTTATGCCTGTCGGCTGTCCTTCGGGATGGTCGGCAGGTTCTTTTTTTATGCTCGAATTATAAAAACTGGCTTTTTGCAGGCATGGGATGGCAGAGGGATAGACCAGTTCCCTCGGAAGGGAGAACGAGAATATGCAAGTGACAAAAATCACATCGCCTGCTGATGCGCCTGTGCCTGCTGCCCACCGGCTTACCGAGAAGCAGTTTTATGATGAAATCAACTATTACCGGGCGGAGAAACTGACAAAGAAGATGCTCGATGCGGGCCTCATCACCTCCGATGAATATGACAGAATTCTGGCTGAAGCCCGCAAAATCTTTGTGCCGTATCTGGCCAAAATACTGTGATAAATGAGTTGCTATGTGTCCAGTTCAGAGCGAATATCGGACTGCGAACGGAGGTGAGACCATGAAAACAATAACGAAAATTGAGCCCACATCGTCCCGGCCTACAGCAGCAAAAATCCGAGTCGCTGCCTACTGCCGGGTATCCACCGGGATGGATGATCAGTTGGTCAGCTTGGAAACGCAGAAGAGTCATTATGAGAACCTGATCGGCTCCAATCCGGAATGGGAATACGCAGGGCTCTATTACGATGAAGGCATCAGCGGCACCAGTAAGGAAAAGCGACCAGCGCTCATGAGGATGATCGCGGACTGTGAGGCGGGAAAGATTGATCGAATCCTGACCAAGTCCCTCAGCCGCTTTGCCCGTAACACGGCGGATTGTTTGGAATTGACACGAAAGCTGCTTGACCTGGGGATCACAATCTACTTCGAGAAGGAAAACCTTGACACCGGATCGATGGAGTCGGAGCTCTTGCTTTCAATAATGAGCAGCCTTGCAGAAAGCGAGTCCGTTTCCATTTCCGAGAACAGCAAATGGAGTGTCCGGCACCGGTTCGAGAACGGCACTTTCAAGATCGGGTATGCGCCTTACGGGTACAGCGTGAAGGATGGTGAAATGACCATCAACGAAGATGAAGCCAAGTGGGTGCGCTGGATTTTTGCTCAAGCCCTGAAGGGAAAGGCCAGCAACGCGATCGCCACTGAGCTCAATAAGCTGGAGGTCCCGTCACGGCGGAGCGACCACTGGACGCCTACAACGATCCGGGGCATGCTCACGAATGAGAAGTACGTTGGAGCCTGTCTTTTTCAGAAGACCTATTCAGATTTTCGGTTTAAGCGGCATAACAACCACGGTGAGCGCGATCAGTACTTCGTTGAAGGCCATCATGCCGCCATCATTTCACAGGAAGACTTCGATGCGGTCGGTGCGCTGATGGAACAGCGGGCACGGGAGAAAGGGATCAAAAAGCGGGATTCCCGTTACCAGAACAGGTACCCGTTCACCAAAAAGCTGATCTGTGGAGAATGCGGTGCGACCCTGAAGCGGCACATCAATTCCACCGGCAGTCAGCGCTACCCGGTTTGGGTATGCAAGCAGCATCTGGAAGATGTGGGCAGCTGTCCCCTGAAGGCTATCCGGGAGAGCGATCTGGAGTATGCGTTTACGACGATGATGAACAAGCTGATCTTTTCACGGAAGGAAGTCCTGCACGCTCTGCTCGACAGTGTCCGGGGAGAGACCCACAAAAACAACCTGCGTCGGATCGAAGAAATCGATCTGAAGCTGGAAAAGAATACGGAACGTGCTCAGACGCTGACAACGATTATGACAAAGGGCTACATTGGACCGGCGCTCTTTAAAAAGGAAAGCAATGACCTTGCTGCGGAATCCGAAGCGCTGGCGGATGAGAAGGACCGGTTGATCAGGTCTGTGACCGGGGATGTTCAGCGGACGGATGAGTTAAGCAACCTCGTGAGATTTGTCGATAGGACTGATCCTTCCGATTCCTTCGATGGGGATTTGGTTACGGAGTTTCTGGACCATGCCACGATTCACTCCCGGACTGACATTACCTTCCATCTAAAGTGCGGCCTGAGCCTGCTGGAAAGGATGTGACAAAGTGAGACAAGGACACACACCATTCGGGTACCAGATTAAGGATGGGAAGGCAGTTATCTGTAAAGAAGAGGCGGATCAGGTACGGCGGATATACGCGGGTTACCTCAGTGGCCTTTCCCTCAAGAAAGCTGCTGGAGAGGTCGGACTCACAATGCAGCACTCATCGGTAAAACGCATTTTGCAGAATGAGCACTACCTGGGTGATGCTTTTTACCCGACGATCATCGATCGTGAAACCTTTGATGCTGCAGAGGAAGAACGCAAGCGCCGTGAAGGTGCGCTGGGGCGGGACAATCGTCCTAAGAAAGAACCGTGCTCAAGTGTCCCTCTGAAACGGTTCCGAATGACAAAAACAGATCAGGTGTTCAACGATCCCTATGAACAAGCACAGTATCTTTACAGCCTGATCGAAAGCGAGGTTTGAAATGGCAACTGTAAGAATGATTCCCGCCACTCCCCGAGGCGGAGGCAGAAAAAACGAAAGTGAGTCTCGTAAGATTCGGGTGGCAGCCTACTGCCGGGTTTCGACGGATACGGATGAACAGGCAACCAGCTACGAGGCCCAGATCGAGCATTACACCGATTACATTGGTAAGCATCCCGGCTGGGAACTGGCAGGTATTTACGCCGACGACGGCATTTCCGGCACTAATACGAAGAAGCGTGAAGAGTTCAATCGCCTGATCGACGACTGCATGGCAGGCCGGGTCGACATGGTGGTTACCAAGTCGATCAGCCGCTTTGCCAGGAACACCCTCGACTGCCTGAAATACATCCGGCAGCTGAAGGACAAGAACATCGCCGTTTTCTTCGAGAAAGAGGCTATCAACACGCTGGATGCCAAAGGCGAAGTCCTGCTCACCATCATGGCCTCGCTTGCCCAGCAGGAAAGCCAGAGCCTTTCCCAGAACGTCCGGCTGGGGCTTCAGTACCGCTACCAGCAAGGAAAGGTGCAGGTGTGCGCTAACCGGTTCCTCGGTTACGACAAGGACGAGGAAGGCAATCTGGTCATCAATCCGGAAGAGGCTGAGGTGGTGAAGCGGATCTACCGGGAGTACCTCGGCGGCAAAAGTTACTACCAAATCGGAAAAGAACTCTCCGACGACGGCATCCGGACCGCAGCAGGCAGCGACTACTGGCTGGCCAGCACGCTGAAGAAGATCCTGACGAATGAGAAATACATCGGTGATGCGCTTTTGCAGAAGACCGTCACTACAGACTTCCTGAATAAGAAGCGGGTCATCAACAAAGGCATTGTCCCGCAGTACTATGTGGAAGGAAGCCACGAGGCCATTATCCCCCGCGAGCTTTTCATGCAGGTGCAGGAAGAAATGGTACGTCGGGCACGGCTCAAGACAGGCACCGGGAACCGGCGCGTGTACAGTGGGAAGTATGCGCTTTCGAGCATGGTCTACTGTGCGCACTGCGGCGATATTTTCCAGCGGACTCAGTGGATTATTCGGAACGAGAAGCTCCCAGTCTGGCGGTGCGCATGCAGGCTGAACAAGAGGAAAAACAAAATTGACTGCCCTTCACGGACCATTTACGAATCGGATCTTCACGCAGCGGTGGTTCAGGCTATCAATGAGGCAATTGCCCAGAAGGATGAATTGCTGCCGGGGTTCAAAATTGCCATTGAGAAGACGCTCGGCTCTGACAACAGCGCGAGAGTGGCCGAAATCGATGCCCGGCTCGAAGATCTGGAAAAGGAACTTCTCAAGCGGGCAAATGCTAAGCAGGACTACAGCGACATTCTTGAGCAGATCGATACCATCCGGGATGAAAAACAAGAGCTCCTTCTGGAAGACGCCAACAATGCGGGCATTCAGCGCCACCTCAATGAGATCGAGGCTTTTCTGGAAACCCAGCAGACAGCTATTGAAGAGTACGATGAGGACCTCGTCCGGAAGCTGCTCGAGCGAGTGACGGTCTACGACGATCATCTGACCTTTGAATTCAAATGCGGTATTGAGATCGATATTACCATGTAACCACATCAACGGATCAGGCGCTCCTCCGGGGGCGTCTTTTTTTGCCTGTACGGTGGAATTGTTCACGAATCTGTGTTATACTTATTAAGTTATGAGTTGATTTCTGAAAGAGGTGAAGAGATGCTCCAAAACAACATAGAACTGGATCTGAAAACGCGGCTGATTGAGAGCGGCCTGACGCAGACGGAGGTCGCGGAGAAGGTCGGGGTATCCCTTGCCTACGTGAACCGCATCACCAAGGGCCGGGAGCAGATCGTGAATAAAACGTTCGTAAAGATGATGGATGAGCTCGGTTATGATGTAGAACTGACATATAGGAAAAAAACTGCCGAGTGATGCGTAGATAACTCGGAATCTATTAGGAGGAAAAGACAATGAAGCATAAAGTAAGGCTGACCGTAATCGATAAAAAACTGTATCCGGAACTTCAGCACCAGTACTGCGCTGATCCCAATTCTGGGGCTTGTCCCTGCTATAACGTAGGAGATGTATTCGAGTTCTACCGTGATGAGGAGAGGGATGACTTCTGGCACATGGGCCTGAATACGCTCATACAGACAGATGCTGATCCCGATACCGTAGCAGGCGGTCAGAAAATGCCGCACTGCTCTGAATTGTGGGACGCCATCAGCCGGTATATTTACACCGGTCTGCAGGGTGGCTCCATCATGAAGGGGTGGATGAAGGAAGAGAATACCATGGTTGCATGCTGCTCGGACGGTACAAGACCAGTCATTTTCAAGATCGAACGGATCGATTATGAGTGAGACAACTCGGGATTTGCAGGGGGTTTTTATTATGGAGTATATCAAAGTGACTAAAGATAATTTGGAGAAAGAGCACATCTGCTGCGCTATCTCCAACAACAAGGATATCCAGGTTTCATCTAAGAAAGCATGGCTGGCAGATCGTTTTGATGAGGGGCTTGTATTTCTGAAAAGCATAGAGCGCGGGAAATGCTTTATCGAATATATACCGGCTGAGAACGCATGGAATCCGATTGTCGCAGAGGGGTATATGTATATCGACTGCCTATGGGTGTCCGGCTCGTTCAAGGGACACGGATATTCAAATGATCTATTGGGAGCATGCATTGAGGACAGTAAAGAGAAAGGCAAAAAGGGCCTGTGTATCCTTTGTGCTGCAAAGAAAAAGCCATTCCTTGCTGATCCGAAGTTTCTGAAGTATAAGGGCTTTTCCATGTGTGACGAGGCAGACATCGGAATCCAACTCTGGTATTTACCGTTCTCTGCTGATGCAGAACAGCCAAGGTTCAAGGACTTTGCAAAGCATCCTCATGTGAACGATGAGGGATATGTCCTGCTCTATACCAGCCAATGCCCGTTCAACGCAAAGTATGTGCCGATTGTGGAACAGACTGCCAAAGAGCATAATATCCCGTTCAGGGCAATTCATATTGAAAGTAAAGAACAGGCACAGAACGCTCCTACGCCGATTACTACCTATGCGTTGTTTTATAACGGAGAGTATCTGACAAATGAGCAAATGAACGATACTAAGTTTTTGAAGCTGACTGCTCGGTAAATTCCAGTTTCTCGACGTGTTCCCGCGAACGGGCAAATGTTCCCGGACACCAATTAGCGAACGGTCGAAATCGTGGACAAGTTCCTGACTGCCGATTAGCGAACGGTCGAAAAAATGAGTTAGTGCAATCGTGGTCTCAGGCCACGTCGAGACCGTATAGAGGCCCGAAAAGGCTTGAAATCAAGGGATTTCGGAGATGTGACCAGTAATTAGTGATATCTCCGGAATCCCTTTTTTATTGCTTTGACAATAGTTCTGACCACCGGAAAATGTGAAGGCGAGGCTGAATAACTACTTTTTGGAGGGTGGGAGACGTGGAAACTATTGTCAGACATAAAAGACTTGAAAGTATTCGCTGAAACGAATATAATATAATCGATGTGTTGTAGCCTATTTAGGAGAATATGAGATGGAA
>CACZJD010000105.1 GCA_902781325.1 uncultured Lachnospiraceae bacterium
ATCAAACAAACATAACGAAGGAGGGTGTTGGCTATGAGAAAGTGTGTGGCGATCATTATTATGATCTGCCTGACCGCGTCGCTTCTTATGAGCTGCGGCGGCTCCGGCGGAGGAGACAAGAACGAGGGCGCGCAGCCTAAGACGGAAGCGCAGCAGCAGACGGACGCAGTGCAGGAGACGGCACAGCAGCAGGAGGGCACGCAGTCTGAGACGGAAGCAACGACCTTAGAAGCCCAGGCGGATCAGCAGCCTGAAAAGCAGTTGACCAGGGAGCTGCCTTCACAGACAGACGGATACCTTATTTTTGTCAAGGACGCCAATACCGATGAGCCCTTGGAAGGCGTCAAGGTTCAGTTCTGCTCGGATTCGCAGTGTATGATGGGCAGGACTGACAATACCGGAGTGGCTGTATTTGACGTGGAACCCGGCAATTACGAGGCGCATATCCTCAAGCAGCCGGAAGGGTATCAAAAGAGCAGCGAGACTGCGAAACTGACAGATGCTGACAAGACAGCTGTCTTTATGCTCCTCAAAGAGGGCGAAGAGCTCAAAGCAGGAGATACAGCGGACAGGGCGGCTGCGGCAGCTGATCAAAGCGAAGCGAAAAGCGGAAATGACGGATACCAAAAGACTGACTCCGAGTGGTCTTTTAACACGACAGGCTTTACCTTTAAGGTTCCGGAAAGGTACAAGGATTACAAAGGCCAGTACCAAGGCGGGGATCGTGGGGAGACCGACTTTAATTCCGATATTTTTGTCACAAATCTGTGCTATCTCCCCAGGACAGACGAGGAAAGAGCAGCTATGACTGCGTACAAGGACGGAATCAGTGACGAAGAGGCGAATTCGGAAGAATTCAGAGACAAAGTCAATGAATACTTCCGATTCAATCTGGCAACGGCTATGATCATTGCTATAAAAGATGGTATGGACTTCGATGCGGCTCTGGATGAGGTCGCCCCTGACAGATCCCTGATCAAGAAGACCGGACAGCTCGGGACAGCAGGCGGCTATACCTATTATTATGTGATCCCCGACTACTCTACGTATGACGATGTACTCAGGGAGGGAATGCCGGAAGATTTGTACGCCGAGTTTCAGGATGCGATGGCGAATGTGGAGGAAGATGTGCTAAACGGCGTGACACCCAAAGGGGCTCACAGGGCTGTCGAAGTCACCCCGATCGGAACGAAGCTGTCATTTGAGACCACGGATCTTGACGGGAATGCGGTTTTTTCCGCCGATCTCTTCGCGGGACACAAAGTGACGATGATCAATCTCTGGGCGACATGGTGTACCTACTGCAAGAGCGAAATGCCGGAGCTGGAAGAGCTCAGCAAGGAGCTGGCGGACAAGGATTGTCAGATCATCGGGATCTGCTGGGATGTGGAAGACGACAATGTCCGGGAAGCGGTCAAGATCCTCGAGGACAGGGGCGTCACCTACACCAATATCAAGGCGACGGATGAAATGAAGAAAACGCTGTTTTCGCCCGGCCTGCCGACCACATACTTCGTTGACAGTGAAGGCAGAGTATTGACCACTCCCATAAGAGGAGTAGATTTTAATAAGTACAATGAGAGACTTGAAGAGGCGCTGAAGGCAGTCGAATAATATCGAAGAAAATGACTTCCGGTGTACCCTCTGTACATTATTTATCTAAATAGATTTATCTAAATAGTTGGTATACTATCTTAAGCTTTTGTCTCTGCTCACTTGTGTCCGGAGACCTGCCAACTAAGAAAGGAGCCTGATACCATGAAAGGAGCGTCCGGATTTTTGTCTGTGCTTCTCGTTCTTGTGCTGATACTTGGCTGTAACGCCTGTGCCTTGGGGAACGTTAATGCGGCAGCAGAAGAGACGACTGCGGAAGAACTCATCATTGGAGCGGACAGCACGACCGAGCTCTTTATACCCTTGACGGAAAAGACCAGTAAAATTCTGGATTTCCCTCTCTCTGAAGAACAGGCTGAACAGGTCAAAAAGGCCGGTGCGGACAAGGTAACCTGGACCCTCCACCGGCTTGCGCCGTACGCAAACCCTGCGGACGGGAATTTCATCCCTCTCCACGGCGAAGAAAAAATGTATCCCAATGAGAAGGAAACGATTGACTTCGCGAAGATCAGTTTCAGTCCGGCGAATGAATATGACCAGGGTTTTTCCATGGAGCGCTTTCAGACTACGCTGGATGGTTCCACACTGAAACTCGACTTTGCCACCACTCCTGTCCAGAACAACGGAAAAGACAGTATTCCCCATGAAAACGGCGGCAGGTTTATGGATATCTGCGGTGAGTTCAGGCTTACCGCCGAACTGGATGGAGTCAACCTGGCTTCTCTTGAGAGCGTCACGATCAAGCCTTACAGCTCTTTCCACAACATGTGGGAGATGTATGATGAGATAGAACGGCTCGCCGAAGAAGGAGACGACGACGGCACTACACCCAAGCCATACGTGGAATACGGCGTAATGGGTAAGTCCCACCTTGGTTATGACATGCCTTACCTCATTGTTGCCCGTGACAGCGCAGCTGTAAAAAAATGGCTGGATCTCTCGGAGAGGGCTGAGGAAACCGGAACTGCGGTGACCGAAGAAATCCGAAACTCCGGGGATGATGACTATCAGGTGCCCGTCCTGTATTCCAATGTCCACGCGAATGAGGTCGCTGCAGGGGACGCGATACTGGAATTTGCCCGGCAGCTGATCGAGGAGCCCTCCATCGAATACACCAGGCTCACCGGCTTCACCGAGGAAGGAAAGGCGAAACTCGAGCAGCAACGGAAGGAAATGGGGCTGCACACTCCAAAGCTCCTTGAGGATAAGTGTAATTATCTGGGGGGCATCTGGACCAATCCAATGATGGATTCCGACGTGGTGGAAGGTTTCGACAGTTTTTACACATCCGAAAAGACTGCCGTTAATGTGGCAGATCTACTGGGTGACGTATTTTTCATCCTCGTGCCGGTGGAGAATGTAGATGGGCGCATGCATTACAACCGCACTTCCGCCAACGGCTATAACCTCAACAGGGACAACAGCTTCCAGGTCACGCCGGAGACACAGAACATACAGCATCTGATCGGCACCTATGACCCTGTCACCTTCCTGGAGCTGCATGGAGTGGTAGACGCTTTTCAGTTAGAGCCCGCCCTTCCGCCCCATCAGCCCAACTATGAGTATGACGTGATCGCCAGAAATCAGATGGCCGGAGCGGAAGCATTCGGTGCGGCAGCAGTGGCCAATAACCCGGCTTACCAGAGTTTTGTAATAGAGATGCGCGACTACATGTACCTGGACGAAAACGATACGCCGTTCTGGTCAGTGGGCGGAAACGATTATCCCACTATCTTTACCCCGGCATATGCCATGCTCCATGGCTGTGTCGGATATACTGCCGAGCTGCCCGCATACTCCGAGACTACCCGACAGGCAGGTACCTACGGGCTTTGGGGACTGGCTGATTACGTGGCCGCCAACAAGGAGAGCTATTTCGCGAATCTTGCGGAAATCTACTCCCGCGGCATAGCTAACAAAAACTCAGATGCCGAGGTTGGCCCCTGGTTTGTGGATGGGCATGATAACATTGGTGCCGAAGCGGAGATCTTCCGTCCTGCTCATACAGGAGAAGGAGAGAACGGACAGTTCTACCCCGAGTGTTACCTGATCCCCCTGGATGCGGAGAACCAGACCAATCTTCAGGCATCCTTTGAAATGATCGAATACCTGACCCGCAACGACGTGAAGGTCAGCATTGCCGGCTCCCCCGTGACCGCGGACGGAAAGACTCTGCCCGCCGGGACCGCCGTGGTTTCCATGTATCAGGCCAAGCGGTCTGTGGCCAACGCTGCTCTTTTCAAGGGAAATCTGATCAAAAGCTGGGAGTCTATTACTGACGGAATCATCGGTGCCTTCAATTATATCCGCGGTTTTGATATGGTCACTTGTGTGAAACCCGCGGAATACAAGGCGATCGCAGGCACTTTGGACCAGACCCTGACCTATGATACACTGCAGCCTTTCATGCAGGAGAACGCTGTATCCCGGTTTACCGGTGAAGAGGGAGGGGATGTGATCATCTCTAACGCCTCTGAGAGCTCCGCCGCAGCCGTCAACTCCCTTCTGGGATCCGGCAAACAGGTCGGCATGATCACCGAGGGCGCGTACAAGGGCGACTTTATCTGCTCCTATGAGGACTGGCAGACAGTTTCTGCCGACCATATCCTCACAGGCACCGGTGTGAAGAATCCGGATTTAACCGTCCGCGTCATCAAAAAGACGCCCACGGTCTACATCAGTGGAACAAAGGAAGCGCTTGCTCCTTCTCCTGAGGGCTACGTGCACACCCCTTTAACTCTTGCCACTAATTACAACAATGAGCGGATCGCAATGGAACGCATGGGGTTTGGTATCACTGAGGACCCCGCCGGGGCTGATGCCGTGGTAGGCGGCGATCCTTTGGACGAGGAGAGCCTTGCCGCTGTGAAAGCCGGAGTTTCTTATGTGGGATATACCTATGAGGCCGTGGAGAGTGTCCAGGCATCCATTCTTCCTGATATTAAGACCGGCTCCGCTGAAGGCGTTGACTGCCTGGGGTATGTCACCTATCCCGAGGAAACGCTAACCAACGCCAGCTACATACTGGACGGGGACGACGTATTCTACTCCGTCGGCGCCGACTACTTTACCGCTCTGCCTGAAGGTGCGAAGATCCTTGTGCAGCGTGACGGCAGCCGTGCTCCTTTGGCAGGTATATTTTATGGTGAAGATGAGAGTACCAAGGCTTACCTGAACGGTATCATGGGATTCTCTTATGAGGGCAAAGACAAAGACGGAAACGATGTGAATATCACTCTCTTTGCCAATAGCATGACTGAACATGGCCATCAGAGAGACGAGTACGCTTTCATCAGCAACGCTCTTTTCGCAAGTTTCCTCACTGAGAACTCTTATGTGATGAATGCCGGGGAGTGATCTTTTGAAAAGCAGCCGGCGCCTGATTTGATATCACTTTATAAAAAAAAATCCGGCCGACGCCGGATTTTTTTTATAATAAGGACTTTTTTACAAGAAAGGATAAGCAAATGAAAAGAGAATTCACAGTATTGTCAGCTGTATTTCTACTGCTTTTAGATAACAGTGGGATGCTCGGCTAAGGAAAAAAATAAGACGCAAGAACCGGCAGCGGATACTGCCAAGGACGATACAGAGAATGTGATCGCAGACAATCAGGATGCTGGTCTGGTGAGAAGCATGTTTTGAAAAAGTGATTCACTGATGCAGCGTAAGAATAATGGTGAGAGCACCTGCCGGCAATGAGGTGAGGCGGCAGGTGCTTTTTTTCTGTTTATTGCTGAAATCCCGTATGATTGACAACATTTATTTCACTAAGATATACTTTTTAATAGTTAATTGGGAAAGAAGCTTTCAGGCTTTTCACAGTCTTGATAAGGAGCTGAGATATGTCAAAAAACAAGATATTTTTGATCGCTCAAGCGCTGCTGTGCATTCTGGTCGCAGCAGTGCTGGCTGTACTCACGGTGCGGACTTTTATTGAAGGAAGTGCATGGCAGGCCGCCGGGCATCCTTCCGACTGGATCTATACCAGAGAGAAAGCGGGACATGCTCTTTTGATACTCCTTCCTTTGATCTGCGCATCTGCGGTTATGACAGTAATAGGCCTGGTGAAGAATATAAAGGATGAGGAGGCGGAAAAGCCGGTGCAGGACGCAGAGCTTGCCAGAAACCTCATCTGTGCCCGCGTATTAGAGCCCTCGGAAGAGATGGCCAAGGAGAGAGCATTACAGAAAAAGCTGCAGATCGCCGGCTGGGCGGCCTTCTTCCTCTGCATGATCCCGATCCTGATCTATGTGACAAATGGCGCGCACTTTGCACAGACCGACCCGGAAGGTCTGGACCAAAGCCTGATCTCACTGGTCCGCTTTACGGCTCCCTGGGCGATCGCCGGTCTGGCATGTCTGACCGCTTCGACTGTTCTGCAGGGAAAGAGTATGCAGCGCGAGTCAGAAGCTGCACAGGCCAGAGTCAAAACAGAGAAAGAGGCAGGTGTCGCCAAAGATCCGGAGACAGTCAGGGCAGACGGGAGAATTTATAATACAGCACCCGAGACGGCAAAGAGAAGGGTCCTTCTGCGGCGCATCCTGATGGCCGCCGCGATCGTGTTTATTGTCATGGGAGTCTTTAACGGCAGCATGAAAGATGTCCTCGTCAAAGCAATCAGAATATGTACGGAGTGTGTCGGCCTTGGATAAAACAAATGCAAATGCAAATACAAATGTAAATACAGGGACATGGTTCGAAAAACTCCGTCCCTCCAAAAGGAAACTGATACAGCTTTACAGCGCGCTCTTATATAACGCGCACCTTAGGGGATTTATCGACGGAGAGATCTATCAGGGCAAAGTAAAAGCTGTCTGCGTCCCGGGCTTTAACTGTTATTCCTGCCCGGGTGCAGTAGGGGCATGTCCCCTGGGATCCATCCAGAATGCGCTCGCCTACTCCGGTCACCGCGCCGGCTGGTATGTGCTGGGCATCATTATGATCTTCGGGCTCTCCCTCGGAAGGACCATCTGCGGCTGGCTCTGTCCGCTGGGACTGATCCAGGAGCTCCTCCATAAGATCCCGACCCCCAAGATTAAAAAGAGCCGCGTCACAAGGGCACTTTCCTATCTCAAATATGT
>CACZJD010000106.1 GCA_902781325.1 uncultured Lachnospiraceae bacterium
GTTACTCGTCACAATTTACTACAAACCGGTCCTCACCTGTCCAAAAACAGGGCAAATTCACTAATTTCAGTTTATCATACGCCTATAGCAATGTCAAAAACCAATGCTCTGTTCCGGGCCCTTCTGTTCCGGACCCAATATGAGGGAGAGCTGCGCGAACTGCTCCAGAGAAAGAGCCTCGCCCCTCACAGTTGCAGGCAGTCCCATCTCTTCCAGCGCTTCCGTCACTTCCTCTCGTGTATACTGTTTTCCGCCGGCACAATAGCCGTGGGATATCGCGTTGGCGAGCGTCTTGCGGCGCTGGTTGAAGGCCGCCCGGATCAGGCCGAACATGACCTTCTCATTGCACTCCACCGGCGGTTCCCCGTAAGCCCTCAGACACAGAACACTGCTGTCCACGCCCGGCCGCGGAATAAAGCAGGACGGGCTCACCGTCATCACTGCTTCGGGCTCGGCGTAATACTGTACCGCCAGCGACAGCGCTCCGTATTCTTTGCTGCCGGGACCCGAGCGGATCCTGTCCGCCACTTCTTTCTGGACCATTACCGTGATGCTCCGGAAAACATTCTTCTGTTCCAGCAGCTGCATCAGGATCGGCGTAGTGACATAATAAGGAAGATTGGCTACTACCTTGAGCGGCTTTCCGCCGTTATATGCGTCACATATCGCCCGCAGATCAGTCTTTAAGATATCCTGCCACAGTATTTTGACATTATCGCAGTCCTCCAGGGTCTCCGACAGGACCGGCCGAAGACTCTCGTCGATCTCGACGCATATCACCTTTCCCGCCGCCCCGGACAAAAGCTGCGTCATGCTCCCTATCCCGGGCCCGATCTCCAGCACACAGTCGTCCTGCGTGATCTGCGCGGCGTCAATGATCCCTCTGATCACGTTCGCGTCGATCAGGAAATTCTGACCATACTTCTTGCGGGCCCTGATCCCGTATTTTTCCAAAATATACCGGGTAGCGCCCGGTGTCGCTAATACTTCTCTCATCTGTTCCTCTTTCTTCATAAGCGGTACATCGTCGCAGCGTTCTGCTCTGTCACCCGGATCACTTCCTCCTCCGGGATCTCCTTGATCTCCGCCAGCTTCTTTACTACATAGGGAAGATAAAGCGAGGAATTCCTCTTTCCTCTGAATGGCACAGGCGCAAGATACGGGCAATCTGTCTCCAGGATCAGACGCTCCAGCGGGATCTCCCGGGCGACCTCAACAAGCTTCCTGGCATTCTTAAAAGTAAGGACTCCCCCGATGCCGATGTAGAATCCCATCTTAACAAATTCCCTTGCCATCTCCACGCTGTAAGAAAAACAGTGTACCACGCCTCCTGTCTTCTCCGCATGATTTTCTTTCATGATCCTCATTGTGTCCGCTGCCGCTTCCCTTGAGTGAACGACGATCGGGAGGTCCTCCTCTCCTGCCAGCCGGATCTGTCTTGCAAACCAATACTTCTGGATCTCTCTGTCAGGCTCCGGCCAGTAATAGTCCAGCCCGATCTCTCCGACAGCTACAGCCTTCTCATCCGCAAGCTTCCCTCTGATCTCCTCCAGCAGTTCCTCCGTCATCTCCGCGCTGTGCTCAGGGTGAATTCCCAAAGCGCAGTATACATGCGGAAAACGGTGCGCCAGGTCAAGGCACTCATCTATGCTCCGGGGAGACGCCGCAATATTCACAACACGCCCGATGCCCGCCTCAGGAAGCCCCGCAAGCAGCTGCTCCCGGTCACTGTCAAAAGCCTCGTCGTCATAATGTGCATGTGTATCAAATATCATCTCTGTCCTCTTTTGCAAAAAATAATAAAAAAGTCTTGCATTTCCAAAACTCTTCCCCTATAATAACACTTGCGTCACGGATAAGAAAACAATTTCGTCGCACAAAAAAGATATGCGCTTCTAGCTCAGCTGGTAGAGCACCTGACTCTTAATCAGGGTGTCCAGGGTTCGAGTCCCTGGAGGCGCACGAAGGAGACTGCTGTAATTACTGATCATCTCAGTAACTGCGGCAGTTTTTTTATTGCCAAAATATCCATATTTTCCGCATACATCTGTAAATCCGGTCCGGAAATCCACCTTTTGCCCCAATTTATTAAGAATTTATTACAAATTATGAAGATAATATTTGCATTATTGTCATCTATTCGTTATAATCAACATAAATTGGTTAATAATTTGTGGAAGGAGTTCCCTTATGAAACGCAAACTGGCTTTACTCTTAGCAGGATGCTTAGCAATTTCCCCCGCGGCTGCGGGTTACTATCCCACTCAGGCTTTTGCCGCTGAGACAGGCACTGAATCAGGATCCGAAGGACAGGTTACGCTCCTCGTATCGGTCAGCGACGAAAATGGTACCGCCCTCACCGAGGTCAGCGAAGAAGGCGCAAAGAATGCAGACGCCGGGCAATACAGCATGACCGTCGGAGAAACCCGGCAGCTCATCGCTTCTATGGAGCAGGAAGATGCCTTCCCCGCTCTTTCGATCTGGAGCAGCGAAACTCCGGAGATCATCGATATCGATGACGACGGTTTCATAACTGCAAAATCTTCAGGCACAGGCCTGGTCGTACTCAGCATCTCCTATGACGCAAGTCAGAATCCCGCAGAGTATAAATATGAAATCACTGTATCTGAGGCTGAAGCCGAGGTTTCTGAAGAAATCGCTGAAGCAGCAGATACTGCCGCTGCTTCGGCAGAGGAAATCATTCCTGAAGAACCCGCCGCGCCGGCTGAAGTACCTGCAGAAGCTGGATCTGACGCTGCCGCTGAAGCAGCAGTTGATACAACAGTAACTGATACAGCAGCTGCCGGCCAGACCGAGGCAGCTGAGAGCGGAGATCCCGCCGTGGCAGCTGCTGTTGAAACCGCAGATTCCGCAGCAACCGCTGTTGAAAACGCAGATTCCGCAGCAACAACTGCCGGCCAGGCCGAGGCAGCTGAGAGCGGAGCTCCCGCCGTGGCAGCGGCTGACGAGGCCGAGGCGGCTGAAAGCGGAGATCCCGCCATGGCAGCGGCTGACGAGGCCGAGGCGGCTGAAAGCGGAGATCCCGCCATGGCAGCGGCTGACGAGGCAGCCGCAGATCCTGAGGACACTTCCACTGCTTCCATCGCGATGAACTCCGCTGTCGAGACCGGTAACGCTTCTTCCAAAGTTGAGGCCGACCAGGGCAAAGCCGCCGTCGTGACTCCCCACTGGGAAGGAGAAAACGGAGCGGCAAGAAGCTATATCACAAGCGACGGAACCAAGGCAGCCGGCAAAGTAGAGATTGACGGAGAGACTTATATTTTTACTCCCGAGGGAGTGATGCAAACCGGCTGGGCCAAATATGGAAATAACTGGTACTATCTGGACAATAACGGCAGGATGATGAAGGGATGGCTTTGGAAGAACAGGGTCTGGTATTACCTGACCGATGACGGCTCCATGAAGATCGGCCGTCTGGATCTTGACAGCTCCTCTTTCATTTTCGACGATTCCGGTAAGATGCTGACCGGCTGGGCCAAGTACAACAATAAATGGTACTATACGAACTCCAGTGGTTATATGCTCAAAGGCTGGCAGCGGATCAACGGGTATTGGTATTACCTGAGCAGCGACGGCTCCATGATGACCGGCCGCCTGGATCTTAACGGTTCCTCATTCATTTTGGACACATCCGGAAAAATGCTGACCGGCTGGGCCAAATACAACGGTAACTGGTACTATTTGAGCTCCAGCGGTTATATGCTCAAAGGCTGGCAGTTGGTCAACAGCAAGTGGTATTTCCTGACCGATGACGGCTCTACGAAGACCGGCTGGCTCAAGACAGACGGATACTGGTACTTTCTGGACGCATCCGGCGCTATGAAGACAGGCTGGATCCTGACAAACGGTCGCTGGTATTACCTAAACGCATCCGGCGCAATGCAGATCGGCTGGCTTAAGACAGGCGGCTGCTGGTATTACTTAGATGGATCCGGTGCTATGAAGACCGGCTGGCAGACGATCAACGGCCGCAAGTACTATTTCAACGATGACGGCGACATGAGAATCGGCTGGCTCAAGGATGACGGCAACTGGTATTATTTTGGCGCTGCCGGATACATGAAGACCGGATCCCAGTGTATTGGCGGCACATGGTATTACTTCAATGATGACGGAACTCTTGCGGTCTCTACAAATTCCTACAGCAATACAGAGGAATTTATCCAGTGCATCGCTCCGCTGGTCATGAAATACGCTCCCCAGTACAATGTCAAGGTGATCAGCCCCATCATCGCACAGGCGATCCTTGAGAGCGCGTCCGGCGAATCGAGTCTCGGCAAAAAATACAACAATTTCTTCGGTCTCAAGTGCGGAACCCTTTGGACAGGCAAGAGCGTAAATCTCCGCACCGGCGAGGAATACACACCCGGACAGTATACAACGATCTCCGCGAACTTCCGCGTCTTTGACACCATGGAAGAAGGCGTCAAGGGATACTTCGAATTCCTGTTCAACGGCAGGACCCGCTACAACAACCTCATCGGGGAGACAGATCCCTATGAGTACCTTGTAAAGATCAAGGCAGACGGATACGCGACTTCCAGTAAATACGTCCAGAACGTTTATAACGTGATTAAGAGTTACAACCTGACCAGATTTGATCATTGATTTTAAGGAGTTTTGATGTTAAAGAGATTTTTCACCTGCTTATCACTCATACTGATGCTGGCGACGGCCGCTCCAGTACTGTCCCCCGCACTTTATGTGCAGGCCGCGGCAGATATCACAGCAGACAGCTCAGCCAGGTCGGGATGGGTCAGCGAGTCCGGAAGCTGGTACTATTTTGACAAAAAAGACGGCCGCATGCGCACGGGATGGATCAAAGACAGCAATAACTGGTATTATCTCAGTTCCAAAGACGGAAAGATGGTGACAGGCTGGCTGATCCTGAAACCCTCAGGGAAAAAATACTATCTTAAGAAAGACGGCTCTATGGTGCAGGGTCCCGCGTGGGCTGAGATCGGAGGCGGCAAGTACTTCTTTACCGCAGACGGCGAGGTGGCGAACGCGTGGGAACTCAAAGACGGAAAATGGTACTACTACACTACTGACGGCATCGCTGTCAAAAGCAGATGGGTCCTCTACAAGAGCCATTACTACTACCTGGCTTCTGACGGAGCCTGCGCGACGGGTACAGTTAAGATCGGCGGTAAAGAATACCGTTTCGGCAAAAACTGCGAACTGCTCGGTACCGTCCCCTCTTCTGTTGTCTCCGCGGCCAAAGCGCCGCTGACAGCCGCGAAGATGAAGTCCGGCGCCGCGTATGTCGACACGATAGGAAGCAGTTCCGCTTCCGCGGCAAAGACAGACGGAGCTTCTGATAAAGCCAATGAAAACGCTTCAAAAGCCGAGGCTGCCGCCATCACCAAGGTCGTCGGCAAACTCAACGAGACCACAGAGTCCAGGAAGCAGTTCGTGATCCAGATCGCTAATTACGTCCGCAAATACGCCCCTCAGTACGGCATAAAGGTTTACAGCCCTATCATTGCGCAGGCGATCCACGAGAGCGGCTGGGGAGAGTCTTCTCTCTCCGCTAAGTATCACAATTACTTCGGCCTCAAGTGCGGAACCCTCTGGAAAGGCAAGAGCGTAAACCTCTCCACCAAGGAGGAGTACTCCGCCGGAACACTAACCACGATCCGAAGCAATTTCCGCGTCTACGACAGTATGGAAGAAGGCGTCAAAGGTTACTTCGAATTCATTCAGCTGCAGCGTTACGCCAACCTCAAGGGCGTCACAAGCCCCAGGCAGTATCTGCAGAACATCAAAAACGACGGTTACTGCACCGGCAGCCAGTACGTCGACCACACGATGGCACTCATAAACCTTTATAACCTGACACAGTTCGACAATTGATGTCATTGAGAACACGGAAGCCCCGACCACCCGAGAATGGAGATTGCAGAAGTTGGCTAACGAAACGGAATTTACCCGGGAAGATATAGGGTACATGAAGGCCGCCCTCAAGCAGGCCGAAAAGGCGCTGGCAATCGGCGAGGTGCCGATCGGCGCTGTGATCGTGGAAAACGGGCGCATTATCGGCCGGGGCTACAACCGCCGCAATACGGACCACACTACCCTGGCCCACGCCGAGATCACCGCGATCAGAAAGGCCAACAAAAAAGTCGGCGACTGGCGGCTGGAGGGCTGCACGCTCTACGTAACGCTCGAGCCCTGCCAGATGTGTGCCGGCGCGCTTGTTCAGTCCAGGATCGACCGGGTCGTGATCGGTGCTCCCAGCTTCAAATCGGGCTGCGGGGGAACGCTCCTCAATATTCTTCAAAACAGCGAATTCAACCACCAGGTTGCCGTGGATACAGGTCTGATGCAGGAGGAGTGCACGCAGATCCTGCAGCGCTTCTTTAAGGACCTGCGTCTTCGAAATAAGATGCGCAAAAAGGCCGACGGGGGAAATCCATCTTTTGATTGACTTTGCCGGCTGAATCTACTATATTTACACATGTGGGCGCGACAGCGCCCCTTAGTTTAGCCGTCCTGCTCTTCGGGGCGGAGCCTTAACAGCTGCCTGCCGCTTGCTGTGATGAAGTTTGGGTCTTACGCAATGATTCCCCGCGAACCGTGTCAGATT
>CACZJD010000107.1 GCA_902781325.1 uncultured Lachnospiraceae bacterium
AGGAATCGTTATGAGCATGTTACTGGAAACTGCACTTGCGTTGTTTGCCGGGCTGATGATGACCCGTGTTTTCAAGTATATGAAACTGAACTTTCCGGATGTAACGGCGTTTCTGATCGCCGGCGTTCTTGTAGGTCCCTTTGTATTGGGAAGACTTGGCATTCACGGAGTAGGGTTCAATACGATGCAGGACCTTGAGACTGTAAGTCCCCTCAGTAATGTCGCCCTTGGATTTATTGCCTTTGATATCGGCAACGAGTTCCGTCTGGCACATTTGAAGGAGACGGGAAAAACGGCCACTGTGATCGGCGTAATTCAGGCTCTGATGGCGACACTGCTTGTCGACGCGGTCCTGATCATGCTTCATTTTATTCTCGGGCCGGAAGTGCTGCCGCTTCCTGTAGCGATCACTTTGGGCGCGATCGCATCAGCTACTGCGCCCGCAGCGACCCTTATGGTCGTCAGACAGTACAAGGCCAAAGGCCCGGTCACAGAACTGCTCCTTCCCATAGTCGCACTCGATGACGCGGTGGGACTGGTCGTGTTCTCGGTATCTTTTGGCATAGCGCAGGCAATGGCCGGCGGAACACTGGACTTCATTTCGGTCATTGTCAATCCGCTGCTGGAAATTGTGTTTTCACTGATCCTGGGCGCGGTGATGGGAACGCTGCTCACTGTTGACGATCGCGATGGCTTCGCAGGAATTTGAACTCGGCGGTGGAGCAAAGATCAGTTTTTCGTCACTACTTGTATGTATGATGCTGGGAACGGTCTTCTGTAATTTCAGCGAGTATTCTGTGGATATCATGAACCGTTCATCCAAGTGGACGTCGCCGCTGTACGCGCTCTTCTTCGTGCTGTCCGGCGCGGAGCTGGATCTGGGCGTGTTCCGCTATCCCGCAATTGTGCTGATCGGCGTTGTCTATATCCTGGCGCGCTGCCTCGGAAAGTATTACGGCGCTCGGCTCAGCAGTTCACTCATGCACTGCAATGAGACGGTCCGCAAATATCTCGGAATCACTCTGTTCCCGCAGGCCGGCGTTGCGCTCGGCATGGTGGTCACAGCGCAGGCACTGGGAGAAGAGATGGGCAGCATGGTGCGCAATATCATACTCTTCAGTGTCCTGGTCTATGAGCTGGCAGGCCCGCAGCTGACGAGGATCGCACTGACGAAGGCCGGCGAGATCCAGGCAGGCGCGGACGACGCCAAGAACAGGGCCCGCTTCGAGAAAAAAGCCAAAATAGCGTAAATCGACCGTGGTATTTGAGCTGCCGTGCCGTATATTTGAACAGTTATGCAAAAAACAAATAATTGATTCAATATTTTGGCAAAAGGAGATAGTTATGAAAAAGGTTATGTTATTCACAGCGGCAGCAGTTATGATCCTGGCCCTTGCGGCAGTCGGATGCGGCAAAATTGAAGAGTCCAATTCCATGATGTCGATCGTGATCGAAAATGAAAAATCATGTGAGATCGATCTTTCGGATACAGCTGAGGGAAGTTCCGTGTCATCCGCGGCGCTGACCATCGCGGAGGGAGAAGAGATCGTGGTCGAACCCAGTCTTGAAGAAGATGACAAAGTTGTGATCCAGCTCAAGTCCGGCGCTGAGAACGAAAACGCCGATGAATTACCCGATACCGAGAATCCGGATTATGAGATCATGGTGACCGGCAGCGGAGTTGTGACTTGCACTGTGGATCCCGGCTCCTACAGAGTAACGGTGCTGCCTGAGAAGAATACCAACGGCACGATCAATATGACTGTGCAGCGGGCTTCAGTGGAAACGCAGAACTGATGCTGCTGCAGAAAGCCACATATACCTGAACTTTTGAACTTGATAAAGGATAATGAAACTAAGCCGCTGCTGTGATGCAGCGGCTTTTTTATGCTAGAATGAATGTAATGGTCGAAATAATTCTGTGAGTGTCCGGGGAGAAGACCGATGTTAGAAAAGATAAGGAAATTGCGGTCTAATATGGCCGTTTATATAACGTCCGGAGTTGTGTGCCTGCTGGCGCTGTTCGGGATCATTGTGTGTATAAGCGGTATAGTGAGCTTCACAAGCGCTTTCGATGAAATGAATTCGACTACCACGTTTCATATGGCGTATACAGCTGCCTCTTTGGTAAACGGTGACCATATCAAGGCTTATCTGGCGGGGGAAGAGCCGGAAGAGTACGCTCGGACCAAGAGGATTCTGGACGCCTACTGCCATAGGATGAGTGTCTCTTTGATCTATGTAATCGACGTGGATCAGAGCGATTACGAGAGATTTGTGTCAGTTTTCAACGCTGTGGATAATACTGTGGATGATTCCAATTACGTGCCCTGGGAGATCGGGTATAAACGCGAGACCACCAATGAGGAATACAGGAAGAGTTACGAGGCCTTATACGCCAAGGAGAAAGAGTACGCGACCATATACAGGCTGCGGCCGGGAAATGGACTGAAACCGCATATCACCACGATCGTGCCGGTCACGAACTCGGAAGGAGATGTGACGGCTCTTCTGTGTATTCAGCGATAATGGGTGCGCTGGCCTCGCATCTGGCGGCAAGATCCCTGGCAAAATGGGTCTTTATCCCGATCAAGAGAGTTTCGGACGAGGCCTCCCGTTTCGCGCGGGAGAATACCAAGGGCGAGGAACTTGGAGATGTCAGCAGATTTGAGGAGATCGGTACCCTGTCCCGCTCGATCGATAAGATGGAGACGGATATGGTCAACTATATTGAAAACCTGACTGCCTACACGGCGGAAAGGGAGAGGATCGGGACGGAGCTGTCTTTTGCCAAAAGGATACAGCACAGTTCACTGCCTACCACATTTCCGGCTTTTCCTGACAGAGCGGATTTCGACATTTATGCCTCGATGACGCCGGCAAGAGAGGTCGGAGGTGATTTTTACAACTTCCGGCTGCTCGACGACGATCATCTGGCTATGTGGATCGGTGATGTTTCTGACAAAGGAGTACCCGCGGCGCTGTTTATGATGGCGATCAATATCGTGATCAATAACCGTGCCAGCATGGGAGGAACGCCTGCGGAGATCATGGCTTTCGTCAACAATAATATCTGTGAGCACAATAAGGCGAATCTGTTTGTCACGATATGGCTGGGAATTTTAGAGATCTCAACCGGCCGTCTGACTTTTGTCAACGCGGGGCACGAGGAGCCGGCGATCTATCACAAAGGCGGATCTTTTGAGCTTTACAAGACCAAGCACAATGTCGCTGTCGGCGTATTTCCGAACATCGAGTATACAGATTACGATATCCATCTCGGCAGCGGAGACAAGCTGTTCGTTTACACGGACGGCGTGCCGGAAGCTACCGATCAGTTTGACAAACTGTACACGACGGGCAGGATGCTGGCAGCCCTGAATCAGTACCGGGACGGCTCGCCGCAGGAGATTTTGGAGGGCGTGCATGAGAGCGTCAAGGAGTTTGTCGGAGACAGGCCTCAGTTCGACGACCTGACAATGCTGGGATTTGAATTGAAGTAATTTACGTCATCCGGTAGACTTCGGGGGTGCGCTCGGCGAACAGATCAATCAGCGCCTTGAGCCCGGCGTGCAGATAGAGCGATTTGCGGTAGACCAGACAGATCTGACGGACATCGATCTGGCCGGTCATCAGAGGGTCTATGTGAAAATATCGAACGCCCTCCTGTGCGTAGGCCGGATGGGAGTAGATCTCAGGCGCTATGACGATGCCAAGCCCGCTCTTTACAAGGCCGAGCGCAGTGACGATGTTTCGGCACACCAACCGCGTCTGTGGCAGGAAGCCGGCGGATTCATAGATGCGCCGTGAGAGTGCCGTGAGATTCTGCGGCTCTGCCAGCATAAAGAAGGGCAGTTCGGCAAAACACTGCATTGGCACTACTTCTTCTGTTACCTTTGAAGGATCCATAGTGACCACCTGAGCTTCCGGAGAGATCTCCGGGAGCTCTTTTATATATGCTTCCGGAACGGCGAGGACGAGGTGTTCCTGTGCGAGAACGATATTTTGATAGTTGAGGGAATCCGGGTGCGGCACATCGATGATCAGGTCGAGCTGCTCTTCCTCGAGCATTGTCCGCAGCCGGTAAGTGGGTCTCTCTTCAAGAAAGACCTCGCTGTGGGGGAACAATTCATAAAAGCGCGGGAGAATCCGGGGCAGCAGGATCGCGCTTCTGTGTGGGCTGACTCCCAGGCGGATCAGGTGACTGCTCTCATCCTTGATATCCCCGATCCGCGCGTCCAGCTTCTCGCGGGAATGCAGCGTGCTCAGGGCCCAGTCGTAGAATAACTGCCCGGCATAGGTCAGGGTCAGAGACCCGCGGCTCCGCTCGAAGAGCTCGACGCCCAGTTCCTTCTCCAGATTCTGAATGCTCAGCGTCAGCGAAGGCTGGGAAATGAAGAGTTTTCTGGCGGCTTTTGTGATGCTCTTCTCTTGGGCGGTTGTAACGATATATTGCAGCTGGTTCCAGTTCATTGCAGAAGACCTTTCCTGATGAATATAGTTTAAAACTATGAAAATACAAGAAAATTATATATTATACAAATGCATGAAGCAATGGTAAGGTATAAGTGAAAACACGATATTTTGCCGTATAAATAGGCTTTGTAAACGGCAGCAAAATATATAGGAGACCCACATGGATCGGATCAAAAAAGGATTATCCATATTCGCTTTCTTCTTCAAGATCGGCTGCTTCACCTTCGGCGGAGGCTGGGCGATCCTGGCTCAGATGGAGCAGGAGTTTGTCAATAAGCGCCAGATCATAACCAAGAGCGAACTGCTGGAAATGGTTGCGGTCGGCAAGTCGGCGCCGGGCATCATGATCACCAATATCAGCCTGCTGTTCGGCTACCACGTGGCCGGAGTCTTCGGCGGTCTCTGCGCGGTATTCGGTATCATAACCCCGGCGGTCATCATTTTATCCATCGTCACGCTTTTCTACAATTCATTCAAAGATAATTATTGGGTGCATGCGGGACTGACCGGCCTGCGCGCGGCCGTAGTACCGATCATCGGAAGCGCAGCGCTGTCCCTTGGCAAAGATGCTCTCCGCACACCGCCGGCTGTCGTCATCTGCCTCGCGGCATTCTGCCTGTCGATGTTTGCGGGAGTCAGCAATATCCTGCTCGTGCTGCTTGGAGTCATCGGAGCGATGCTCTGGTGGGGCAGCACGTTGGTCAAAAAAGAGAGGGTTCCGGAAGCATGATCTATATTCAATTATTCTTATCATTTATGAAAATAGGCTTCACCAGCTTCGGCGGCATGTCGATGATCCCGCTGATCCTGGAGGAGATGACCTCCCACGGCTGGATGACAGCCGAGGACCTGTCGAATCTGGTAGCCATCGCGGAAATGACTCCGGGACCTTTGGGGATCAACTGCGCGACCTTCACCGGAACACAGACCGCCGGCTTTCTGGGCGGATTTATAGCAGTGCTGGGTGTGCTCACGCCTGCCTTTACGTTGACTTTAGTTATCGCTGTTTTCTTTGAGAAGTTTAAGGAGAGCAGCGTGATGCGGCGCATCATGTTCGTCGTGAAACCGATCTGTATCGCCATGATCCTCAGCGTTATTGTGACATTGAGTTCAACTACTTACTTTGTGGAGGGAACTGTTCAGCCCTTTTCCATTGGCATCGCGGCGCTTATGCTGTATCTTCTTATTAAGAGAAAGTGGTCGGTGCCGAAGGTCATCATCAGCTCAGCGATGCTGGGTGTGATCTTCTACGGTGTAGTGCCGATGGTGAGGGGCTAGAGAAAGCCTCGGAACCGTATCCCGCGCCGCCACTGGGAATGGGAACAGAGAGGAACAGAAATTGACCGGAACGGCGGAATGGATCGGAAACTGCGCATGGAATGCCCTCATTGAAGAAGTGAACACAACGCCCAAGCCGGGGCTTGTGGATCTGTATTCCAACGGCGCGCATACAGACATGGACGCAGAAACTTTCAGACGCAGCGCGGATGCACTGCGCCCTTTTTTTGTCCAAATGGCGCGGGAAGGTCTCTCTTTTGACGGATCCGCGGAGGAACTGTTCATGGGCCTGAGGGGCGTGGGCATAGACGCGGAGCAGGCGATGTACGCCGCCACCGGCGGGGTGAACACGCACAAGGGAGCGGTCTTCACCTTCGGGATCTTCTGTGCGGCAGCGGGCCGGTGTAAGAAAGAGCAGCGGGTGCTCACTGCGTTGGGGCTCCTCGAAATGGAGCAGGAGATGACGGTAAGAGTACTTTCGGCAGAACTGGAAAAACTCAGGGGAAACACAGGCATAACCGGCAGAGAAACCCATGGCGAGCGAAATCTTCATCGGTACGGCACAGCGGGCTGCCGCGGGGAAGCTATTGAAGGATACCCGGGGGTGTTCGGGATCGCGCTGCCGGTACTGCGCGCGGGCCTTGCCAGCGGCCGTGACTGGAACCGGGTCAAACTTCAGGCGCTCCTGACGCTTATGGCGCACACAGAAGATTCCAATATCCTGTCCCGCCAAAACCCTGCAGTGCTCAGAGCCGTACAGGAAGAAATGAGAGAATTCCTTCGCTGCGGCGGAGCCTATCGCGAAGATGCGTTGAAAATTTTGGAAGAATTGGACGCGGACTACTCACGGCGAGGTATCAGTGCCGGCGGCTGCGCGGACCTTCTGGCTGCGGCGATCTTTATTCTGGAATTGACAGTGGGAGGGGAAGAGTGAAAAGGCTCACAGCAATTCTGCTTGCAATAGCGTTGACAATATCAGCATGTGCTTCGCCCGCCGGAGACGGCGGCAGCGCAAGTGAAGAAACCGACAGCCAAAGCGGTGAAGTGACAGAGGATCTGACGGAAGCGGAATGGACCGCCGAGGATCGGACAGATCGCGAAGAAGGTTTTGTGCCCGCGGAAGAGGCACAGGAATCCGGCGAAGAGCAGCTTGTCGAGGAGCAATCCGCCGAAGAGCAGCCTGCTGAGGAGCAGCCTGCCTCCGAGGAAGACATACCCTCGGAATCCCTGGAGATGCCTGAGTCTTCAGAATCCTCCTCACAGCAGGAATCCAAACCCGGCCTTGTAATCCTGGAGGAGGATGACGGTGATTTTAGGGGTACTGCCGGCCTCAAAGCTTCTGATATTGACGAGAAGACTTCGCAGCTGCATGCCGTGAAGAACGGAAGCGGAGATTCGAAAACCGGCGGCGATACCGCAGCAAAAACGGTCAAAGAATATACAGTCATGGTATATATCGTGGGATCGAATCTGGAGAGCCGACTTGGAGCCGCGACAACGGACATCGGGGAGATGAAGCAGGCAGGGATCGATTTCGGGAAGACCAATCTGCTTGTCTACACGGGCGGCAGCCGCCGATGGGTGAGCGATATTCCCAACAAGTTTAACAGCGTGCTGGATCTGTCGACAGCGGGAGGATCTCAGATCATCGCGCAGACGCAGGAGAGTGCGGATATGGGAATGCCGCAGACGCTGACAGAATTCATCAACTACTGTACGGCGCTCTACCCGGCCAGGCATTACGGGCTGATCTTTTGGGATCACGGAGCAGGGCCTCTGTGGGGATATGGGAGTGATGAACTGTTCGGAAATGACAGCCTCCTTCTCGAGGAACTGCGCAGGGCTATGGACGCATCGGTGTTCGGACCGGGGCGCAAACTGGACTGGGTGGGTTTTGACGCCTGTCTGATGGGCAATCTGGAGAACGCGAAGCTGTGGAAGGACTATGCGCAGTATCTGGTAGCTTCCGAAGAACTTGAACCCGGCAGGGGATGGGATTACACCTGTCTTGAGATTCTCAATAAGACAAATGATGCGCGGGAGATCACAAGCAGGATCGTAGACGCCTATGGGCAGTATTATGAGAAGAACAGAACGCTGTTTTTTAACCCGGATGTAACCCTTGCTGCCCTCGATCTTGAGAAGATGGATGATACCATAGCAGCAGCCGACCGATTTTTTGACGCATTGAAAGGAAGCATCGAAAACGGTGACTACGCTTTGATCAATCAGGCGCGGAGCAGTACGAAAGCGTTCGGGCTGAGCGTAGCCGGTTCCCGGGAGAAGGCTTATGATCTGCTCGATCTCAAGGACTTTGCACAGAATGTGGAAGAAGAGTTTGTGCTGAAAGCGGGCGAGGAGCCCGTGCCGGAAGCAGAGCCCGTTTTGGAAGCGGTCGACCATCTGGTCGTGCGCTCCGCAGGCAATGTGGAAGGCGCCGGCGGAGTCTCTTTCTATCTGCCCGGCGACAACGCCGAACTGTTCGGGATAGCGCAGGAACTGTACACGGACCGGGACATCCTTTCAGAGTCTTATAAAGATTTTATTGATTCATATACGGGGAACTGGCTCGAAGAGAGCACAATAGACTGGAAACTGCCCGCTCTTCAGAAAAAGAACGGAGAACTGACTCTTCAGCTCACGCCGGAGCAGGCGGACAACGCCTCGGAGATCTTCTATTCAATCCTGTTCAGAAACGGCTACGGCGGTTATCAGACCGCGACTTGCAATGTGAGGATCAGTCCGGACAAAGATAATACTTTGCATATCCCGCAGGATCCGCTTCTGGTGACAGCCGGGACGGATCTGGAGGATTCCTCGAAGCCCTGGGCCTTTACACAGGTGTCGGACAAGCGCAGCGAGAGCGTGTACAAAACAGTGAAAGCCGTCCTGTCTTCGGGACATGAGATCGCATTGTACGATGTGGCGGGAGAAGAGGAGGTTTCTGTCTCGATCCGTCACAGAAAAGGAAACACAGACACCTCGATCCTGGATATCAACTCCGCGGGGGGAAGCGCCTGGCTCAGCGGAAAGAGCTCTATTGACGTCTCGGGATACAGGTCGATCTTCGACGTCGGGGGGGATACGATTTCTCCGGTCAGGGATGAAAACGGACAGATGAAGCCCTATACGGAATGGGAGTACAAGGGCTATATTTACAGCGGCATGGCGATGGACAAC
>CACZJD010000108.1 GCA_902781325.1 uncultured Lachnospiraceae bacterium
TTACGACTATAATGAAGTCAAGATCATGAAGACCATTGCCAAGCATCGTGAGAACGGCAAGAAGAACAATATCATCATCAATGCCGAAGGCGTGGGAGATACCAGCAAGATGGCCAAGCGCATTCAGGCGATCAGCGGAATTCACGTCCGCGCGACGATCCTGAGCTATATCCAGAGAGGCGGAACGCCTACCTGCCGCGACAGAGTTTACGCTTCTGTTATGGGAGCGAAGGCAGTAGATCTCCTGTGCGAAGGGAAGACCAACCGGATCGTGGCCTACAAGAACGGAAACTTCGTGGACTACGATGTGGATGAGGCGCTGAGCATGAAGGGCGGTATGACCGAGGGACTGAAGTATATGTATGAGATCCTTGAGGATCTGTCGGTCTGATGATCTAAGCGGAAACATCTTAGGGTACATTCAGTGTGTTGGGGCGGCTGAGACACTGGGATAGCGACAATCGATGGAAAAGACAGCTGCCGGGAGGTTAATAATGAAAATAGGATTTGGAAGTGACCACGCCGCGATCGAACTTAAATCAGTTCTGTTCGAGCATCTGAAATCAAAGGGATATGAGTGTGTGGATTTCGGCGCTTACAGCCCGGATCAGAAGGTGGATTATCCCATCGCGGGCAGGAAAGTAGCTGAGGCGATCCGCCGCGGCGATATTGACAAGGGCGTTCTGGTGTGCGGCACCGGCGTCGGCATTTCTCTTGCAGCCAACAAGGTGCCCGGCATCCGCGCGGGCGTCTGCTCGGACTGCTTTACAGCCAAGATGGTCAAGGAGCACAACCACTGCCAGATCATCGCTATGGGACAGCGCGTCGTAGGCACAGAGCTGGCCAAGATGATCGTTGACAATTTCTTTGAAGCGGAAGAGCAGGGCGGCCGTCATGCGAACAGAGTTGATATGATCACACAGATCGAGAGAGACTACGGATACGCTGACGCTCCGATCAAGTGAGACTTCGCAGAGTGACTTAATGCCAAGTGGAGAAGAGAAAGGAAGACAGATGAATATTTTAGCTCCTTCTATACTGTCGGCAGATTTCGGACGGCTCAAACAGCAGCTCGATGCAATTAAGGAAGGCGGCGCCAAATGGGTCCATTTCGATGTTATGGACGGCCATTTCGTGCCGGAGATCTCATTCGGAGAGCCTGTGATGCGCAGCGTCTCCTCGATCTCGGACCTGTTTGTGGACGCGCACCTGATGGTGTATAACCCTGCTGACCATGTTGAAGCGGTCGCGAAGGGCGGCGCACAGATGCTCACCTTCCATTACGAGGTGATGCCCGGCGGCGCTTTCGCATACGGAGGGATCAACGATCCTGATATGGCTATCGAGGAAGCGACCCGTCTCATTAACAAGATACACGAAGCCGGTATGAAAGCGGGCATTTCCATAAAGCCCAAGACTCCCTGGGAAGTACTTAAGCCCCTCATCCCGTTCGTTGACCTGGTACTGGTCATGTCGGTGGAGCCCGGATTCGGCGGACAGAAATTCATCCCCGAGTCCCTGGACCGCATCCGCGCGATCCGCGAGGAAGCGAACAGGAACAATCCTGCGCTCCGCATCGAGGTGGACGGCGGCATCAAGGTAAACAATGTCAAAACAGTGCTGGACGCCGGTGCAGACACGATCGTCGCAGGCAGCGCAGTTCTGGGCGGAGATGACGCGATGGAGAAAGCCCGCGCGTTTATGGAGATTCTGGCATAGGCTGATACGGAGGATTTTCTCCTGTTAAGTTGACAATAGTACGTAGGCCGAAACATCTGGCTTTTCTAAGGATCAGATGTTTCGGCCTTGCTTTTTGTCATATAATAGATGGGCAGAGGAACGGGATTTTGCGTCGAAAAGTCCGGGCGGACGCTTTTGTCTGAAAAGCTCCGCGTGATCCGGACGGAGGATTTACACTATGATCGCTAATTATCACACACATACATGGCGCTGCCGCCATGCGGACGGCACGGAGAGAGAATACGTGGAGACTGCCATTGAAGCCGGGTTTAAGATCCTTGGCTTTTCGGACCATACTCCCCAAGTGTATCCGGGAGGGTATGTTTGCCCGGTCAAGATGCTGCCGGAAGAGCTCGAGGGGTATGTGGATACGATTTTGGACCTGAAGCGGGAATATAAAAACGATATAGAAATTCATCTGGGGCTGGAAGTGGAATACCTCTACACGTTGTGGGAGCCGCTGATGCGGCTGATCGAGCCTTATCCCATCGAGTATATGATCCTGGGACAGCACTATCTGGGAGACGGAATGTATGAACCGTTCTGCGGGGAGAGGACCAGCAGCGCAGATTATCTGCGGCAGTACTGCGCGCAGACCCGCGAGGCGCTAAAGATCGGGAAGTTTCTCTATTTTGCCCATCCGGATGTGGTCTGGTTCACAGGACCGGATGAGATCTATGAAGAGGAAATGACGAAGCTCTGCAGATTCTGCAAGGAGATCGATATGCCGCTGGAGATCAACCTGCTGGGCGTGCGCGAAGACAGGAACTATCCCCGCGAACTCTTCTGGAAGATCGCCGCTCGGGAAGGAAACTCCGTGATCTACGGGATGGATGCGCACCACGCGGCGCATGTGAATTCGCCTGAGGTTATCGCCAAGGCGGACCGCTTCCTGGAGCGGTGCGGGATTCCGCGGGAGAGGCTGATCGAGGTAATGGAGATGGGATGAAGAAAAGGTGTCGCTGCATGGGGCAGCGGCACCTTTTTTGTCATCACTTACGCGTCTGAACGCGCATACGCGTTTTTCATCTTGTTGCTGGTCTCGTGGAGAACCTTGCCGAGGACATCGGAAGTTTGTTTCTGCAGCATCTCTGCCAGCGCATTGTTGGCAGAATCGATAACAGACTGCGGATTCGCGCCGACTTCAAGCAGTTCACGGACCAGGCGGTCCGCCTGGTTCAGGATCCGGTGGGCTTCTGCCATGGTTCTGATCTGATAGCGCTCGATGTGGACCTTGCAAAGCTTAAACTGTGCGTCGGCGAGGGCCGCGATCAGCCTGCAGTTCCAGTAGAAGCTGTCCGTATCGACTTCCTCTTCAGTAGTGGAGAGGTAGGCCGGAACTTTCTCGGTGTTCGTGTAAAAGGGCACGAATGTGTTGAATACATTGGAGCCGAAGGTCAGCCACTCGACAGCCTGAACAGCCTGAGGCACATAAGGCCGAAGCTGCAGAAGCGCGAGGAAATCAGTTCTGTTGACGCCGATGGAGCGGTATGCGCCGCGCATGGAAGGATCGCCGCATTCACTGTAGGGATCGTAGGGCGTTCCCTGGAAGTGGCTGGAGAGCACGTATTTGGCGTCTTCCACGGTGATCTTGCGCTCGGGTACCATGCTCCAGGGGAGGTCATTGTCGCGGGGGCCGAAATCGGCGTCCGGGCCGTCCCATTTCGCGGTCCCGGGGTTAAAGTGGCGAAGAATGAACCAGGCGCGGGGCGTGTTGTAGACGTGGTCCGCGTCGCTCTGCGTGCCGAATGCTTCCCTGGGATTGAGTTTGCCGTTCAGGGACAGGTCCAGATGGTTGTCCGCGATGAATTCCTTCAGGTCCGCGCTGCAGAGGTGGTTAAGACCTTCGCCCAGCGCGTCTTCCAGGTCGAAACTGTCGATGCCGGACTCATTGGGATTTACGACGTAGCGGTCGTCGGGCACTCTTTTGGCGATCCAGTGGTGGCCGCCGAGGGTCTCCAACCACCAGATCTCATTGGCGTCGGCAAAGGCCATGCCGTTCATCTCATAGGTGCCGTATTTCTCGAGGAGAGATGCGGTGCGCAGGACGCCTTCGCGAGCGCTGCGGATGTAAGGCAGAACGATGGTGACGAGGTCTTCTTCACCGATCCCGCCGGGCTGCATAGGAGTTTCCTCCGTGGCAGGATGATAGACGACCAGAGGATCCGCGCCCAGGACTCTTTCGTTGGATGCGATAGTCTCTGTGGCAGTCATCGCTACGTTAGCGGCATTAACGCCGGCGCCGGCCCAGATTCCTTCGCCTTCGAGGGCGTTGGGCACCGCGCTGTAGCGCATAGGATTGTCGGGAAGATCGATCTCGACACGGCTGATGACGGAAACGTAGTGCCGCGGCTGCTGCTCGGGCAGAACTACCGTAAGTTTTTTGGGAGTAAAGTGGCCGGCGGAAGCGTCGTCGTTGCGCGCGATCATGGTGGAACCGTCGTAACTGGCTTTTTTGCCGATCAGAAGTGTTGTGCAGGACATTGAGTGTACCTCTTTTCCGTAAAATGTGTAGTAAAACAAATGATATGCTTTTTGAGAGGAAAAAACAACTTTGGAAAACGCAGCAGGACATTGAACCCGCATCTTTCAACATCTCTGCAAGTTGTCAGTCTCCGCTGTTCATCATCACGACTGATCCGACTACCATCACGATTCCAAGGATCTCCCATACGGAGAGCGGCTGGTGAAAGAGAACGCTGCCCAGGATCGCTGCCGTGACAGGCTCAATGGTGGTGAGCTGGGAGGCCCTGGAGGTCTCCATGCCCTTCATTCCGGCGGTGTACAGGACATAGGCGAGGCTTCCGGTGAGAAGACCGCACAGAAGGGCGAGAGCCGTTCTGACAGGGTCCTCGAATACCTGGCCGATGCTCCCGTCAAAGCAGGAGAGAACAAAGAATCCCAGCATAGCGACGGCGAAACTATAGAAAACATTTGTGTATACGGAGTAACCGCGGTTCAGGATAAGGCGGCTGAAAATGCTGTACAGCGCGTAGCCTAGGCCTGCGCCCAGCCCCAGCAGCAGCCCCGCGGGGGTGATCAGAGTACCGGAAGAGGAACCTGCAAACAGTTCTCCGCCAATGCCGGAGGCAAAGGCGCATCCGATGACCGCGAGCAGACAGCAGAGCACTTTGCGGGCTGTCATGCGCTCGCTAAACAGAATCGCGGAGAGCACCATGACGATGGCCGGCGCAGTGTAGAGAAGGGCGGCGGCGGTCGCTATTTTGGTGACTTTGATAGCCGCAGTGTAGCAGGCAGTGAAAAAGAGCAGGCTCAGAAGACCGTTGGCGATAAAGAGCGGGATATCTTCGGGCCGAACCCTGAAGGCGGAGCGGTCCGTCATGCTGATCAGTACGCCCACCGGAATAGAAGTGGCAAACATGCGCAGAAAAACCGGAGCATTTCCGGAAAGTCCCATGGTACTCAGTATTGTTACGAAAGTGCCGTACAAGCCCCATAGCACTGCGCTTGCGATGACCATGGCGGCGGATAAGGCGAAGTCTTTATTTGTGTTTTTCATATAAAAAGCCTGATTTCTAAATGCTGTGTACTAAATCACGGGATGGCGTTCAGTCTCCCTGAGCAGGGGACATGGTGATGCGAAGGTTATAATACAGGATCCCTGCAAGTACGATCACCGCGCCGATAAGAGAAAGCCTTCCCAGCATCTCTCCGTAGAAAACGGCGACCAGGATGGGATTGAGGATCGGCTCCAACGCATTGATGATGGAAGCTGTGACCGGATCAGTGTATTTGGTGCCCGTCGTGAAGAAGATATACGCAAGGCCCACCTGGACTGCGCCCAGCAGAAAGACTGAAAGCAGAACCGGAGCAGTAAATACGGTCTCCCGAAGGACAAGCGGAGACAGAAAGATCCCGCACGCGAGCTGCCCGAAGAACACTGACGAAAGCGCGTCGCCTTTCTCGAAACTGTTCAGCATGAAGACCCCCGCGTAGAAGATGCCGGATAGGAGTGCCAGCAGGTCGCCCAGCCACTTTCCGGTGGACAGGCCTTCGAAGAAGAAGCAGAGGATCCCCGCAAAGACGATCAGGATGGAAATAAGCGCTGAGCGCGACGGTTTCTGGCCGAAGATCAGAAACATCAGGATAACGATCCAAATCGGCGCGGTGTACTGAAGAATGATCGTGTTGCCGGCCGTAGTCAGTTTGTTGGCGATCGAGTATAAGGTTGTCACGCCTGCCATGGAAACGGCGCCGACAAGCACGGTCGGATTAAAATTGAGTTTATGCTTCGTGACCAGAATATAGAGCCCGATCACGATCGCCGCGATCACATTTCTTGCTCCGTTGATCGCAAGCGGATTCCACGGAATCAGCTTCATTAGAAGGCCCCCGGTCGAGAAACAGAGGGAGGCGGCGAGCATGCACACTGTGCCGAGGATCTCGGTATTTGTCTTGGAATTTATCTTATTCATAGTGTTCTAACTATAGCACAAGAGTGTCAACGGGGACAGTCCCGCTGACACGTTTTTCACAGCGGCCGAAGTGTCAGCGGGACTGTCCCGTTGACACGCTAACTGTGATACAATATCAGTGAGTATGCGGCTGCGCAAATATAAGATTTTTAAGGCAGGAGCAGTATGAAGATCAGAATCAACGTAAAGGGCGCTTCGCGCAAAAAAGCGGCGATCGTACAGATGACCTGCGACTATCCGGACAGGCAGATGACGGTGGAAGAGTTTCTGGCGGAGACGGTCAGGCAGAATGTAAGGGAATATAACGCAAGGAAAGACGCAGGGGAGATA
>CACZJD010000109.1 GCA_902781325.1 uncultured Lachnospiraceae bacterium
TTCTCCTTGAGCAGGTAAATATAGAACACCGAGGTTACAGACGGCAGGATCAGACCGATATAGCTGTTGCGCATGCCCGCGTTCGTGATCGTGACGAAGTTGGTGATGATGACCAGCTCATTGGGGATCATCATCAGGGACAGGAACAGTGTGAACAGGATATCCTTGCCGGGGAACTTGAGCCTTGCGAAAGCAAAAGCAGCCAGCACTGTGACCACCATCATTAGAACTGTGGTGGCCACGGTAAAGATCAACGTGTTCAGGAAATACCTTGTCAGAGGTACCGCTGTAAACGCGTCAAAATAATTCTGCAGGGTCGGGGACAGCGTGTAAAGCTGAGGCACATACTCCGAGTTGTAGGCGCTGTAACTCTTTACTGAAGTCAGGATCATCCAGTAGAAAGGAAACAGCACGATCACGGCCCAGAAGGTCAGCAGCACGTATGTGATGATCTTGCGGATTCTTTCGTTTCTCTGTGATCTTTTCTCTATCGCGGAGAAATCTGTATTTGTATTCATTCTGATCCCTCCTTACGCGTAATGAGTGTTCTTATCACTGATGAGCAGGTTGATGCAGGTTATGGTCAGCACGATCGCGAACAGGATCAGGGCTGCCGCCGCCGCGAAGGACGGATATCCGCCGCTGTCGCCGTAGAGCATGTCATAGACATAACCTACGATCGTGTTCATGCCCGCCGCATTCAGGTTGGTTCCGAAAATAGCGACCACATCGCTGTAAGCCTTGAAAGCACCGATAAAACCGGTGATCACGAGGTAAAAGATCATGGGCGATATCATGGGAAGCGTGATCCTGGTAAAGATCCGCAGCTTGGAGGTGCCGTCCACTCTCGCCGCCTTGTAGTAGTCGGGATTGACGCTCGCCAGCGCGCTGGTGAGGATCAATATTTTGAACGGAAGGACCACCCACACCGTGTAGAAGCACATGACGAACATCTTAGCCCAGTAGGGACCGTCGATGAAATCCACCGCTGTCCCTCCGAGCGATGTGATCAGAAGATTTACAAATCCGTCCGAATAAGGCGTCTTCTTGAACAGGATCATGAATACCAGACCTACTGCCAGCGTGTTGGTGACATAAGGCAGGAAGAATACTGTCTGGTAGAAGTCCCGCAGTTTCGTGATCGAGTTGATTCCGACTGAGATCAGGAGCGCTATTCCCGTGGAGAGTGGAACCGTGATAATGACCAGTATGAAGGTGTTCTTGAGTGCCTGCAGGAAATAGGTGTCCCGCAGCACATAGGCGAAGTTGTAATCGCCTATACCGAAATATGTCTGGGAAGCGAAGTTGTATCCCTCTTCCACGGAGTAGATGATGACGTCAAACAGAGGATAGATCATGAAGACGCCGAGGAAGATCATCGCCGGAAGCAGATACAGCCAGGCTTTGGAATTATTCTTATCCATGTCAGCCTCCTTACTTAGCGAAGAGGAGTGAAACGGCAGCGCACGCGGGCACCGGTCTCATGATCGAACAGATAGATCCTGCTCGGTTTGATCCTGAAGTTCACGGTCTCCCCGCTTACCTCCGAGAGTTCTTCCGTGCTCACGATCGTGCGGATCGAACCGTTTGCCGCATGGGCATTCGTTGCCACAATGCTGGTATCCCGTCCCATTACTTCCACAGCGGTCAGGCCGCAGCGCAGCTCTCCGTCCTTCTCGGGATCAAACCCTTCCGGCCGGATGCCGATCGTGACGCGCCCGTCCTTCAAAGCCACGCCGGGAGCCGCGCCAGGCGCGCCTTCTTTCCAGCTGCTGTCGGGCTCTGCCTTCATGACCGCATCTTCTCCGATATAGACGACCCCGCCCTTCACTTCACCTTCAAAGACGTTGATCGGGGGTGTTCCGAGGAATTTGGCCACGAAGAGATTGATAGGATCTTCGTAGACGAGCTGGGGCTTCGCGATCTGCTGCACAACGCCAGCCTCCATGACCACGATCAGGTCGGAAATACTCATTGCTTCCTCCTGGTCGTGAGTAACGAATACAGTGGTCACCCCTGTCTCTCTCTGGATCCTTCTGATCTCCTCTCTCGTCTGCAGTCTCAGACGGGCATCGAGGTTGGAAAGGGGCTCGTCGAGCAGAAGGACTCTCGGAACCTTGACAAGTGCTCTGGCGATGGCGACACGCTGCTGCTGTCCTCCGGAGAGTTCGCTGGGTTTTCTCTCAAGGAGCTGGTCGATCTGCACCATTCTGGCCGCTTCCTCGGCTCTGGCGCGCATAGCCTCCTTCGTCATCTTATCCTTCCCCTTGAGATTTTCCATGGGGAACATGATATTCTGAAGGACTGTCAGATGCGGATAGAGAGCGTAACTCTGAAACACCATGCCCACGCCCCTGTTCTCCGGGGGCAGATCCGTGACATCGTCGTCGCCGAAAAAGATCTTGCCGGAAGTAGGCTTCTCCAGACCGCAGATCATGTTGAGCGTCGTGCTCTTGCCACAGCCGGAGGGGCCCAAAAGACCGATCAGCTGTCCGTCCGGAATCTCAAAACTGAAATTGTTGACGGCGATCACATCTTCTTTGATCTTCTTGTTGCGGTTGGGATACCGCTTGGTCAAGTTTTGCAAAACGATTTTCATTTACCTTGTTCCCCCTTACGCTTCTTTCATTTCAGTCAACAGTTCCTTGCGCACATAATAGTGTCTGCCCAGCCACTCGGAAATACCGTCCAGTCCGGGATAAACTACTCGTTCAGTAATATTCTGATGGTCCAGAAAATCCCTGATCTGCCAGCGCAGCTCCTTGGCGATGACATACCGGGCTGTATTCTGTGTGTTCTCATTGAGAAATCCAACAATATCGGTCATCTCGATCGGAACAACAGTAAGGAATGAGTATTGGCTGATGATCCGCCTGTCAATCGACGGCGGCTCGATCACAACCATACTCTCGTCCTTCATATCCCGGTCGTACTCCTCCGGCGACCCGCAGGCTTCGCTGAACATTTCTGCCGAAAACACGGTCGAACAGTATTTATTCATGATCTTTTGGTATTTGTCCGGAAGAAGCTCGTGCAGTTCATGCACGTCGATCCTCCACACGACGGAGTCGTGTTCCGTCATCCGGTCCAGATCCTGCTCCGCTGTGGAAAAGTGCAGCGCCATCAGCGGTGAGAACGACCAGTCCAGAAGTCTTGTGGGAAGCCCGTGATGCTGTCCGAGGATCATCTGCTGCCAGACATTTCCCTCGATGATCGGCCTCTCCATGACCGCGTATTTGGTAAAATTCTGAAGCATCGGCATCTCAAGCTGCCTGCTCAGAGATTTACAGTTTCTCATAAGAGAGGTAGAGAGCGTAAAGCCCGAATCACACTCCCCCCTGTAAATAAACAGATCCCTGTAGCGCTTCAGTTCAGGTCTGTAGGTCTGCTCCGCGATCAGATCCTTCAGCTGTTCCATCGTCTCAATTCGAATATTCCTGATCATCTTTCCGTCTCACTTTTTTGGAAATAATTCCGACAGAAGATCTCCCAGTTTCTTGGGATCGATCACGCCGTCGTGTTTGTCCGCGTAGCTCTTTACCGCCTTCATAATACCCGGCATGTAATTACTGAACAGGGAAAAAGCCTCTGCCTCCCAGTCCACCGCTTTGTATTCGACATCGCCCTTATAGACCCGCTCAAACATATTTATGCTGATCTCGCCCGCGGCAAATGTGACGATCCCGGCAGTGACCGCGTTCAGGACCGATCCCGCCGCGTTGAGCCCGGGGATGAGCTTGAGCTGGTTCAAAAGCGTCCTGCCCGCAATTGTCGTCATTCCCACTTTCAGCACACTGTTTACGATCGAATTGATCTGGGAGTTCTCCCTGATCCCGTAAGTCTTCGCGATCGCTCCCATCATAGCTGTCTGCAGCGGCACGAGCACAGCCGCATCCGGCGTAGGGATCGGAATGGCGCCTACCGCGCTGGCCGCTGTCGTCGCGCCGACCACAATGGACTGTGCCATGCCGCGCTTGATGCCCACATCGATGTCCTTGACCGCGTTGTTGGCCATCCTTATGCCCTTGGGTGCCAGTTCATTGGTCTTCTCTACCAGCTTATCCAGATTTCTGGGCGCGACACTGAATGTCTCATTGATCGGATAGAGTTTCGCCACAACGGGAATGATCCCCTCGATGACCAGCGGGTTCTTTGTGTGTTTACTGTTATACTTGTGGATGGCGTCCTTAGCCATCCGCACATTCTCTTCCTCTTCGATCTCGGAATACGATTTGGTAAAGACCAGGATGATCGGGACTCCCTTCCAGTCATCTGAGACCGATTTGATGTAACTGAGGACCGACTGGTCGATCCTCTTGACTGTCCCGTCAATGCAGAACCAGATCATGTGGATCAGTTTCTCCACATTCTTCTGCCTGACACCTTCTTTTCCGAATTTCGCGATGTCATTTCTGGTCTTGTGCTGATGGAAAAAATCGAATTCATAACCTGCGGTGTCGATCATCCTGAAAGGAAGAGTGTCGTTCTGATAGACGGCAATTTCCTCTGTCACAGGCTCCCCGATACCAGTCTCGGCTTTTTCTTCCCCCAGCATGGCGTTGATCAGCGTGCTCTTTCCGCATCCGGAAGTACCAAGGAGCATTACGTTGATCCTGCCGTCGTTCATGTCAATGATCTCTTCATACCCCGACTTGTCTCTGTTTTGCCCCAGACTTATCTCTTTCTTATCTCCAAAAGGAAACATATTACTCTCCTCACATCAGTTCTTTCAGCAAAATATCGGCGATCTTCGTGCTGTGCACGATATAACTGCCGTGCTTCTCCCCTTTCAGTATCATCAGTCTCGCATTCGGTATCGATTCCGCGATCAGCCTTGTCTCCGACTCCCTGATCAGATCCCTGCTGCCTGCCGTCACCAGTGTCTTTACCCTGATCCGCGACAGTTCCTCCGGCGCGATATCCGGCTCATTCTTCATCAGTTCGATCAGCGGATCATATTTCCCAAATGAACTCACTTTCAGAAAAAGCCTGAAGGGCAGCGTCGTTCCCTTCGTGGAAATGTTCGCTCCGCTCACCACAAGATTTGTGATCCTGCTGCATTCCATAGCCGCTAAAAGCGCGACGATCCCTCCGTCCGAGAAACCGTAGAACGCCGCATCGCTAAGATCCAGTTCCGTCATGAACGCGATCATATCTTCGGCCATATCCTTGTAATGCAGTTCCCTGCATGGACTGCTCTGTCCGTGTCCCCGGGAATCGATGCAGTAGCAGGTAAAATGCTCCTTGAGAACCCCGACTGCCTCATCAAAGATCGTGTGATCCTCTCCGTTTCCATGCACCATGATCAGCGGTCTTCCCTGACCTGTTTTCGTATAATAAAGCTGAATGCCGTTCTTTTTTACTGTCATCGCTCCAAGTCAATTATAGCGCATTAATGTGATGAATCAGTCTCATTTTTGCAAAAAAGAGCCCGCTAAGTGTCATTATCGCACAAAAAAGGGAGCATATCAGCGGGGCTTTGATCCCCTGATACGCTCCCTTTCCTATTTACTCGTTAATCCTTCCCTGTTCGGGAAACGATTTATCTGATGAAATACTCCCCGCGCGGAATTTATCAGATCTCAAACATATCCGCGTACGCCTTCAGAGCGCCATCGGTATCGTGAGCCAGAACGCGCTTAGCAAGGAGTTTGCCGAGCTGTACGCCTTCCTGGTCGAAGCTGTTGACGTTCCATACGAAGCCCTGGAACATGACCTTGTTCTCGAAGTGAGCAAGGAGAGCGCCGAGAGACTTGGGATTGAGGTCTTTGCCTGCGATGATGCTGGAAGGACGGCCGCCGGCGAATGCCTTGTTGGGGTTCTCGTCAGCCTTGCCGCATGCAAATGCCATGATCTGAGCTGCGACGTTAGCGCAGAGCTTCTTCTGGCTGGTGCTGCCCTGAATGACAACATCCATGCCGATCTGGCTGTCATTGAATCCCACGAACTGCATGGGAACGATGTTGGTTCCCTGATGGAGCAGCTGATAGAAGGAGTGCTGGCCGTTGGTTCCGGGCTCACCGAAGATAACGGGGCCGGTCACATAGTTAACGGGCTCGCCGAAGCGGTTGACGGACTTGCCGTTGGATTCCATATCCAGCTGCTGCAGGTGTGCAGGGAAGCGGGACAGAGCCTGGGAATAAGGAAGCACTGCTGTGCAGAGATAGCCGCAAGCATTTCTCTCATAGACGCCGATCAGGGCATCCAGAAGGGCTGCGTTCTTCCTGATATCGGGATCCTTGGCCAGAGCGTCAGACTCTGCTGCGCCGTCCATGATCTCCGCGAATACTTCCGGTCCGAATGCCAGGGACAGAACAACTGCGCCTACGCAGGAGGAAGAAGAATAACGGCCGCCGATGTAGTCATCCATGAAGAATGCTTCCAGATAATCAGCGCTCTTCGCCAGAGGAGAAGTCTCACTGGTAACAGCAAGCATGTGCTTGGAAGGATCTACGCCTGCATTCTTAAGGGCATCCCTTACGAAGGACTCGTTGGTCAGAGTCTCAAGGGTGGTGCCGGACTTGGAGACAACGATGAAGAGGGAATGTGCGACATCGACGGACTTCAGGACTGCTGCTGCGTCATCGGGGTCAACGTTGGAGATGAATCTGGCTTCCATCTTCTGTTTGCCGTATCTCTTTGCCCAGTTCTCAAGAGCGATATAGAGAGCACGGGGGCCGAGGTCAGAGCCGCCGATACCGATCTGTACTACAGTGGTGAACTTCTCGCCGGCTGCGTTTGTGATCTCGCCTGCGTGAACCTTGTTCGCGAAATCAGCCGCTTTCTTCTGCTGGCCTGTATAGAACTCTCTCTTGTTGACGCCGTCAGCGATGACATCGCCGCCCTGCTGTCCGCGGCAGAGCTGATGCAGAACGAGACGCTTCTCACCTGTGTTGATCACAGCGCCGTTGTAAAGCTCTGCGTATTTCTCTGTCAGCTGAGCCTCGTCAGCCAGTTCCTGAAGAACTGCGAGAATATCGTCATCAACTGCCTTAGCGGCGAAATTGTATTTCATATCGCAAGCCATGGGAACGCAGTACTCAGCAACGCGCTTCGCACCGTTCTCACCGGACATTACTTCCACCAGATTGACATGGCCCTTGAGCGCCATCAGTTTCTCATAGGATGCCAGTGTGTCAAAATTCTTCCAAGAAACCATAATTTTTACCCTCCTTAATAACTTTGCTTTGTGCGCAGCTTTATACTGCAAAATATACAACTATTATAGTGTATAACCTTTTCTATTGTCTATATTACCACATCCGAGGGTATATGTTAGTACACAAAAATTCCATATACATGGATATTTACAACCTATTGAAGGACACAAAAAACAGGCCGCGCATTCCGGCGCGGCCCGTCCTTTTTATCACTCAATACTCTGTACTATTTCACCCACTGCTGTTCTCATATCATGGACTAATTCCAGCGATTCATTCATATTGTCCGATTTCGCGTAGAAGTAGAATTTGATCTTGGGCTCTGTTCCTGAAGGCCTCATGGCGAACCAGTTGCCGTCGGTCATTTTGTAGATCAGCACATTTGAGGCCGGAACATCTTTATCTCCGTTGATGTAGTCCGTGCACTTGTCCACCACAAATCTGCCGAACTTTCCGGGTTTATTTACGCGGAACACGTCCATGATGCGCCCGATCCTCTCGGCGCCCTCAATGCCTTTAAGTACCAGTGATACCTGATCCTCCGCGTAGTAGCCGTATTTTTTATACAGGGAGTCCAGATACTGCAGCAGGGTCATGCCGTTCTTGCGGCACCAGGCGGCAAGTTCCATGATCAGCATGGAGGCGCAGATACCGTCCTTGTCGCGGATCTCCACGCCGGGCGCGCACCCGATACTCTCCTCATAGCCGAAGAAATAGGTATATCCCATATCCTCCGCCTTTGGAATGACGCCGCAGATATTCTTAAATCCGGTCAGAGCGTCGAACACGCGGATCCCGAAATTCTCGCAGATCACCCGGCCGAAATTACCTGTGACGATAGACTTGATCATCGCGGCTTTTTTGGGAAGTGTGCCCTTCTCGTCCATGCTCCTTGCCATATAGGCGATCAGAAGCGCTCCGGTCTGATTTCCGTTCAGAGGTATATAACCGCCCTTCCCGTCGGAGACCTCAACAGCCATTCTGTCACTGTCCGGATCTGTTGCGATCAGAACGTCCGCGCCTACTTTGCGGCCCAGTTCCTCGGACAGAGCAAAGGCTTTGGGGTCCTCAGGATTGGGATAACCCACCGTCGTGAATTCCGGATCGGGGTCCTTCTGCTCGGGAACAATATAAAAGTTCTCGTAACCGAGATCAGCTGCCAGTTTCTGCATAGGGATGCTGCCCGCGCCATTGAGCGGCGTGTAGACGATCGGGATCGTCCTGTCGATCTCGTCATCCGAACGCTGTCTCATAGACATAACGTAGTCGAGGTACGCCAGATCCATCTCCTCGCCCAGCATCCTGACTTTTCTCTCCTCGATGGCCTCTTCCAGCGGGATCTTCTTAAAATTGTCAAAGAGATCAAGCGCCAGGATTTCCTTCAGCATTCCGTCGGAGATCTCCCCGGAGATCTGCGCGCCGTCCATCCAGTAAACCTTGTATCCGTTGTATTCCTTCGGGTTGTGGCTGGCTGTCATGTTGATACCGCCCAGAGCCGCGAAGCTTCTGATCGCAAATGACAGTTCGGGAGTAGGACGAAGCGAAGGGAACAGGTAAGCCTTGATCCCGTTTCCTGCCAGGATCTCCGCTGCCAGCTGCGCAAATTCCCTGGAATTGTAGCGGCTGTCATAGGCCAGCACAAATCCCCGGTTCACATCCTCTCCGGAGTTCAAAATATAGTTGGCGATTCCCTGCGTCGCACGGCCGACCGTAAACTCATTCATGCGGTTCGTTCCGGCTCCGAAGATCCCGCGAAGGCCGGCTGTACCGAACTCGATCTCCTTGTAGAAGCGGTCCTTAATCTCCGCGTCATTTCTGCTTATTGAGAGAAGTTCCGCATGAAACGGATGATCTTCCGGAAGTCTTTCGATCCACTCCTGATATCTTTCCATGTACCCCATACTCTTTCCTCCTTAATTACTTGACAGGCGTTCTCAGAAACGCGATCAGCTCTTTGCTGCAATTTTTCTTCTAAACGATCAGAAAATCCAACCGTTTTTATTTTATCATAAGTGTGCTCTGATTGCCCTTGATGTCTGCGTTATTTTGTAAAACTGCTGTATCCTGACACATTACGCCATGTATCGGCAGTGAACCTTCTGCTATCCTGTAAAAAAATCTCAGGAGGGGTATGACTGTGAAAATCACTTTTATGGGTGCCGGAAGCACCGTTTTCGCAAGAAATGTTATAGGAGACTGCATGTGCAGCGAGGCGCTCAGAGACAGCGTCTTCGCCCTGTATGATATCGACGCAGTGCGGCTTGAAGAGAGCCGGACGATCCTCGAGGCCATGCGCGGTGTCCTGGGTGGATACGGACGGATCGAGTGCTATCTCGGCGTCGATAACCGCCGAAAGGCTCTTGCCGGTGCGTCTTTCGTCGTCAACGCGATCCAGGTCGGCGGATACGATCCCGCTACCATCATTGACTTTGAGATCCCCAGGAAATACGGCCTTCGCCAAACCATTGCGGATACCCTCGGCATCGGAGGCATCATGCGCGCGCTGCGAACGATCCCGGTCATGGAAGATTTCGCAAGAGATATGGAAGAAGTGTGCCCGGACGCGCTCTTTTTGAACTACACCAACCCGATGGCCATGCTGTCCGGTTATATGCAGCGCTGCACCGGCGTCAAAACAGTGGGGCTTTGCCACAGCGTGCAGGTCTGTTCGAAAGATCTTCTCACTTTTGTCGGCATGGAGGACAAGCTTGAGGGACGCAAGGAACTGATCGCAGGAATCAACCACATGGCCTGGCTGTTAGAGATCCGTGACAAGGACGGAAACGACCTCTATCCCGAGATCAAGTCCCGCGTCGCTGCCAAAATAGCGGATCCCGAGTTTAAAGATAAGGTCCGTTTTGACTATATCCGCAATTTCGGCTACTATTGTACTGAGTCCAGCGAACATAACGCCGAGTACAACGGATTCTATATAAAGAGCAGATATCCGGAGCTCATTGACCGCTACAATATCCCGCTGGATGAATATCCGCGCCGCTGCATTAACCAGATCGAGTCCTGGAAGAAGGAATATGCAGAGCTTCTCGAGACCGGCGTCAAGACCCACGAGCGCTCCAGGGAGTACGCCTCCCACATCATGGAGTCCGTAGTCACCGGCACGCCTTATCAGATCGGCGGCAATGTCCTCAACACCGGCCATCTGATCAGCAACCTCCCCGAAGAAGCCTGCGTGGAGGTTCCCTGTCTTGTCAACGGACGCGGGATCAATCCCTGCCGCGTCGGTGCTCTCCCGGTCGTCTGCGCGGCCATGAACATGACAAACATAAACGTGCAGCTCCTCACCATTGAGGCAGCCCGCACCCATAAGCTCGAGCACGTCTATCAGGCAGCCATGCTCGATCCCCACACGGGGAGCGAGCTGGACATCGACACTATCAAAAAGATAGTCGATGAACTGATCGCCGCGCACGGAGATTACATGCCGAAATTTCACTGACACATTACTCAGGCGCTCCGCGCCGGTCTGTAAACTCTGTGAAAGGCCGGCTGCAGGAGGAGTTATGAAGAAAAAAGCTGTGATCTTTGATATGGACGGTCTTATGTTCGACACCCAGTGTATCTATGACAAGGCATTCGATGACATCGCCATGGAACTGTACAATTTCGAAATGTCCCATGAGATGCATCTGGCGCTGATGGGAAGAAGCGGACAGGATATGATCGATACCGCCGCCCGCTATCTGCCGGCCGGAGCGGACGCGGAGGCTTTCATTCGCCGGACTTTTGACCTGGTCGCGGAACGCGTCAAAACAGAGCTGCGGGCAAGACCCGGCCTGGATACGCTCCTGGCCTATCTGTCGGATAAGGGATATCCCCTCGGGCTGGCGAGCGGGAGCGACCGCAAGATCGTCAACAGCAACCTTGAGAGCGCAGGGGTCGGTCACTATTTTGCCGCGACGCTGTGCGGAGACGAAGTGGTCCTCGGCAAACCGCATCCGGAAGGTTATACCAGGGTTGCAGAGAAGATCGGATTCAGACCGGAGGACTGCTATGTGCTCGAAGACAGTCCCAACGGTATTCTCGCCGCATACAGAGCGGGCTGCGCGCCGATCATGGTCCCGAACGATGTGAAACCGGATCAGGCCACGCGGGACATGTGCGCCGGGATCTACGATTCCCTTTCTGACGTCGCAGCAGCGATGGAAAACGGAGAACTGTAAAAAACCGATAAATTGAAAGGGGCTTGCACAGCAAGCCCCTTTTTCAATGCTTATAAATACAGTTTTTCTTTATGACAGGCGTCATTCAGGCCTCCAGGAAGAAATTGCGGTCAACCAGGCTCACCGCTCTCTCCTCCTCGGGCTTTCCGATCGTCAGGATCAGGTCCGCTTCCTCCGCGGAGTCCGCATATGCGGCGCCCTGCGCCTCCAGCATCAGGTCCAGGTATCTCTTAAGTGACAAGGTCGGGGCCGTTTCTCTGTACATACCCTTGGGCATCGCGAATCGGGAAACCTTTTCCGGCGCTCTGCCGGTAAAGAAAAGCAGTCTTTTC
>CACZJD010000110.1 GCA_902781325.1 uncultured Lachnospiraceae bacterium
GCGGCGAGCAAGGCCATTGAGGGGGATGAACTGGTCATCGGAAAGCTTGGTCTGGATGCCAATGAGATGGAACTTCTGGGCCATCTTACGCTGCAGATGGAAAAAGAGCGCGGCCTGGACAAGACGGCAGCCATCGCGGACATGCGCTTTGACTATATAATGAAAGCGTGCGATGCCTGCGTGATCAAGCCCAAGGTAAATAAAGGCAGTGAGAAGAGCGCGAAGATCGACCGCATTCTTACCGGCAAGTATACCGCGATCCCTATGTTTATCCTGATCATGGGAGGAGTATGTTTCCTCACTTTCAATGTGATCGGACTGTTTTTCCAGGAACTGCTGGAGGCAGGGATCGCAGCGCTCACTGATATGGTGGACAAAGCGCTGACTGCAGCCAACGTCAGTGTGGTGCTGCACGGACTGATCATAGACGGAATTTTTGAAGGTGTGGGGAGCGTTCTGAGTTTCCTGCCGATCATCATCACAATGTTTTTCTTCCTGTCCATGCTGGAGGACAGCGGTTATATAGCGAGAGTCGCCTTTGTCATGGATAAGATCCTGCGCAAGATCGGTCTGTCGGGGCGAAGCATTGTTCCCATGCTGATCGGTTTCGGCTGTACGGTGCCGGCGGTTATGTCTACAAGGACACTGCCCAGCGAACGCGACAGAAAAATGACGATCCTGCTGACGCCTTTTATGAGCTGCACGGCGAAGCTCCCGATCTACGCATTCTTCGTGGACGCGTTTTTCCCCAGATACAAGGCGCTGATCATGATAGGCCTTTATGTGCTGGGGATCATCGCAGGGATACTGGCGGCCCTGCTGTTTAAAAACACTGCCTTTAAGGGAGAGGCGGTTCCGTTTGTGATGGAACTGCCCAACTACCGCCTGCCGAGTCTCAGAAATGTGCTGCAGCTTCTGTGGGAGAAGTCCAAGGACTTCCTGCAGAGAGCGTTCAGCGTGATCCTTCTGGCTACGATCATTGTGTGGTTCCTGCAGAGTTTTGACTTCAGGCTTTATCTGGTCGAGAATTCCCAGGACAGCATTCTCGCGACGATAGCCGGCGTGATCTCGCCGCTGTTTGTACCGCTTGGTCTCGGAGACTGGAAGATCGTGACCTCCCTGATCAGCGGCTTTATGGCAAAAGAGAGCGTAGTCTCGGTCCTGGAGATCCTGTACGGCGCCCAGGGCGGCGTAAAAGCTGCCATGACGCCCCTTGCGGCCGCAACGCTCCTGGTCTTCAGCCTTCTCTATACACCCTGTGTTGCTGCGATCGCTTCTATACGCAGGGAACTGGGATCCAGATGGGGGCTGCGCGTCGTCGTATGGCAGTGCGCGGTAGCATGGGTCGCGGCTCTCTTAGTGAGATTGATCGGAATGATGATAGGCTTTGCATAATGTGATATACTTCTAATTGAATGAGCGTTAATTTCTGAACAGGAGATGACTATGGTTAAAACGATCATTAATGAAGAGGTGATATTATCTTATCCCGACGGTTTTGAGGAGATGGACAGGGCGCAGCTCAAGGAAGCGTTTCTTGACGATAATCCGAACCGATGGGGGATCAAGGACGAGAAGAGACACATGATGATCACGGTTCTCTGGAACCGCACAAATCTGCTCTCCGCTATGATCACGGGGCCCGCGGCTGTAGCGGACAGCGCCGAACGCAAAATGAGGACATCGCTCAATAAGAGCAGTTACAAGTGCGGCGGCTTCGAGCACAAGAAGGTCAGCGGACGCAATGCGAACGGTTTTACCTACGAGTACGTTCTCGAGGGGGCGCCTCAGATCGGCGAAGTGCTGGTTTTCCAGAATGTAAACTGTTTTTACATGCTCTACGCGTACGCCCTCAAAGAGAACCGGAAAGCGGCGCGCGTGGTCATAGACGCGATCGAGAACTCGATCAGTTTCACAAATGATAAGAAATAGCAGATCCTGATGAAAGGGGGCACGCGCGATGGGATTTTTTTTCCGGAAAGATGATAAGAAGAGTGAAGGATCGGGCGGCGGCCGCTCTTTTGCCAAATCCTACGACAAGGAGAAGACCAAACCCGCGATCCGCTGCAGTATCTGCACAGGCGAACAGGTCGCCGGCTTTCTCAACAAGCGCTCGGGGCAGTTCGAGGAGATCGCGCTGATCCGCAGTCCTAAGGATCTTGAGGAGTTCAAGAAGACTTACGGCATAGCCGGAGACGTGGAGAAGTTCTATTAAACACAACAGACAGAGGAACAATAAAAAAGCGGTTTTGAAGAATCTCTTCGAAACCGCTTTTATTATGCTGCTCAGTCATAGAATCCCATCTCGTCTTCAAGGATCGTGTAGTAGAGGTTTTCCATCTGAATGATCTCTTCCGCATAGGGATCCCAGAGATCATTCCAGGCCTGATAATCAGGATCATCTCTGTGGTCGGGGAGATCCGTGTTTTCCGCAAGATAATCTCCCAGATAGGTGGTCATTCTCCTTGAACCGCTCAGATTGAGGTGATCGCCGCAGTCATGTGTGTCCGCGTTCCAGTCCATCTCGATCTTATCACGGTCGTAATTGGCGTCCAGATAATCTACACCGAGTTCCTCGGCGATGTCTGCCAGAGTGTTGTGGATAGAAATGGAATTATAACACACGGGAGAAGGCGCACTGTAGATTACAAAGTAAATGCCCTTGCGGCGGCACAGATCCACAGTTTTCTTCAAAACTTCCACATAGAGATCATTTACCCAATGCCGCTCCGTGCTGTCCCAGTCGTAGTATTCGCCTCCTGTGTAACCGTCGTGACCGTCGTTTACCAAAAAACCTTTGAAATAGTGTCTTATGCTGCGCGGTTTCCAGTATTTGAGCCATACATAATGGAAGCGCAGAAATGGAAATTCGGTCTTGAGGGATTCCGACAAAAGCGATGAGGGAAATTCAAAATCTTCTGAGGCGAAGAACAGATTGTGCCCTTCATAGAGCACGACCTTGATCGGCTGTGTCTTCAGAGCAGTCCTAAGGGCAAAATAGCTCTCGATCGGAGTCTGCAGGTCCTGTCCGAGGTTATAGGAAGTATATCCGTAGTCTCTGTACAGTTCCATGGGCGCCAGCGAGGTGGTGCTGAGGCTGTCTCCGATATTGAGAATATTAATCTGATCTTTCTGCTCCAGACCAAATGCGGCCAACCGCGCATTGCGGTCATAAATAAACTTTTTTTCAAACCAATAGCCGCCATCAAACAGTATGCTGAAGATCTTCAGCAGTACCACGAGGACCAACAGAAATCCGGCTATTCTTACAATTGCTTTTCGCTGCATATTTTAATCGTTTTTTTTGAAACACTGACAAATTGGCATAATATTGAACTTTAGCACAATTTACAGGGCTTTTCAATCTTTTGTTTCTCTTTTGGAACGCCTGATAAAACTGTAGAGCATAGCAGGTCTGCCGACGGAACCCTTTTCAAGGCCCTGTTCGGTGATCCGGCCGGCAGTTTCATATTCACGCTTAATGGTTCGCCGGAAATTGCCGACGTCAAGAGAACGGTCCAGGATCGCCTCGTGGATGATCCGCAATTCGGTCAGTGTAAAGGAGTCCGGATCTTCCAGGAACCCGAAAGCCAGATCCGTGTAATCGAGTTTTCCGCGCATGCGCTGCACAGCAGTCCGGATGATCCCGGCGTGATCAAAAGCAAGATCGCTTCCGGTGATCAGTTCTCCGTCAGGGCCCGTCAGGACCATTTCCTCAAAAGAGCGGGATTCCAAGGCTTCCGGCTGTTCCCCGACGCTCTCCCCCGTGATCCCGCCGATTGAAAAGAGAGCGGCTTCTTCTGCGCCGGTACCTGCGTTAAAATGCAGTTTTCCCGGTGAAACAGTGGCGAGATAGGCGATGGAGATAACTCTGGTCCTGGGATCGCGATCCACTGCGGAAAAAGTGTAGAGTTGTTCCAAGTGGACGTTTTCAACGCCGGCTTCCTCCCTGATCCTGCGGGCGGCCGCTTCATCCGCGGACTCGTCCATTCGAAGGAAGCCGCCGGGAATCGCCCATTTTCCCAGATAGGGATGCTCGTTTCTCCTGATCAGCAGAAGGCGGAGTTTTCTGTCCGACACTGTGAAGATCAGTATGTCCACCGTCACGGAGGGGTGCTCGAACTGAGACGGATCATATTCCTGCAGATATTGCTGTTCTGACTGCATGCTGTGCGCCTGTCCTTTTCAAAATGTGAGTGTCACCGCCGGTTTTGCCATCCGACAGATAAAGCGTTTCAAAACGCTGCGCAAGGCTGCCGGTGTCGATGCCCGCGTATTCATTCAAATGCGTGATCATCACAGAAGAGCGGTATCGGTTTGCGGTGCCGCGGGAACCGCGGTCGAAATCCTTTCGGATCCTTTCAGCGAGTAGATTCACATCCATCATACCATATCGAAGATTACCCTGAAAACGGTTTTGGGTGTTCGTGGCATCCGGCCTTATACCCGGGAAGACCGATGCCAACTGCCGCTCTGTGATCTCGTCTTCCATAGGGCCGTCTCCGTGCCTTGTGAGGTAGGAACGTGTTACATAACAGATTTCGACATCCGCGCCGCGGAATATGCGCTCCACGGACTCAGTAACCCTGGCAGAGCCTGTTGTGGAAGGAGTGGTGAATTCCTGCCCCTCGAGGGAGTTGCCGTCGAGCAGCAGGCCCTGGGCGTTCTCAAACAGGACTGTCTGATAGTGCCTCAGATAATCGTACTCCCGAAGAGGGCAGAGAAGCAGCATGGATTCGCAGTCCTGCTCGAAGTGACAGAGCAGTTCATCCCGGAAAAAGCAGTCCGCAGCATTAAGACCCCGGATCCTCTCTGCGAAATAACCATCCCGCAGTCCGCGCAGATAGAGGATCCGGTCCTCTCTGCTCATTTTGGCAAATGCGCCCAGGGAGATGCCGTATCCTTTGCGATAGCGAAGTACAGTCTCCCAGATTCCGAAACCGCAGCTGTTGTGGAGCCCGTTCTTTTCTGAAAACAGCTGATTTGTCAGCATATCCCAGGGGGTGGAGAACCGGCAGCGGGGATTTATGTATGCCTCCGGCGCTTCGTGTACCGCACTGAGAGCGCTGTACTCCCGCATGAATTCCATCGGATTTACCATGAACTGTTCGTCGAAGTAACTCGCGGCACCCCTGAAGGATGCCGCGCCGAAGTGTTTGAACACATGCCGGCGGCCGTCCGCCAGCTCCACGGTATGACCGCGCTGAGGGCCTCCATTGGTCAGGACGTTGATCGTATTGAACTTTCCTGCGGCCCGGGCTCCGAAGTAATCTGCTGCCAGTCCCTTTCCCTCATCCCCGTAATTAGCTCCGATGATCAGCTTAATGTTCTGCATGACTCCTCCTTTATCTCAGTTTACCAGCTTGCCGTGCCCATTCCGCTGAACAGGCCAAAGAACCCGCCGGGTTTTCGGCCGGCTTCTGTGCTGCCGTCCGGTATATCGTCACCGCGCGGCATTTCGCTGATCCCGCACTCCTCAAGGCACTCCAGGATCGTGCGGGGCAGTTCGTCCAGTGTGGAAACGCGCAGCCGCTTTTTCAACAGACGCCCGAAACTGTGCCGGATCTGACCGGCGTATCGCCTGTAACAGTCCCCTGGGTCATCAATAGCTACATGGAAGATCTCAAATTTTTCCAGCGCGCGCAGGTACAGTTCCCGGGTCTCTACATCTCCCTGAAGACAGTCGCCGGTCAGCTGTTCCAGACGGCTTCCGGGAAGATAGGGGTTGAGCGGTTCATCGCCTAAAGTGATGATGATGCCTTTCCTTCCTCTTTTCCAGCAGTCCAGAGCGGTGTGGTGCAGCCCCATGTACCAGGCAGCTGTGTAGGATTCGAAACTGTTTCCGCCGCCGCCGCGCTCGAACCATATTTTGTCCAGGTGCTCCGCAATCCGGATGTCCGACTCAAACTGGGAGATCTGGATCGGTCCGCGGTCATAGGACAGATCGCCAATCCCCATGATCATGAATTCCACGTCTTTGTACTTGTCCAGGATATTCTGCATGATCACACCAAGGGAAGAAGCTGTCTTCAGCAGCGCTCCGCCCATAGATCCCGTGACGTCCAGCGCCAGGATCACCGGCACTGTGTCAGGGTGCTCATCGCTGTCGCAGCACTCCCGTATCACCTTGTAGGGGCTCAGATCCGGGTCCAGCCCTCTTGCCCGGTACATGTCCTGCGCGCCGCGCATTCCGGAAGTATCAATGTGTCCGTCGGTCCTGACCGTTCTTCCCATTCCCACCGAATATCTGGCAAAATCCTCTCTTCTCCAATATCCTCCGCCCATCGTGAACCTCCTTATCATTCAGATTTTGTCAAAACAGTGAACCGTCTTTCAGAAACCGGCCGCTCAGAAGAAAAGGTCTTCGCCGTCTTCGGCATCTGTGACGCCGTCCTCAGTGTCCTTCTCCTCCTCAAACAGGCC
>CACZJD010000111.1 GCA_902781325.1 uncultured Lachnospiraceae bacterium
TTAAAAGAGCGGTGCTCTGCCGACTGAGCTAAAGACGCATGGTGACCCCTACGGGATTTGAACCCAGTATTACAGGATTGAGAGTCCTGCGTCCTGACCAGTTAGACGAAGGGGCCAGAGCAGCTCCAACACGGAGCCGCGATGATGATTCATGCGGGAATACGGCTTTGTCCGCATCCCTGAAAGATGAGGATATCGTCAATCTTCACCCCGAAAACAGCAGCCAGCACCACAAGATTGTCCACTGTGGGTAGTGCCGTCCCCCTCTGCCACTTATAGATGGCCTGAGGAGTGCTGAACCCGAAGATGGTCTGCAGGTCCTTTACCGTCAGCCCTGCACCGATGCGCAGGCGGGTGATGTTGACTCCGGTTGCGGTCATGTCGATGACCGGTATTGCGTTCATTGCATGTTCGCTCCTGTTCCGGCACTGAGCCGGAGCAGTACCGGCTCAGTTTGCCTTAAAGTTATAGATCGGCCGCAGCACCTCGATGATATCTACGCTCTCAGCGATCACGTCGATGATATCGGCAAGGGACTTATAGGCCATGGGCGCTTCGTCCAGTGTGGCCTCGTTGACAGAGGTGGTGTAAACCCCTGCCATCTCCCGGCGGTACTCCTCCATGCTGGCCCCGTGGGGGGCAGAGCAGTTCCAGTCCGGGTTGCCCTTTCCCACTGCCAGAACGCTGCCGTCCCGCATGTTGATGGGAATGAGCACCCGCTCTCCCTTGTGGGCAGCAATGGCACCCTTGCGAAGAATCCGCTCGTGGATATCAATATAGTTGTGGATGGTGTGAAATGCGTCCTGCGCCTCCAAGCCCAGCCGTGCAAGGATGATCTCCGCCATCTTCTCCCGGCTGCGAGTGGCAAACTGCTGGCAAATCTCCACGTCATGGAGATAGTCCTCCAGATAGGCGCCGTAGAGGTAGCAGAGATCCTCCGGCATGGTGGTCTCATGGCCACCGTTATGGAGGTTAAACATTATGGCAAAGAGAAAACGCACCCCGGAAGAAAATGCTCGCAGAGAAGCGATACGAGAATTGCTCCAGATGAGCAACATCGAGAGCATGGATGACCCTGAAAGCCCTGGAGAGCAAATATGCCGGACGGGTCAAATGCATCTATATCGATCCACCCTATAATACTGGCAGCGCCTTCGAGCAGTATGATGATAATTTGGAGCATTCCATTTGGCTAAATCTAATGTACTCTCGGATTATAATTCTTAGAAATCTCCTGTCAGAGGATGGGAGCATATGGATTTCTTTAGATGATAATGAAGCACATTATATGAAAGTGATGTGTGACGAAGTATTCGGAAGACAGAATTTCCTTGCAGATATTGCGTGGGAAAAATCCGACAGTCCTCGTATGGACGCTAAATTATTCTCTACGCGATACGATCACACGCTTGTATTTGCAAAGAATATTGAAAGAGTTATTATTCATCAAATCATATCCTCATCTATTCCGGAGCATTATGACAAAAGTGATTCGGATGGGCGGCGTTATTACTTAAAACCCCTGCGAGCGATGAACCAGAATGATTCTCGACAGGCCAGACCTAATCTGTATTATCCTTTGACAGCACCAGATGGTTCAAGTGTGTATCCTAAACGTCCCGATGGTTCTGATGGAACATGGAGATGGTCTCTTCAGAAAGTTGAGGCTAGCCCACATTTAATTGAATGGGTGAACGGAAGAAAGGGATGGTCTCCCTACTATAAAATTTATGCTGACCAGCACACGAGCAGGCCTCCAGAGACTCTGTGGCGTTTTGAGGATGCGGGGAGCAACCGGGTATCTAAAGCGGAAATAAAAGCGTTATTTAAGACGGAAAAGGCTTTTGAGACACCAAAACCCGAAAAACTCATTAAACTCATACTCGATATAGCTACTATACCGGGAGATCTCGTCTTAGATTCTTTTCTTGGATCGGGAACTACTTCTGCTGTTGCCCATAAAATGGGACGGAAATATATTGGAATTGAAATGGGAGAACACGCCTATACCCTTTGCAAAGTTCGCTTGGACAAAGTCATTTCCGGCGAGGACAAAGGCGGTGTTACAAGTGTACCGTCGAACCTTTCACGCTGAGCGGGAAAGTGTGACACGGTACGGATCTTGCCCCCGATGAGAGGTTAGCTGTTTGCTCCGACTTTCGTCGGAGCTGTTTCATCTCAGAAAAAAGCAGAGTCTGACCTGAAAAATGATTCACCCGTCATTCGTTCAGGTCAGACTCTGCCGACATATAGACTATACCATTTCCTGTCCTCGCTTGCAATAACCCCACAAGAAATATAGACACCCACAAGAAATATAGACACCATAGAAAAAGACTTTCCATCCCCTTTCTTGCAAAAAACTATTTTATATGAGCGTTGCAATCTCCTTCCCGGAGGGCTATAATGTCTTAAAATGGGTTTTTGTAACTAAATTGAGACGGTGATCTTCCATGTTCTATCAAATGATTGAGGCTAAGAGAAATCAATGGCTTGCTTCCTCTGACTGTCCCGTTGGCTCACTGGTGGATTACATTTGCACGGCGGGTCAAATGCGGGATGCTCAGATTGAGGCAATCAAGACGTATCTGTTTCTGAAAATTGCCTGCGACTGCAAGCCGCTTTCCCGTCTGTTTATTGAGGGTGCATTCAATTCCCTTGATTTTGACATAGTTGAATTGTCCGGCTCTACGCGCTCTTACTTGGAGTCCCATGCTGCCGCCGCTGCATTGTTTGAGTATGCTATTCTGAGAAACGACGTTGGACAGCAAGTCTCTGCCAAGCTGGAGAAACAGATTCGCCAATCGCCAGAGCAGATCGACTATGCTCAATTCTTCAAAGATGCGTTTTACGGTGTTTCCTACACCGACTATCTGTTCAGCCTTCCTATGGGTGCAGGCAAAACATTCCTGATGGCAGCATTTATCTATCTTGATCTGTACTTTGCCTGGAACGAACCGCAAAACCCGGCGTTTGCGCATAACTTCATCATCTTCGCTCCGTCCGGTCTGAAATCCTCTGTTGTTCCGAGCCTGAGAACCATTCAGAATTTCAATCCCACATGGGTCATTCCTGATCCGGCGGCCTCCGAATTGAAGCGAATGATCTCCTTTGAGGTGCTGGATCAACAAAAGACTGCCAGCAAATCCAACAAGACAAAAAATCCAAACGTCCAGAAAATTGCCAGCCATCAGCCGCTCTCTGAGCTGTTTGGTCTGGTCGCTGTAACCAATGCAGAAAAGGTCATTCTGGATCGGATTCAGGAGCAGTCAGGTCAGATCACCTTATATGAGGAAAGCACTGACGAAAAGGACAGGCAGGCGAATGAACTGCGAAACCTGATCGGCAAGCTGCCCTCCCTGTCCATCTTCATTGATGAGGTTCATCATGCAGTGCGTGACGAAATCAAGCTCCGTGCAGTGGTCAATCGTTGGGCGGAAAACCGAACCATCAATTCCGTGGTGGGCTTCTCCGGAACGCCCTATCTGGAAAAACCGGAAAAAGTGAGTGTGACCGAAAAGCTGTCTGTCTCCACCGCTGAGATCACCAATACTGTGTACTACTATCCCCTTGTTGACGGAATTGGCAATTTCCTGAAACGTCCGGTGGTCAAGATTACGGAGTCCGCTGACAGCGCCCGCATTATCGAAAACGGTGTCCGTGATTTCATGGATACTTACAAGGACAGAACCTACGGAAATGGCCTGACTGCAAAGCTGGGTATCTACTGCGGAACCATTGAAAAGCTGGAAGAGACGGTTTACCCGCTGGTGTCCCGTGTGATAAGTGAGTATGGATTGCCTGACAACTGCATTTTGAAATTCCACCGGGGAAATAAGACTTACCCCCAGCCTGCGGACAGTCAGATGCAATTTGACACACTGGACACACCTCTGTCTCCCATCCGCATTGTGTTGTTGGTGCAGATCGGCAAAGAAGGCTGGGATTGCCGCAGCCTGACGGGCATTATTCTTTCTCAGGAGGGAGACTGCCCCAAGAATATGGTTTTGCAGACCAGTTGCCGCTGCCTTCGTCAAGTGGACAAAGATGCCAGCGAGACGGCGCTGATTTGCCTGAACGGTGATAACGGCGAAAAGCTGAATGCGCAGCTCCAACAGCAGCACCATATCTCGCTGAATGAGTTCATGAAAGGAAATGAGCAGGAGACAGTCATAAAGCGCTATAACCGCATGGAATACCTACAACTCCCCAGAGTTGAGTTCTATCAGCTTCGGGTGCAGTATGAGTCGCTGTTGCTGGAAACCGCTGACCCTGAGCGGAAGATCCCCACTGCGCCCGAGACCTCCCTTGCAGAACGGGACATTGTCAAGACCACTGACTTTTCCTCCGTTGTCCATCGCATTGAGGTCGACGATGGGGAGAGAGGGACACGGTCTGCCACCTTCATGGGCTGGCTGAATGAGATTTCCAAGGGCAGCTTCGGTACGCTGACCATAGAACAGATGCTCCCCTATGAGACATCCCTTCGCAACGTCTATCAGGAAATCACCTATGAGAGAGACGGACAACGTGTGTTCAGCTCCAAGTACGACCAAGGTAAGGTGCAGTCTGCCATCCGCAAGGCGTTTTCGGACAAGAGAAGCTTTTCCAGCCGTGAAGAGCTGATTCCGCAAGCTGCCAGCCTGTTGAACATTGCCCACTTTACATCCGAGGTAAAGACAGACAAGCCGAAGGCGTATTTCCCGGAGCAGTCCATGGTGCAAAACATCATACTGGACGATCAGGGCAAATTACAGCCTCCGAAGGATATTGAGACGATGATCCAGACGTTGGAATCGCTGGGCAATCAGGAGATTGCCGACAGCCTCCGGCGCAAGTATTCCTCTCATCCCCAAAAGAACCGCTCCTTCCACTACCTGCCCTATCACACGGACAGCAGCTTTGAGCAGACCTTCTTGGATGAGGTACTGCGCTTTACAGAGATGGAAGAGCGGGGATTGGAGGTCTACTATAACGGAGACAGGGCGCTGACAGAGTTTAAAATCAAGTGCTTCCGCAACGCAGGCAAAGGATGGAGCTATATCGGCGTATACACCCCGGATTTTCTCATCTTGCAGCGGCAGGACGGCGAAATCTATAAGGCGATTATCATAGAGACAAAGGGCGAGATCTATGCCAATGATCCGGCGTTCTGGGAAAAGCGTGCCTTTGTGGAGTCGGAGTTTATCCGGCAGAATAACGAGAAGTTCGGGTACGCCCGGTTTGAGTATCTGTATTTGGAGGATACCATGTCAGAGCGGGAGAGGTTGACCCGGACACATGATTCTATTTGTGCTTTTTTTGAGGTATAGAAAATGAAACGAGATATGGATTTACTGAGAAAAGTCCTTTTTTATATTGAAGAAAACTATCAGGCAGGTCAGGGACCGGTACTTGTAGAAATAGATGGATATGATTCCGGAACAATCTATGAACACTGTATTCTTGCCGAACAAGCAGGTCTTATACAAAACACTGTAGACTGTTCCGATCTTTCTGGAAGACAGTGCTTAGTTGAAAATCTGACCAACGAAGGTTACGACTACCTTGACAAAATTAGAAATGACACAGTTTGGAATAAGACAAAAGAGGTTATTGCTCAGAAGGGTCTTCCTCTGGTCATTGGCACTATTAAGACCATATCCAACGCCGTTATCAGTGCAATGGCGGAAGGTGTTGCAAAGGCAATCATAGAAAACGGAGGGCTCTAATTATGCCTATCAAATACGTCCCCTTTGTCCCGGAGCCTGTGGAAGGTCAGGCTGTTCTGGGCAACTTCAACCGAATCCTGCGCTATAAAGGCGCTGACGATCTCTCCATGACCTTGCAGCGGGGAATGCCGCTCTATGAGATGGAGCGGCAGGAGACGGTAGGCCAGAACACGGACGGAAATCTCGTCATCCGGGGAGAGTGCGTCTCTGCCTGCGCCTACCTGAAGGAGCAGGGCATTCAGGTGGACTTGGTGTACATTGACCCGCCTTTTGCCAGCGGCGCCGACTATGCCAAGCAGGTCTATATCCGCCGAAACCCCAAAGTGGCGGAGGCGATTGCTCAGGCAGAGCAGGAGCTGGACGCTGACGACCTGAAATCCTTTGAGGAGAAGATGTATGGGGACGTATGGGATAAAGAGAAGTATCTGAACTGGATGTATGAGAACCTGATGGCGATTAAGAGTGTCATGAGTGATACTGCGTCCATTTATGTACATCTGGACTATCATATTGGTCACTATGTCAAGGTATTGATGGATGAGATTTTCGGAGAAGATAATTTTCGGAATGAACTAATATGGAAACGCTCGACGGCACATAGCGATAGTGCAGGATTTGCAAACCTGCATGACAGCATTTTCTACTATTCAAATTCTGAGGAATACATTTTTCATATGCAATATGTTCCCTATTCAGATGAATACATCAATCATTATTACCGGAATAGCGATCCCGATGGAAGAAAATATTTGGATCGTGATTTGTCTGCGAAGGGCTTGCAGGGTGGTGGCTACACCTACGTTTGGAATGGAATTAGCGGATATTGGAGATGCCCGATTGAGACAATGAGGCGATATGAATCAGAAGGGCGTCTATACTACACAAAGAATGGTACAGCACGTTATAAACAATACCTAGATGAGATGCCAGGTGTCCCAGCACAAGATCTTTGGACAGACATTTTTGCAGTTAACTCGCAGGCATCTGAGCGAATTGACTATGCAACCCAGAAACCCGAAGCCCTTCTGGAGCGAATCATCAACGCTTCTTCTAATGAGGGAATGCTGGTAGCAGATTTCTTCGGCGGAAGCGGTGTAACTGCTGCGGTTGCCGCAAAGCTGGGCCGGCGTTTCATCCACTGTGATGTGGGAATCAACTCCATTCAGACCACCCGTGACCGACTGAAAGCAGCCGGGGCAGAGTTTGAGGTGCTGGAAATCAAGAACAACTGATTCCCGGACTGAAAAAGGACGCTGAACTTGATGCAGTGTGGGCGGGGTCCATCTCTGACAGCAGGCTGGGCGTGATTCCGGTCTATGTCCCCGACCTGATGGACAGCAGCTCCAAGCTGCTGGATAACGTGACCATGAACCGCATCATCCATCAGGCGATTCCAGATTTGGATTCCAGCGTGAAAAGGGTGATTGTCTACTATATCGACATCACCAGCGAGGAGGAAATCCGGCAGTTTATTGCCGAGGACGACAGCACCACAGTGGAGATTGAGCTGTGTGATCTGAAAACGGTTTTGGATGATGTGGTCATCGAGGATTATGCCAGATTCCATGTAGAAAAAGCAGCGGAAGGGCTGTTTGAGGAATATGTTGTAACCATTGACTCCTTTACCAGTGACCGTGTCATGGGAAAGATTCTGGAGTATAACAACAAAGGCGTCCTCAACGCCAAGAAAAAGAAGTTCACGCCCATCACCATCAGCGAGGAAGGGCTGGAACTGATCGAATACATCAGTCTGGACTGCACCGCCGAAGCCGGAGCATGGCATTCGGACAGCGAGATCAAAATAGACAAGCTGGGGTATGTCATCAGAAACGGCGTAAAGACGAAGGAGTTCTGGGATGGGACGATTCGGAGCGAGAAAAAGCCGTTGAGGGTGAAGGTGAGGAATATTTGCGGGGATGAGACGGTGTGGGGTAACTAAAGGCTGATTCTCACATGAATCTGTTAAAGAGTAGTTTTCCGGTTTGATATGTTATGCTATTATGAGAGACATATAGAATCTGTCCACAGGCTTTTTAATGTTTAACTGACGAACTTGTTTGGTTGTGTACAGCAAGGAGATTGACTATGGAAAGAATTGTTGATAAACTTGGTTTTTTTGATTTTTTCAATCATATCATTGTCGGATTGTTTACCATAATCGGTTGTTTCGGCATTTCTATTCAGTTTAGTTGTGCTATATCTAAAGATGTTTTCTCATATTTAGTGAAAAGAAACGAAGTGAACATGTTATTTCTTGCACTATGTCTTTTTTCAATTGTAACCGTTTCATATATACTTGGTCTTTTGTGTCATGAATTCTTCAGTCTGATAGATGATAAGATAATCAAAACATTCGAGAAACTGAATAGAGAATTATTCACGGAAAAGAGCTGTGTCGATAATCAATTAAAAAGAAATCGCTATAAAAAACTTGCAGAAAGTTTATATAAAAACAACAATATACCGTATAAAAAATCATCCAAAAAAGATAAAAAATCATCCCAAAAAGATACAGATTTAAACAATTATTTTTTCGCTTATTGTCTGTACCAGCTACAAATCAGAGGACTGAACACAAAGACTGAGAAACTGAGAGACATCGAAGGACTCGCAAAGTCGTTTTGTGTGAGTACGTTTTTGTTGTTTGTGATATTAATGGCTCAATCACAAAACCTGTGGGATTTGGGGTTGCGGTCATAGTCCCTCCGGCTGGCATCGAATAGCTTGAGGAAGAAGTATTCATCGTCTGGGTA
>CACZJD010000112.1 GCA_902781325.1 uncultured Lachnospiraceae bacterium
TAAATGCGATAGTAGTACAGTTGGTAGTACGCCACCTTGCCAAGGTGGAGGTCGCGAGTTCGAGCCTCGTCTATCGCTCTCGGCAACGCGGGTTGCCAAACAGTTTTATAAATGCGATAGTAGTACAGTTGGTAGTACGCCACCTTGCCAAGGTGGAGGTCGCGAGTTCGAGCCTCGTCTATCGCTCTCAGGGAACCGAAGTTATCGGTTCCCTTTCTTTATTGCGCTAAAATGCAAACAGCGCTTGTAAAAAAATTGTCAATATCATACAATGTTCAAGGCAAGTAAATGGGCTAAATGCCCCACATTGACTCTCATAGAGGGAGAGCAATGATGAAAGGAGAACTAATGAAAAAAAGATTACTGGCAGGGATCCTTGCTGTAAGCATGGCTGGAGCGCTCCTCGCAGGCTGCGGCAAAGGAACAGCACAGAACACAGGCGCTGCTGGAACACAGGCAGCAGCCGGAACGGAACAGGCTTCCACAGAGAGAGCAAAGGCCAACGAGATCGTGATCGGTATCGCACAGGATCTTGACCAGAGCCTTGACCCTCACTACGCGGTGGCGGCAGGAACCAAGGAAGTAATGTTCAATGTCTTTGAGGGACTTGTGAAGTATGATTCCAAGGGAGATACTGTCCCCGCAGTGGCATCGGACGTTCAGATTTCCGATGACGGTCTTGTGTATACTTTTACACTTCGCGACGGCGTGAAGTTCCACAACGGTGATACAGTGGATCTTGACGACGTGATCTATTCTATTCAGCGCTGCAAGGATGACCCTAAGGTCAATCCGCAGACTTCCACAGGACTTCAGTGTATCGCAAGTCTTGAGAAGGATGGGGACAACAAGCTTGTGATGACTCTCAGCGAGCCCAACACGGAGCTGATGTCTCTTCTGACACTGGCTATTCTTCCCGCTGATTATGACAAGCAGGACACTGCCCCGATCGGTACAGGCCCCTATAAATATGTTTCCCGTACGGCGCAGGAATCCGTCGAGCTGGAGAAATTCGCGGATTACTGGGGAACTCCCGGCAATATCGACAAGGTCACATATAAGATCAATGAGAAGACAGAAGGCCTGGTAATGGGGCTTGAGAGCGGCGCGCTGGATCTGGTCTCTCATCTGAGCAGCACGCAGGTGAAAGAGCTCAACAAGGACAATTTCAATATCGAGCAGGGCACGATGAATCTGGTTCAGGCGCTCTATCTTAACAATGAAACGGCACCTTTTGACAATGAGCTTGTACGTCAGGCTCTGTGCTATGCGATAGACAAACAGGGTATCCTGGACATGGCTTTTGACGGCTATGGCTTCCCCATCGGATCCAATGTATTCCCCGCATTTACGAAATATTTTGACGAGAGCCTGATTAACTACTACGAGCACGATGTCAATAAGGCCAAGGACCTCCTCACTCAGGCGGGCTATCCCAACGGCTTTGATATGACCATCACAGTACCTTCCAACTATCAGCCTCACTGCGACACCGCGGAAGTCATCGCGGAACAGCTCAAGGAAGTCGGCATCAACGCTAAGCTTGAGCGCGTGGAGTGGGAGACCTGGAAGGCGGACACTTATGCGGGAAGAAACTTCCAGTCCACAGTGATCGGCCTCACAGCTGATCCGCTGACAGCCAGAAGCCTTCTGGAGAGATTCACTACAGGCCAGCGTGTAGCAGATGCGGAAGGCAACCGCGGAAACAACTTCATCAACTACAACAACGCAGACTATGACGCTCTCTTCGAACAGGCTGTAAAGACCTATGACGATGCGGAGCAGGTCAAAATATACAAAGAGATGGAAAAGAACCTTACCGAGCACGCCGCCAGCGTTTACATCCAGGATATGGCGGATATGGTCGCGGTTCGCAAAGGTCTGACCGGCCTCACATTCTATCCTCTGTATGTGCTGGATGTTTCCACGCTGAAGTGGGAATGATGACGGAAAACGGAATCTGACTGAGCGATCATGTGCGCAGCAATAGGGCGTTCTTATTGCTGCGCATTTTATTTGACCGGCCAGGGCGACCTGAACCGGCACCCAATCGGACTGATCCGATAGAAGGAGATACTTGCTTTGAAGTATGCAGCCCGCCGAATTCTGGCACTATTTATCACAATGATCCTGGTATCATTTCTGACTTTCGCGGCTTTCCATATCATTTCAGGAGACCCTGCGCGGGCGATCCTGGGAATGAACGCCACAGAGACACAGCTTGAGCTGCTGCGGCATGAACTGGGGCTGGATAAGCCGTTCATTGTACAATACTTCAACTGGTTGCTGGGATTTTTCTCAGGCAATCTGGGGATTTCCTACAGTTACCGTCAGCCGGTGGCAGCCCTGATCATACCTAAGCTCAAGGTGACCCTTGTAACGGTCCTGATCAGCTTTGTGATCATTGTCATCTGTTCGCTTCCTCTGGGTCTTCGCGCGGCGCAGAAATCCGGCAGCCGCTTAGAATGGCTCCGGACGACGATCAATCAGCTCTGTATGGCAGTACCCGCATTCTTTCTGAGTATTCTGGTCTCTTATGTGTTTGGAATTGTGCTGAAGTTCTTTACTCCTGGGGATTTTCCGAGAATGGAACATAATCTGCTGGGAGCGCTGTGCTATCTCTTTTTTGCCGCAGTGTGCATTGCGATTCCGAGGATCGCGATGGCGGTGCGAATGCTCAAGAGTACTCTCGTTGAGGAGATGGAGAAAGACTATGTGCGAACAGCGATCTCAAGAGGTAATGACAGGACGGAAGTCCTGAAAAAACATGTCCTGAAGAACTCCCTTGTTCCCACGATCACATTCCTGGGCCAGACCATGGCGGAGATCGTCGGCGGCAGTATTGTTGTAGAGCAGGTATTTGGAATTCCCGGCATGGGAAGGTTTCTTGTGGCGTCGATCTCCAACAGAGATTATCCGGTCGTAGAGGCGCTTGTCGTCATCCTCGCCTTCTGGGTCATCCTCTCGGGAACAATAGCGGATCTGATCAATCAAAAGATTGATCCGCGCCTTAAACTGGGAGGACGCGAATGATGAAGAAAAAATGGAACGGATATCTTATCGCCGGATGCATTATTACAGGCATCATTATCCTCTGGATCCTCATTGGACGCTTTTATACTCCTTATCCCCCTACCAAGATGAGTTCCGCCAAGCTGCAGGGACCGTCACCCGCGCATCTGTTCGGAACGGACAAATTCGGCCGGGATATTTTCAGCCGTGTTATGCAGGGATCGGGAACAACGCTGCTGATCGCGGCGCTCACTATTTTGATCGGATCAGGGGCCGGCATCATAATCGGCGCCATAACCGGGTATTTCGGCGGCATGGTGGATGAAGTGCTGATGCGCTTTAACGACGCGCTGACAGCATTTCCGAGCATTCTCCTTGCCCTTGTTATCATCAGTATTCTGGGACCGGGCAAATACAATGTGATCATTGCTTTGGGAATCGTGTTTATCCCCAGCTATGCCCGCATGATGCGAACGGCTTTCGCAGCGCAGAGGGACGTGAATTATATTATCAGCGCGAGGCTGATGGGAGCTTCGAGCCTGCGGATCCTTTTGATCCATATGCTGCCCAATACGCTCCATGTACTGCTCCCGGCACTGACGATCGGCTTTAACAACGCGGTCCTGGCAGAGGCGAGCATGAGCTTTCTGGGAATAGGAGTGACGCCTCCGGACGTTTCGATGGGATATATGCTCTCCGAAGCGCAGGGAATGTTCCGCTCAGCGCCCTGGTACGCGCTCAGTGTCGGCGGCGTGATCGCGCTCCTCGTGTTCGGCGTCAGCCTGATCGGAGAGGGCATGCAGAGAATGAATGAGGAGGTGGACTGATGCTGGAAGTCAGAGATCTCCATGTAAAATTTCATAACAGAGACAGGGAAGCAGTGGCAGGAGTGAGTTTCACCCTTAAGGATGGAGAGATCCTGGGCCTTGTGGGCGAGTCGGGTTCAGGAAAATCAGTCACGGCGATGAGCATTGCCGGCCTCCTTCCCCGCAAAAAGTGTGATTACAGGGGCGATGTGCTCGTGGACGGTGAAGATATGCTGCACGCGAACAGGGCGCTCCTCCGCAAAGTGCAGGGTAATAAGATCGGCGTAGTCTTCCAGGAGCCTATGAGCGCCATGGACCCTCTGATGAAGGTCGGCAAGCAGGTGGAAGAGGTTCTGGAGATTCACACAGACCTCAGTCCCGAAGAGCGAAAAAAGAGAGCGATCCAGGCTCTCGATGATGTGGAGCTTCCGGATCCCGAGGCGGTCTACAACAAGTACCCTCATGAGCTCTCCGGCGGAATGCTTCAGAGGTCCATGATCGCTGCGGCCATTGTGGCGCGCCCCAGCCTTCTTCTTTTGGATGAGCCCACAACGGCGCTGGATGTGACGATTCAGGCGCAGATCCTGGAGCTTTTGAAAAAACTGAACAAAAAGCACGGGATGTCTATGCTCTTCATCTCTCATAATCTCAATGTTGTGCGGAAACTCTGCAAGCGCGTTGCTGTCATGCAGAGAGGAGTGATCGTGGAGGAGGGCACGACTAAAAATGTCTTTTTCCATCCTCAGCACCCTTATACCCAGCATCTGATCGAGTGCATTCCCGCGAGAGTGAAAGTGATCGCGAGAAAGCATGCGGAGGAAGAAGCGGAGGAGGCCGGGCAGGCTATTATCGCAGAATCCGGGCAGACAGGAGGTGAACGCAATGGCTGACAGTATTTTGGATACGATCACAACGATGACCGGGCTTGGCGCTGATCCCGCCGCCGAAGCTGTGACTGAAGCGCAAAGGCAGCTTGTCCTCGAGGTGAATCTTGTGAGCGGCGGTTACCGCACACCGGGCCTCTTTGGCAAAGGCAAGTACCAGCAGGTCCTCTACGATGTGGATTTCAATATCCGCCACGGAGAGATCATGGGGCTTGTGGGAGAGAGCGGAACCGGTAAGTCTACATTGGCCAGAATGATCCTCGGAATGCTCGAGCCTGAGGAGGGCAGCATTGTACACTACACAAAGCGCCCGCAGATCATTTTCCAGGATCCCTACAGCTCGCTGAACCCCGCATACACCGTGGAATGGTCGCTGGAAGAGCCCCTCCGCGTATTCGGAAAGTACGACGAGGCGGAGAGAAAGCGCCGTGTCCGCGACATGCTCGCCAAAGTAGAGCTCCCTCAGGAAGTTCTTAGTGCAAAGCCTTCGGAACTGTCCGGCGGTCAGAGGCAGCGAGTCAGCATCGCGGCAGCCCTTATCAGAAGACCGCGCTTTATCATCGCGGATGAGCCGGTCTCGGCACTGGACGTGACGATCCAGGCCCAGATCCTGCAGCTTCTTCGAGACCTGCGGGAAGAGCTGGACCTGAGTTATCTGTTCATTTCACACGATCTCAACGTCGTGTATCAGCTCTGCGACAGAGTTCTTGTCATGAAAAAGGGAAGAATTGTGGAACAGGGAACAGTGGATGAAGTTTACGATCATCCAAAGGAAGAATATACGAAGCAGCTGCTGGCGGCAGCGCAGTAAAATCGCAGAGGGACAAGATTTCTTCGCGCCGGCATATACCCTGTCTTTCACTCCGGTTTCAAGGACGGGGAAGGAAAATACTGCATAAAAAGAGATGACCCGTTAGAGTCATCTCCTTTTTTTATCGGAACTTCCCCGTCCTTGAAAAGTCGTTACAGACAGGATATATGCCGGCGCGAGAAAACTATTCCCGCCCGTGAAATGCCGCCTCAGGCAGCATTTGCTTACTCAGCTTCCTGCATCATGTCCCGAAGATCTGTGAGGAGAACAGGGGTGTAACCAATACGTTCCACACTGACGCAGGCGCTGCGGCTGCTGACGGACCGGTAGGTAGGATTGCTGTGTACATGACCGTAGAGATTGGCGTAGGGCATGCTGCGAGTGATATAAAGAGGTGTATGGGAGAGGATAAAAAATTCTTTTAATATGACCGGAAGATCATAACACTCCTCAAAGCCCAGATCCCGCCACTGCTGCGGAGACAGATAAGAGTCGTGGTTGCCCATCACAAGAAACTTGCGTCCCTTCAGACGGGAGAGAAGTTCCCTGCATCGCTCC
>CACZJD010000113.1 GCA_902781325.1 uncultured Lachnospiraceae bacterium
AACTTGTATCACGAAAAAGAAGATTTTATGTACAAGCTATTTGGTGTCATCAGTACGGATGAGGAGGCGGAAGCCTACTGGGATGATATCGACCAAAATGGGGCTTTATAAATTATATCAATCGCATGATATGCTCCCTTCCAGGTAGACAAGCTAAAAAACAAAAGATTACTGCCCGGAAGGGGGCATTTTATGTCTATCAACTAGATTAATCCAGCAGAGAAACTGCAGACTGTACATTGCAAAGCTGCAGAACAAGTTTCATGTATCTGCCGCGGAAGTCGATGAGCAGGACACCCACCAGATCATCGACGAAGAGCGGGAACTCAGGTGAAAGGCGACAAAACGAATGGGCATCCGCTTCCTGAACGAGAAAATCGATGAGATAGGGTATCGGGATATAGTGTTCTGACAGAGGAGGAAATAATATGCGGCCACACGTGATCTGCCACATGACAACATCCATAGACGGGAAGGTAACCGGAAAGTTTCTGGAAACGCCACAGGGCCTGATGGCTTCTGATGAGTACTACCGGGTTCACAGGGATCTTCACGCAGATGCCTTTGCCTGCGGCCGGATCACCATGGAAGGAAGCTTCACCGGCGGATGGTACCCGGACCTCAAGCCATTCGAAGGAGTTTCTGTCTCCAGGGACGACCATGTTGCGAATCCTGATGCAGACTTCTTTTGTGTTGCATTTGACCGCAGGGGACGCCTTGGCTGGAAAACACCCGTGATCGAAGATGATGACCCGGGATATGATCGGGCTCATATCATAGAAGTCCTGTGCGAAGACGCAAAAGATGAGTATCTTACCTGGCTCCGTTCCGTCGGCATCTCTTATATCTTTGCGGGCCGAAAAGAAATGGATCTTTCTCTTGCTCTCAGTAAGCTTAACAGCCTGTTCAATATCCGGGTGCTCCTTCTTGAGGGCGGAAGTGTCTTAAACGGAGCTTTCGCAAAGGAAGGCCTGATCGATGAGCTGAGCCTCATAACTGCACCTGTGACAGCCGATCCTGACGATCTCCCCCTTTTCTCGAAGAGCAGTATGCACTCCTGGAAGCTGGAGTCAGTATTCGATCGCAACGGCATCCTTATGTCAAAATATAGTAAGAAAAAGGAATGTTAATGGCACAGATCAAAATATCGAACAGCATCTCACTACAAAAGAGATGCTGTTTTTTAGATGTGTGTCAGCTGATACGTCCCCGTGACACATTTTGACTTGGCATCAGGGATCGATCGTCTTCACACGCAGCAAGAAATAGAGAATATGTGCAAGCCAGACGATAACAAGGATGACGCAGGGAATCCAGAGGCCTTTTCTGGCCATCATGAAAAAAATGAATCCCATCAGCAACGTCACGGTGATGATGATAGAAACCTTTGTGGACCGCATCATTCCGCGGTCTTTTACAAAGGATTCCAGATGCTTGTGATAGAGCTCGGTCCCCAGAAACCAGTCGTGCAGCTTTTGGGAGCTGTTGGCGAAGAAGAAGACGGTCAAAAGATAGAATGGCGTTGTAGGCAGGATTGGCAGGAACACACCCACCGTGTCCAGACACAGGCAATGCAGCCAAGTATTACGAAAAAGATTCTCTTGACGCTCATGACTTTTTCATCCTCCTTTTCTCAGCTATTGTAGAAACAACATGCCAGATTGCCACTACCGGATGATGAAAGATCATTCGCGGCCCGGAATAGCGCATCACTGTGCGGATTCTTTCCCGCATATCCGGCCTGTAGCAGTGCACTTTACAATTTGAGCAAAATGTTTTGGTTTCCATAAAGGGACACTTGTTGCTGCGCTGAATTGCGTATTCTGTAAGCTCGGTACATTCGGGGCACAGACAGCCTTTTGGAGATCCATGTTTCTTATGGCAGTACAGCGCGATCATTTCACTGACCATTTGCTTTTCTCGTTCTCTTTTGTTTTCTGTGATATTCATGAAATTCTTTCACCGCACCCTGCATTGTTCAAAAGTAAGGCCACGTCGTTCAGTAGAGTTTTGAACCTGTGTTAGAAAATTCTAACCAACGTTCAAAAAGAATGCCCATCATACAGGTGGCCATCGTTAATTCTGAGGTATGATGGGCGAAAGATTTAGTTAGTGAGCGCTTACTATTATGCCTCGTTTTTTCCTTTATTTCAAATTGTTTAAAGATGATTAATAGAATGCCGCTGGGTATTTTCTGAGAAGAATTTATGGCAGATCATCTATATTTAACGTGGTAAAACGCAACCGACCGTAAACCGTTAATCGACCGAATATATTCAACGATATTCAACGTGCGTGATCAAAAAACTAAAAACGAACTAAAAACGGGCCCCAATAAAGAAGGTTCAGACGAGCCTTCTTTTTTTGATGGTCGAATTCTTGCCCATCTCTGAGAAGACTTAGTCAGATCGGATGAATCAGAAGTTTTGAAGAGTTATAATGATTTCATCAAAGACACTTTGGGATAGAGATAACAGAAACAATGGCATTTCAGGCGCAATTAGATTGGGTGATAAGACAAAGAAAGGACGATCAGTGGGGACGTATTACTCGGAATGGTATGGATTTGAGGTGGCAAGTAAACGGCATTTAATGGACTTGCTGATCGAGCCATCTTTTGATCATGCCATATGTGTTCAGTTTCATGAAATGCAAGACGGAGAATATAGAGCATTTTATAATTATCAGCCATCTTGGAAAGAGATAGTTGATGCAGTGAAAGCTTATGCGTATGAACAAAAAATGGATCCTTCGACGAAAGCGAATGTAGTTCTTGACATAGCTGCATCTGCAGGTGTTTTTAAGCCTCTGGCTCCTGTTTACGACTATTTATTAGAAGAAGAGGGACTGAGATGTGTTGAGAAACTATATATTAATGAATTACCTGAAACAGATGAACATCATATTGGACTTGATGGGCATTCTTATACACTGCGAGTTTATAAAAATGGCGAAGAAAAATGTTATAAAACATGGTGCGTAACACCGCTTAGCTGGGATATTTTAAAAGAACTCGTAAGAACAGTTGTTGATCGACTTGAATTAAAATACGAGAGCTATGGTGCATATGTTTATCCGTAAAGGTACCTGGTACATAAAAAACCATAAATGAGTTTACTAATTCTTAAGGGTGTCAGGCATGAAGATCTGGAATTAAGACTTAAAGCGAGTAAGCAGAGTTTAGGGTGGCTCGTGCTGAAAAAGCCGGAATAAGAGGGACAGACCGATAATGAAAAATCTGCGATTAAAATTTACTGACTGTAAAAACTATAGATTTTCGCTAATGTGTACAGACTTGAATAGTCTTATACAAATAAAATTTCCAGGAAAGATTTTCTTTGTAAAGGCAGAGAAAGAGTGCCTTTCAAGGTTTTCAGGAAGCTTTTTTGGACCTTCCAATAGGATTAGCGGCTGGCTGATCGACGAGAGCCAAGAGGAGATTTTCCAAAATTTATTTGATTCGGGGTATATTGATTCAGCATGGGACGATTACAAAATTTCAATTTGGTCATATTTTGACGGGGAATACTCTGGAAAATGGTTGTTTTCTTTTCGAGCTCCTAGTATTGGAGAGGTTATTCTCTAAAGGGTGTGAAAACAATGAGACCACGCCCTTCTTCTCCGCGCAATTCATTCATTAACGCGTCATGAACTTTGGGGGATTTGTGATAATGGAATTGGAATGAGGCCCTTCATCATAAAATAGAGAACACGATAGAGAAGGAGGCAAGCCAGATGGTTTACCGGGAAATAAGCTTACTTGCCAGGGGAGAGATTCCTCAGAAGCTTTCTTATGAGATATAAACACAGGAGCATGGCGAATGGTGCTTCTCGAGTTTGTCAAGGGGCTGCAATATATACAATCGAAGTGCGCAAGAATAGATAGAAGAAGTCCGGTCCAGAGGTGATTGAAGATTTGGGAGCAGGGGAAATGACTTTTGAAGATATCAAAAAAGAGATGAGGGATAAGAGTAAAAATACTGATTGGAAGAAGCTGCATGCGGAAGCAATTGGCTTACTGAATAATATGACAGAAACCGAAAGATGTCAGTTCATCAGGCAAGGGGGCTGGTCAATAATTGAGGAGCTTTCCATGTGTGTGCTGTATGGGAACGAAAATAGTGACTGAATAAGTGGATATAGAGTACGATATAAGTGCGTAAAGGTACCTGACACCATAAAAAATCCATAAATGAGTTTACTAATTCTTAAGGGTGTCAGGCACGAAGATCGTGGAAGATGAGATCAGATATGCGCTGGATGAGATCAGGCTGTAAAGTGCTGTGAGTAATGGCTGCTCCATTGCATCCGGTTCTGTAAAGGTACCTTTGGCACCAATATGAATCTATGAAAGGATCCCAATTCTATGTTATATCTTGATCCTCATAGGATAATCGAAAACCGAATTGCTGAAAGCATGGGATTTGACAAATACAAAATGATTATTGAGCATGTCCGCAAGGTTGATGTATCTGCGGATTTGGATTTTCAGCGCACATATAACGGATTCTACCGGTTTCGGCGAAATGCTGAATGGCGGGCTGCCTATTATGGCCTCTTTGAAGAAATCAAAAACAGTAGTCCAACTTTCGAACAGATTATTCGCGCATTATACAAAATATTGAAACTTCATTTTCCAGTAAAATGCTTGCTACGGTAGATGTGAATAAGCCCATTTGGGATCGCTATGTGGCCAGCAATCTATGCTTGAACCTAAAAGGCAAAACGAAGGACGAACAACTGGAGTGCGCCATCGACCTTTATAACCAGATGATCTGCTGGTATGAAGATTTTGTCAAAACAGAGAATGGTAAGGAGTGTATCGCTGAATTCAACAAGATACTCCCGGATTATGGATCGATTTTTATCTGTGGAGTAAGAGAGAAGGATGATATGACGTAAGTGGAGATAATTGTACAAGGTGAACTATGAAAGTCGCATCGTTTTTAAAAAAAATAAGGTAAAGGTGCCTGTCACCATAAAAAATCCATAAATGAGTTTACTGATTCTTAATGGTGACAGGCACCAAGGTTCCGATCCTGCACGAGTTTTGGCATCGCCGCCAATCCGGGCAGTGCCATGCAGTATCGCAAGGTCACCAACAATTCCTACTGGTCCGGCGAATACAGCACCTACAATCAGTGGGTGGAAAGCACAAGGCCGGTCGCCGGAGAGCATCTGATTAGCTATTACCAGTACAAGTACGCGATGGCCATCGGCTTCAACCGCAATCCGACCGTCTACAAGAAGGGCTCCGCCATCTTCCTGCACTGCAAGAGCTACGACCACTGGTCCAACGCCGGCTGCGTCAGCGTCGAGGAGTCCGTCATGAAACGGCTTCTTGTCATGAGCCGCAACGGCGTGTATATGATCATTGTGCGGAACCAGGGTGAGATTGGGAATTATTGATCTGGATTTTCGTTGGCCCGGCGGCGTTTGGGCACATGGAAGGGAAACAACCTGATGTGCCCAATGCCAGGCCGCCTCACTTGCACACGTCAACCCATCCCCGCGCATTCACAAGCCCCTGCAGTTCCTCCAGCGTCAGCCGCACGGCACTGTTCGCGTTGCCGGCCGCCGGATACACCACATCCCACCTGCGAAGGCTTTCATCCAAATAGATCTCCACATTCTCGTTGACGCCAAAGGGGCAGACGCCGCCTGCCTCATGTCCGATCCACTGTTCCACCAGATCGCGGGAGATCATCTTGGCCTTTTTGCCGAACGTGTCCTTATACTTTCTGTTGTCGACTCTGGCCATTCCTTCCGCCAGAATCAGAATGGGCCTCTCATCGATGGCAAAAGAAAGCGATTTGCAGATTCTTCCCGGCTCCACGCCGATGGCAGCAGCTGCCAATTCTACCGTCGCAGTGGAGACCTCCGGCTCAATCACGCGGTCCAGATAGCCTTTTTCTTCCAGATACTTTTTGGCTTTTTCTACAGACATTATTTCCTCCATGTCAACGTGCTTTGCGCAAAGACACCCATCGCCGATAAGGCGTATATCCGATTACTGCTTTACGCCGTGCCGTCCAGTTTCTTTTCTGCCCGTTTCAGAAACTTCTCGTTGTCCACAATAAAGCGGCAGTGTGTGCCTCTGGCAACCTCCCCTGCTTCATCGTAGACCACGACGGAGAATGACAGCTTTCTTCTGTCGATCTCTGTAAGTTCCGTCTCGCAGCGCACCTTCATGCCCACCGGCGTTGCAGAAATATGTTCGACATGCAGTTCTGTGCCAACTGTCCCCTGTCCCGGCTCCAACTCCGGCGCGACGCTTCTCCAGGCTGTTTCCTCTGCCAGCGCAATGACGGCAGGCGTCGCGAATACAGGAAGTTCTCCGCTTCCCATGGCCTGCGCGGTCAGTTCCTGCGTGACGGTCAGCTCTCTATTCCCCTTTATTCCTGTATGCAGCATGATCAATCTCCTTTTCTTTCATCATTTCCTTGTCGAAATTCTATTTTAGCTTCTCAATCGTCTCCATGCCCCCGCAGACAAAATTCAGGATGATCCGCTGCACGCGCATCCACTCCTCATCCTTCTTCCAGCCCATCGCTTTGTTGACAGCAAAGGCTCCTGTCAGCATATAGGTGAACAACATCTCCGCTTCCTTTTCCGAAAGGCCGTATTTCTTGAGCTCTGCAATCTGATAATCCTTTTCCTGCCGGTAGATCATAGAAAGAATATACTCTGACAGCGCAGTGTCTTTAAACAGGACATTGTACTTGGGATTGTCCGCAACGCGCTGACAGATGGGCAAGAGCAGGATCTTGGACTCCAGTTCCCGCAATCCGTGATCCGTGTTCAAATAGCGTGCCACTTCCCGCATCCCATCTACCGATTTGGCACTGCTGCGGTCTGTTGCCTTGATTGCATCCTCAACAAGTTCCTCGATGACCTCTGTCAGGTTGTTATAGTGCGTGTAAAAGGTCGCGCGGCCGACCTGCGCCTGCCGGCATAGAGCGCTCACTGTGATCTCGATAAAGGAAGTCTCATGCAAAAGCTCCAGCATGGCATCTTTAATGACGCCGTGTGTATAGGCATAACGGCGGTCGTTTTTGTTCAATTCTTTTTTCATTGTCCCCCCCAAAAAACAATTCCCCAAGCAATTTACTGAACAGGTTTAGACAACCTGTCTATTATGATAACACATTGTCCCGACTTGTTCTTCAAATAAGCGCCCAAATCAGTAAATTGAAAGAGAAGCATTTGATTCATCCGTACAAAATCACCAAATTTTAAACCGGTATCATCAAATGAACAGGGAAAGAATTCTACATCACAAAGGGAGGTAAACAATGATATCTTTTGAAATGGAAGATCTGATTGGCGTACTGCAGGGACTGAAACCCTACTTCATCGCCATCGCCGCACTGCTGATCGCTGCAATCATCATTACAGTCGCAGTAGGCAAAAAAGGAAAGAAACTGAAATCTTTGATCCGCAAGGAAGCATGGATCGCAGCCATCGCAGGCATCGCGATCGTTGTCAACATGATCTGCTTCGGACCCATGAATACATTGATCACACTGGCCACTGGCAGTGGACAGGTAACGGAAGAGACAACCGCTGAGGCCTCTGCCGTCGCACAGCAGATTGCTGAAGAGGGATTTGTTCTCCTGCAGAATGAAGAGAACCTGCTGCCTCTGGCAGATACAACCAATCTGAATCTCTTTGGCTGGGCTTCCACCAACCCCGTCTACGGCGGCGCAGGATCCGGCGGCATGAATGCCCTGTTTCCGGTAGTCAGCCTGATCGACGGTCTTAAGAGCGCCGGATTTGAAATCAATCAGGATCTGATCGATTTCTACAAGGGCTATGCAGAAAACCGTGCAGCGGTATCCATCACCGCGCAGAACTGGGATCTGCCTGAGCCTCCGGCAGAGAATTACACAAATGAATTGATCGATGGTGCAAAGGCCTTTTCCGATACCGCAGTCGTCGTCATCTCCAGAATGGCAGGTGAAGGCCACAATGACATTCCCCAGGATATGTCCCAAGCCTCCTATGTCCAGAACTCCAGTCAGTATAATGACTTCGAGGCCGGCGAGCACTACCTGCAGCTGACCAAATCCGAAGAAGATATGGTGAAGCTGGTATGCGACAACTTTGATAATGTCGTCGTCGTTTACAACGGCGCATATGCCTTTGAACTCGGCTTCACAGAAGAATACAAGCAGATCAAGTCCGTCATCTGGGCGCCCGGTCCCGGCAACGTCGGCTTCACAGCACTTGGCGAGATCCTGCGCGGCACTGTGAATCCTTCGGGTCACACCAATGACACCTTTGTTTATGACATCACAAAGGCACCCTATTATAACAACGCAGAGAAGCGTGATTACGCGAACCTCCTCGACCTCACTGTCGAAGGCATGAACGCGGGCGTTCCCACCAATTACTCTCCTGCTTTCACCAACTATGTTGAGAACATCTATGTGGGATACAAGTTCTATGAGACCGCTGCTGCAGAAGGCATCATTGACTATGACAAAACCGTGCAGTTCCCCTTCGGCTACGGCCTCTCCTACACGACCTTTGAGCAGAAGATGAGCGATCTCAAGGTCGACGGCACACAGATCAGCATCGATGTTACCGTTACCAACACCGGTTCTGTAGCCGGTAAAGACGCTGTGGAAGTCTATTTCAATCCCCCGTATACAAACGGCGGTATCGAGAAAGCAAGCGCCAACCTCGTGCGCTATGCCAAGACCGGCATGATCGAGCCCGGACAGAGCGAAGTCGTCACAATCACCTTTGATCAGGAAGATATGGCCTCCTATGACGAAAAGGGTGCTGGCTGCTATGTCCTTGAGCAGGGCGATTACATCATCTCTGTCAACGCAGATTCTCACACTATTTTGGACCAGAGAACCTTTACACTGGGCAGCACGATCACCTACAACGAGAGCAATCCCAGACAGAGCGACAAGGTTGCGGCTGTCAACCAGCTCCAGGATGCACAGGGCGACGTGGTATTCCTCTCCAGAGCAGACAAGTTCGCCAACTACGATGCTGCTACTGCAGCTCCCTCTGATCTCAACATGCCTGAGCGGTATGTAGAGGGCTATCACCTCAACTCCAACTATGATCCCATGGCTTATGTGGATCCCAACGCCGAGATGCCTGTGACGGGCAAGAGTGGTTCTCTCAAGATCACCGACGTACGCGGCAAAGACTATGATGACCCGATCTGGGAAGACCTCCTCGATCAGCTGACTGTCGATGAGATGTCCAATATGATCGCACTGTCCGGTTACCAGACACCTGCGATTCCGTCCATTGGCAAAGTACAGAACGTCGACAGTGACGGACCTGCCGCTATCAACAACAACTTCACCGGCGCCGGTTCCATCGGTTTTCCGATCGAAGTCGTGATCACCTGCACCTGGAGCCATGATCTGGCAAACCAGTGGGGCACCATGATGGGCAGGATGTCCAAGGAAATGAACTCCACCGGCTGGTATGCGCCCGGCATGAACACACACCGCAGCGCGTTTACAGCAAGAAACTACGAGTACTTCTCTGAGGATGGCGTTCTCGCAGGCTATATGGCGGCCGACGCTGTCGCAGGCGCTATGACCGAGGGTGTTTACTCCACGATCAAGCATTTCGCCATGTATGACTCCAACGGAAAGATGGTCTGCGCCTGGGCAACCGAGCAGTCCATGCGTGAGATCTACCTGAAGCCTTTTGAGATCGCAGTCAAGGTTGGCGGCGCCAATGCGGCCATGGAGTCCTGGGCTTTCATCGGCAACAAGTGGGCAGGTGAAATCAGTGCACTCAACAACACCATCCTCCGCGATGAGTGGGGCTTCAGAGGCTTCATCGTCTCCGACTTCTTCCGCAACAACGGTCACGGCTTCATGAATGCGGATATGGCACTGGCAAACGGCGTTGATGCAATGCTCTCCACTTTCGAGGGCGGCCCCAACCAAGTCACCGACAAGACAGCTGCCTCCAACGTGCAGTACATGAGACAGGCCACACACAACATCCTCTACACCACGGCTAACAGCTGGGCTTATGATGAAGAGCATCTGCAGAGCGGCATGGTAGGCTGGAAGAAAGCGGCAATCGCGATCGACGTGGTCCTTGCAACAGCACTGGCCGGACTTGCAGTACTGGCATACAGAAAGTATAAGAAGTAAGCATTTTAAAAGGCGCTGTCGCATTAAGCGAAGGATTAAATCCGGAGCGGGTGCGGCAAGCCCCTTCAAAATTGCATTGAAATCGCGGGATTCACACAGATCCTTCCTTTCGCTGCGGAGGGAACCGCTGATCCAAAACTCGCCGTCCGCTCTGATGACTGGCCGGCTCGGACATGTTGGGCTTTCGGGCTGCAGGAGCTGCAGCCCTCATTCCCTCCTCCGCTCGGTCAGGATCAGGTTCATCCGGGCCGCTTATTCAAAGCAGTTTTTCCGGGGCTTGCCGCACCCGTCCGGACCTGATCCATGACGCTTGACAGGCAGGTCACTTTTCATATCCGTATAACACAAAAACCGGACTCCAAAGAGCCCGGTTTTTGCTGTAAAATCAAGTTATGCGACTAACAAAAATCTTACAGGGTGATTATACCCAATCCAGATCTTATTATCAAATCAAACTTCCTATTGATTTGGAGCCAATGATCCCGGA
>CACZJD010000114.1 GCA_902781325.1 uncultured Lachnospiraceae bacterium
ATCTGCTTCTTCGCGTCCTCTTCCACAATGTAGTCATACTTCTGGCAATTGAGGTAGAAGATGGCTTCGAGTTCGTCAATTGTATAATCCGGGAATTCGAAATACTTATTGAAACGGGATTTCAGTCCGGGATTGCTGTTAATAAACGTCTCCATCGGTTTGGTGTAGCCCGCCACAATGACGACCAGGTCGTCTCTGTGGTCTTCCATTGCCTTAAGGACTGTGTCGATGGCTTCCTGGCCGAAGGCGTCGTCTTTCTGTGCCAGCGCGTATGCTTCATCAATAAACAGAACACCTCCCATAGCCTTCTTGATCTGTTCCTGGGTCTTGAGGGCGGTCTGTCCGACATAGCCCGCCACAAGGCCTGAGCGGTCCACCTCAACAAGCTGTCCCTTGGAGAGCACGCCGATCTGCTTGTAGAGCCTTCCGATGATCCTGGCGACAGTCGTCTTGCCTGTTCCGGGATTGCCTGTAAAGACCAGATGAAGAGATACGGGCACTGATCTGAGGCCGGCATCGCTTCTCATTTTCTGTATTTTGACAAATGCCATGAGTTCCTTGACGTCATCCTTGATCGTCGTAAGGCCGACGAGGGATTCCAGTTCCTCCATGGGATCTTTCTCAGGCTCCTGAGGCTTCTGCTCCTCTTCCTGCCCCTCGGGACCCGGGCCGCCCGCCGCAACTGCGGACTCTCCGCCCTTAGAAGCGCCCTGAGGCATCCCGACAGGTCTCACTTCCCCGGTCTCATTGGTCAGCTTCATGAGCTCTTCCATCTTCTTTTTATTGGATTCGTCCATATTCTGGGCGATCTCCTCTGTGCGGGACATCAGGTCCTGTGCCTCCCTGAGGGCCTTCTTCGCGTCCTCTAAGGGATCGGGGCGTTTCCGTCTTGCCTGATCAAGAAGTTCGGCTGCAGACGGCTTCCGGGAGGAATCTGTATCCTCGAAGATATCTTTTGAATTCTTCCTGATCGATGAGCTGAACATATCTCCGTACAGGCCCTTGAGCAGATCCTTCTCTCTGTTTGTAAGCTCGTTAAGTCTTTCAAGGTCTTTCTTAGTTCTCTTATCCACCTGCGCTCTCCTTTCCTCCTGCCGTCCGGGCTTTATTCAAGCGCCCGCGCTATACTCTCTACATCCGGCAGAAACAGAAAACTGCTCCTGCTCTCCTCGTCCAAAAATCCCTCCCGGACCATGACGTCCAGCATCTGCCGAAGGGGTTCATAATAACCGTTGAGATTAAAAACAATACACGGCTTATCGTTGTGACCCAGCCTCACCTGGGACATCACCTCTGAGATCTCTTCAAGTGTCCCTGTTCCCCCGGGAAATGCGATATAGGCGTCCCCGTATGCGATCAGCTTCTCTTTTCTCTCCGCCATTGTCTCTGTGACGATGAGCTGTGTGATCCCGTCATGCTGCAGGCAGCTGTCCACGAAAAATCCCGGTTCAATACCGATGACTTCGCCGCCCGCCTGAAGGACCGCTTCCGCCAGTTCACCCATAAGTCCGATCCTGCTTCCGCCGTAGATCAGCCGATGACCTGACTTTCCGATCCATGTTCCGAGTTTGATGACTTCCTGTGCATACCCGGGATGATTACCCGAGGCAGAGCCTAAATAAACCGTAATATTCATATAGTTTGCTTTCTAAACTGTATTTGTGCGCCCTCACCGCGCCACGAATCTTATTTTAACACTAATCTGTGCAGCTTAGCACCAAAATAATGCAAATAGCGTTTATTTTTGAAGCACCGCACATGTTTTAGAAGAATCTGCAGGATCGAACCGTGTGAACGACAAAAGACCGGCGTACCGGGAATCACATGGTTCCCGGTGCACCGGTCTCACAATTCAGATGATTATTTGATCATGCCTTCCAGAACAGCCGGAGCCGCATTCAGAGCACTGTCAATGCCCGCAGGGTTCTTGCCGCCCGCCTGTGCCATAGTGGGACGTCCGCCGCCGCCACCGCCGACTTCCTTGGCGATCGCTTTGATGAGGTTGCCCGCATGAGCTCCCTTCTTGACTACATCGTCTGTCGCCATGGTCATCAGGTTGACCTTGCCGCCCTTCTCTGAAATGAGAAGGATCACGCCGCTGCCGAGTTTCTCCTTGAGCTGGTCGCCCAGGTCGCGGAGTCCGTTCATGTCGACATCCTTGACGGAGGAAGCCAGGAACTTCACGCCCTTGATCTCCACTACCTTGTCCATGACGTCGCCGAGAGCGTTCTGCGCTTCCTTGGCCTTGAGGGACTCGTTCTCGCTCTTGACAGCCTTGAGCTCATCCTGAAGTTTCTTGATGTGGTCAGCCAATGTGTCAGGAGTTGCCTTGACCATGGCAGCCGCCTCATGAATCTTCTTCTCAAGATCCTCATAGTAAGCGCGTACATTGTCGCCGGTCAGCGCCTCAATTCTGCGGACGCCTGCCGCGACGCCGTTCTCGGACAGGATCTTGAACTGGCCGATCTGGCTTGTGTTCTTTACATGTGTTCCGCCGCAGAGCTCGGTGGAGAATTCGCCCATCTTTACTACGCGGACTTCGTCGCCGTATTTCTCGCCGAACAGAGCCATAGCGCCGCTCTTCTTGGCGTCTTCAATGCCCATGATCGCGGTCTTGACATCGAGACCTTCTGAAATCTTCTCGTTGACAAGATCTTCAACAGCCTTGATCTCATCCGCAGTCATAGCCTGGAAGTGGCTGAAGTCGAATCTTGTGCGGTCCGCATCCTGATAGGAGCCCTTCTGCTCAACATGAGTGCCGAGGACTACGCGGAGCGCCTTCTGCATAAGGTGCGTAGCGCTGTGGTTTCTGCAGATGTCGCGGCGGTTCTTCGCATCGACTTTCAGAGTGACCACATCGCCCATCTTGAACATGCCGCTTGTCACCACGCCGATGTGCGCGATCTTGGAGCCTGCTACATGCTCAGTCTTCTCAACCTTGAAAGTGCTCTTTCCGCATACGATCTCGCCGATATCGCCGACCTGGCCGCCCATGGTGCCGTAGAAAGGAGTTTCCTTTGTAATGATCGCAGCGCGCATGCCGTCTGTTACTGCCTCGGCAACAGAATCGGGCTCTTCATCAGCTGCATCATGAAGCTCTGCCAGCGCAATGATCTCGCTGTCCTGAACGAGCTTGTCATAGCCGTCGAACTCGGAATTGCAGGATGCATCCATCTGATCATAGACAGTCGCTTCCTTGCCGCTCATGGAAGTCTTGATCCAGCTGCCCTTGGATTTCTCGCGGGCCTCTGCTCTTGCCTTCTCAAAGCCTTCGGTATCAACTGAGAAACCGTTCTCCTCGAGGACGTCCTGTGTGGAGTCGATTGGGAATCCGTATGTGTCGTAAAGAAGGAACGCGTCATCGCCGGAGAGCTGTGTTTTGCCCTCTGCGCGCAGTTTCTCCATCATTCCTGCCAAAATATCGAGACCCTGGTCAATGGTCTTAGCGAAGCGCTCTTCCTCGATGGCCAGGTTCTTGAGGATGAATACCTTCTTCTCCTCAAGCTCAGGATAGCCGCCTTTGGAACCCTCGATGACTGCTTCCGCAAGCTTTGTCATGAAAGCGTCCTTGATGCCGAGCTTTCTGCCCTGACGGATCGCGCGGCGGATCAGACGGCGGAGAACATAGCCTCTGCCCTCGTTGCTCGCCATGATACCGTCGGAGATCATGAAGGTCGCACTGCGGATGTGGTCCGTGATGATGCGGACGGACACATCTGTCTCGTGATCCTTGCCATACTCGCAGCCTGCCAGTGAGCAGACTTCATCTCTGAGTGCGCGGACGGTATCCACGTCAAACAGGGAAGCTACGTCCTGGACGGCTACAGCCAGACGCTCCAGGCCCATGCCTGTGTCAATGTTCTTGTGCTCGAGCTCGGTGTAGTTGCCGTGGCCGTCATTGTTGAACTGGGAGAATACGACGTTCCAGACTTCCATGAATCTGTCGCCTTCGCCGCCCATGACATCCTCAGGGCCATTGCCCCACTTCTCGCCGCGGTCATAGTAGATCTCGGTGCAGGGGCCGCAGGGACCGGAGCCGTGCTCCCAGAAGTTGTCTTCCTTGCCGAACTTGTAGATGCGCTCGGCGGGGATGTGCATGTCGTTGAGCCAGATATTGTAGGCCTCATCGTCACCTTCATATACGGAAGGGTAGAGTCTGTCGGGATCCAGGCCGACCCACTCGGTCAGGAATTCCCATGCCCACGGAATAGCTTCTTTCTTGAAGTAATCGCCGAAGGAGAAGTTGCCCAGCATCTCGAAGAATGTGCCGTGGCGGGCAGTCTTTCCTACGTTCTCAAGATCGCCTGTGCGGATGCACTTCTGGCATGTGGTCACGCGCCGCCTGGGCGGGATCTCTTCCCCTGTGAAATAGGGCTTAAGAGGAGCCATTCCGGAATTGATGATCAGAAGGCTCTTGTCATTGTGAGGGACCAATGAGAAGCTGTTCATTCTCAGATGTCCCTTGCTCTCAAAGAACTTCAGGAACATTTCGCGAAGTTCGTTTACGCCGTAATATTGCATTGTTATTCTTTCCTCCAAAATACAGATCAGAAATCAAACTTGTCAGCGAACCATGCATCCAGCTCAGCGATCGGAACACGAACCTGCTCCATGCTGTCTCTCATACGGATAGTCACGGACTTGTCTGTCTCGGAATCGAAATCGTAAGTCACGCAGAAAGGCGTGCCGATCTCGTCCTGTCTTCTGTATCTCTTGCCGATATTGCCTCTGTCGTCGTACTCGCAGTTAAACTTCCTGCTCAGGTTCTTGTAAACTTCGAAGGCCTCGGCGCCGAGTTTCTTGGATAGAGGCAGAACACCGACCTTGACAGGCGCCAGCGCGGGATGGAATCTCATGACGGTTCTCTTGTCGCCGCCCTCGAGCTCCTCCTCGTCATAAGCCGCGCAGAGGAAAGCCAGAGTCACGCGGTCCGCGCCCAGTGAAGGCTCTACAACGTAAGGGATATATTTGGTCTTCTTGACATCGTCGAAGTAGCTCATATCCTCGCCGGATACGTTCTGGTGCTGAGTCAGGTCATAGTCAGTCCTGTCAGCGATGCCCCAGAGTTCGCCCCAGCCGAAGGGGAAGAGGAACTCGATGTCGGTCGTTGCCTTGGAATAGAAGGAGAGTTCTTCCTTGTCGTGATCTCTCATTCTGGTCTCCTCGGGCTTGAGGCCGAGCTTCATGAGCCAGTTCCAGCAGAAATCCTTCCAGTACGCGAACCACTCGAGGTCTGTATCGGGCTCGCAGAAGAATTCCATTTCCATCTGCTCGAACTCACGGGTTCTGAAAGTGAAGTTGCCGGGTGTGATCTCATTTCGGAAGGACTTGCCGATCTGGCAGATTCCGAAAGGAACTTTCTTTCTGGATGTTCTCTGAACGTTCTTGAAGTTGACGAAGATACCCTGCGCGGTCTCGGGTCTGAGATAGACAGTGGAAGCACTGCTCTCTGTAACGCCCTGGAAGGTCTTGAACATCAGGTTGAACTGACGGATGTCTGTCCAGTGGAACTTGCCGCAGCTGGGGCAGGGAACGGCGAACTTGTTGATGAAGCCCATCATCTCGTCGCTGGTCCAGCCGTCGACACTGCCGTCCAGAGTCATCTCGTGTTCTGCCGCGTAGTCCTCGATCAGCTTGTCGGCACGGAATCTCTCGCCGCAGGCTTTGCAGTCCATGAGCGGATCGGAAAAGCTTGCAAGGTGTCCGCTGGCCACCCATGTCTGGGGGTTCATCAGGATCGCGCAGTCAACACCTACGTTCTCAGGGCTCTCCTGTACAAATTTCTGCCACCAGGCCTTCTTGACGTTGTTCTTGAGTTCGACGCCCAGATTGCCGTAGTCCCATGTGTTGGCCAGTCCGCCGTA
>CACZJD010000115.1 GCA_902781325.1 uncultured Lachnospiraceae bacterium
CGGGGATTTGTCACGATTTCCCCGTTAAAGTGCGGCAGGATCCGGGAACGGACCGTGCCGTCTTTTTCTTTGTGGGTAGAAGTCATGCAGATGAAAGCTTTTCCGCCGCGGCTCATTGCCGCGCCGGTCAGATAGTCCAGAGAACCGCCGGTCCCGCTGATGTGCCGTAGCCCCGCGCTCTCGGCGTTGACCTGCCCGTAGAGATCCACGGAGATGCAGCTGTTGATGGAAATCATGTTTTGATGTTTGGCAATCGTCTCGGCGGCGTTGACATACTCCAGCGGCTCAATGATGACGCCCGGATTGCGGTCCACCCAGTCATAGAGCGTACGTGATCCGAAGACCATACCTGTGACACCCTTGTCGGGCTGGTAAGTCTTGCAGCGGTTAGTGAGTTTGCCCGCCTTGAACAGTTCGTAATAGGCGTCCCCGCAGAGCTCCGTGTGCATTCCCAGATCCGTGACATCAGACTGTGAGAGCCTGGAACCGATGACGCCGGGAAGTGAACCTATGCCAAGCTGCAGCGTTGCACCGCTCTGTATATAAGGGATGATGTGGTCGGCGATCGTGGACTCGGCCTCGGAAGGCGGCGCGATCGGAAATTCCGGAAGCGGAGGGTGCCCGCCCTCCACGACGCAGTCGACCTCAGAGATGTGGATACTCTCGTCAAAGCCGCCATATATGTAGGGCAGGTGCTCGTTGATCTCCAGGATCACGATGTCCGCATCCCGCAGGATCCCTTTGGCAATTCCTGCCGCGCAGGAGAGGTTGAAGTAGCCGTGCCTGTCCATCGGAGTGGCGCACATCATCGCGACGTTGACATTTAGGAAGTGGCGGTAATAGGGCACCACATTTCTGAAGATCATCGGGATATAATTGCACAGGCCTCTGTCGCAGAGCTTTCTCTCGTAAGCGGAGCAGTGCCAGCTGTTGTAAATGAAGTGCTCCCGCAAGGGGTCGCATTCCGCGATCTCGACCGGGCCAAAAGCCAGATTGCCGCGGACTTTGACATCGGTCAGCTCATCGCGGCGGGCGGCCAGTGCCTTGTCGAGGAGAGTCGGGAAACAGACATTAGTGCCGTAGTCAACCCAGTCGCCGCTCTTTACGCAGCGGACGGCCTGCTCCGGAGTCTTTAGTTTGCTGCGGTATTCGTCGTAATAATTCATTTGGGTTTGCGCTCCTTTTCATACCGTGTGCATATCAGCTTGACAGTACTTCTATTCCTCGGGCAGTAAGTTCGGTGACGATCTGCTCCTCGATATTTTGATCCGTGATGACTGCCTTCACCTGATCTTTCAGATTCAGCGGAACTGTGCCGTGTCTGTCAAACTTTTCAGATTCTGTCAGAACGATAACCTGATCCGCCTGTCTTGCCATATCTCTGACGGCTTGCGCGCGCATCTGGTCCTGATTGGTAAAGCCGGCCCGCGCGGACCAGCCGTCCACGCCGATAAAGAAGCGGTCGACCCAAAAATTCTCCGCGCATTGGCGCACCATGGGCCCCACCATGACCTGGGCGTCCTGCTGGTAAATGCCGCCCAGAAGAATGATCTGGAAATCGGAGGAGCGGCGGATGTAATCCGCGATGAAAGCGCTGTTGGTGATGATAGTTATACCGGTACGGAGCTCTGCTAATGTCGCGGCGAGAAGCGCACAGCAGCTGCCGCTCTCGATCATAATGGTGTCGCCGTCCATTACCAGTTCTGCCGCGCGCAGCGCGATCTTTTTCTTTTCCTCATAGTGGTAGGCCAGGCGTCCCTTGATATCATCCGTGCTGGACAGGACTGCAAAGCCGTGCTCTCTGGTGATCAGGCCCTGCGCCTCCATGGCGTCCAGATCCTTGCGGACCGTGACCTGGGAGACTCCCAGATGCGCCGAGAGCTCTGAAACTTCGATTTTCTTTTCTTTGACCAAAAGTTCCAGGATCTGGCTGGTGCGGTCTTCTTTTCTGCGCATGCGGGGGACCTCCTTGATGGATTTTGTTTGTAATTTGAATTATAGCATATTTGCAGTGGAATGATGTGGGTGCTCTTACGTTCATAAGTAATAAGCGTCGGTAAGACGCTTGGCGCTTTCGGGTCGCGCGGAGCTTTACATTTTCTGATCTATCATGAATAATGTCTATATCTGGTGTTGTTCTTTCACCAGCAAAATTCTTCTGCGTTCGCAGGAAACGAATTCCACAGAAAAGGGTATAACGGTATCGATGCATTTAGTTTTATAAGGGCTGGGGTAAGTATAGACATGGGAGCTGAAATGAGCACTTACATGTTCGAGGGCTGGGGTAAGTGTAGACATGAAAAATGAAACTATGCACTTAGATGAGCACAGCTTGAATAAGTACAAGGCGGAGAATTTAAAAGCGCACTTATTTGCGCGGACCTCAAATAAGTGCAGACCAAACTATTAGAGATATGCACTAGCCACTTTAACAACCTGCTTAATTGCAAATCAAAAATGTGAATTATGCACTTATCTTTTTCGGATTGTTTTAATTGCGGAATCAATGATTGCGGAAGAACACTTATAAATTGACCGAGAAAATAAGTGGTAATATGCCAGGAACAAGTTTGCAATTAAAAAAATGAAAAAAAGGTAGGTGCAATAAAGAAAAATCAGAATAGCAATTATCGGGGTCTTTAAAAAGCTAATTGCAAAACAAAAAAGGTGGAAGAGCAATTACAACGCCCGAAAGATCATAGGTACAAATATAAAACGCAGAGATTACACTTATCACGCAGCGAGGAGGGAATTAATGCCGATCATGGAGTTGAGGGAAATGCTCCTGAAAAAGGAACAGGAGTTGGAAAAACTGGTTCAGATAGTCGAAAAGCATGCCGACAGTCCATTGCCGGGAACACTGCAAATCTCAATGATTAAAGGAAAACCGCGTTATTATCATAGTTATCTTGACAAAAATGGAATCAAGCAGCTGAAATACCTGTCGGCTGTGAAGGAAGGTCCTAAAATTATGGAATTGGCTCAGCACAGTTATAATGCGGCGTTCTTGAAGACGGCAACTGATCAGCTGAAAGCGGTGAGAAGAGCGCTTAACAGAATTGATGAGAAGGCATTGGCTAATGTATTCGCTCTTCTTCACAGCGAGCGCAAAAAGCTGATCACGCCATTTGTGCCGGATGAAGAGATGTTCGTCAAACAATGGGAGCAGGATGAATACCAACCTGGGTATTTTTCTGATCAGACACCGTCAATATACAGCAATCGCGGTGAAAGGGTGAGATCCAAATCAGAAAAGATAATTGCTGATAAATATTATGAAAGAGGAATTCCATATAAGTATGAAAAGCCTTTGCTTCTCAAAAAGCAGGCTAAAAATATAACGATCAGGCCGGACTTTACAACACTGAATAAGAGAACGCGCATACAGCGCTATCATGAGCACTTTGGAAAAATGGACGATCCGCAGTATGCCCGAAAAGCGCTGGAAAAGATCAGGCTATATGAGAGTAATGGGATTTTTATTGGGGAGCAGCTCATTATTACATTCGAATCTTCCGAGCAGCCTTTAGACAAAAGGGAATTTGAACTGCTCATTGAAAAGTATTTAATTTGATAAACGAAACCATATTATTGCCAAAACAGAGCAATATGAGTATAATAAATCTATATTAGATCCATTACCAAACAAACGGTTCTAAAATGGATGGAGGCTATCATGACATTAGAAGAAATGCAGCGAAGGAAAAGAGAATTTGGATACAGTAATGAGAAACTGGCAGAGCTTTCAGGCGTGCCCCTGGGTACCGTGCAGAAGGTAATGAGCGGAAGTACGAAGAGCCCCAGACAGGGAACTTTAGAAGCGCTGGCCAGGGCCCTGAGCAGACAAATGGAAGCGCCGGTCCTGTATCCGGGCGAGATGATCGACGGATGTATCAGAGTGCTCAGAGAGCCCTGGGGCGCATATGCAGCAAAGAAAGAGGAGTATACAATTGAGGATATCTATGCTTTGCCGGAGGGCGTCAGGGCGGAGCTGATCGATGGGGAGATCTATTACATGGCGACGCCCACGAGAATTCATCAGAAGATCGTGGGCGAGATGCATCTTGCTGTTGCCGGTTATATCCGATCCCATGGGGGAGCGTGTGAAGTGTATATTCCGCCGTATGCAGTTTATCTGAACGCAGATAACTCTATCTATTTGGAACCGGATCTTACGGTAATCTGTGATCTGTCCAAATCGGAGGATAAAGGATGCGTGGGGGCGCCGGACTGGGTTGTTGAGGTCGTATCCCCTTCCTCGAAACGAATGGACTATTTGCTCAAGCTTTTCAAATACCGCACAGCCGGCGTCCGGGAATATTGGATCATCAATCCGGAAAAGAGAATTGTTTCAGTTTACAGCTGGAACGACGGACATGAGTCGGTGGAGATGTATTCCTTTGAGGATGAGATCCCTTCGGGCATCTATCCGGACCTGAAGATACGGCTGGCGGATGTGGTCTGATGAGTGTCAAGGGGACGGTTCTTCTGACAACTTTTTGAAAAAAGCTGTCAGAAGAACCGTCCCCTTGACACCCTTGACACCTTAGAAGAAGCACTCAATCCCCAGATCCAGGAACACTTTCTGATATTCTGTCAAGTCTTCCGGATGCAGTGCTTTCACTCCGGTCATTTCGTAATCTCTGTTCAGAAACTCATATTTGCGCTCCCCCATCTGGTGGAAGGGCAGGAGCTGTACGCGCCCCAGTCCGATCTCATGCAGAAGCTTTGCAATACCCTCCGCATCTGACAATTCCGCGTTGAAGCCCGGGATTACAGGAATGCGGGGCAAAATATTCAACCCCTGTCCGTGCGCCCATCTCAGGCTCTCAACGATCAATTCGTTGCCGACGCCGGTTCCCATCTTGTGCTTCCCGGAATCATACTGCTTGACATCGAAGAGCAGGAGATCGAAGAGGGGAGCAAGCCTGTGGAAGACTTCCGGGCTCACGCAGCCGGTGGTCTCGATCGCAGTGTGAATACCCTTCTCTTTAAGGCGCAGGATCAGCGCCTCCACAAAGTCAGGCTGCACCATGCCTTCGCCGCCGGAGATGGTCACACCGCCGCCGGACTCCTCATAGAAAAAAGAATCCTGCATACACACTTCTACAACCTCATCAACAGTTTTGTACTCCCCTTCATTTGTAAGCGCGCGTCCGGGGCAGCCCTGTACGCAGGAAAGACAACCTGTACATTTATTAAAGTCGATATGAATTCTTCCGTCCTCTGCGGCAGTGATCGCCTTTTCAGGACAGTTGTGCACACACTTCTGACAGTGCAGGCAGTTGTCACTGTGGTACATGATCTGTACTCTTGAAAGCTGGGACTCCGGATTGGAGCACCATTTGCAGCGGAGAGGACATCCCTTCAGGAAAACGGTGGTGCGCACGCCCGGGCCGTCGTGGATGGAGAACTTCTGAATATTAAAAACGATTCCTTTCATTTCCATGATCAATTTTGGCTCCTTATAAATACTACTCAAAGGATAAATCTGAGAATTTGTTCGTTCTGCATGTTCTTATCATAGCATCAGCATTCGATTATGTAAAGAATAAGTTGCGAATGAAATTTATTATAATTTCTCACGAAAACTATGTTGACAGAAATGGGCGGAGTGCTATAATTAAACTGCGAACACAACAAGAATAAATTTCGAAAGAAATGAAGGGGTATATAAAATGGAAAACAAAGCACATTTCGGATCCCTGACACCTAGAATGCAGGAATATCGCGAGAGCGTTCTGGATCAGAAGCCCTACATCGACGCACAGCGTGCTGTCCTGGCTACAGAATCCTATAAGAAGAATCTGAATCAGCCTGCAGTCATG
>CACZJD010000116.1 GCA_902781325.1 uncultured Lachnospiraceae bacterium
GAAAACCCGAAAGCCTATAACAGAAAGAAAGCACAGAAGTGGACGAATGATTCCTCTTTCTGTGCTTCCTTTTTTGTTTCCATAGCGCGGAGAAAGGATTTATGAATCATTCCGCTTCGACTGCTGCTGGACAATCTCCCGGCAAACTGGTACTATAATACCGACCTGCAATATTTGGCATTTGATCGTTTTTCCCGCCGCTCACGCGGCAGCCGAAAAACAGAACAAATGAAACTGGAAGAGGGTTGCGTATGGTTATCAAAGAGATCGAAGTCAAGGACATCCTGACAAAGACGAATCTGCCGGTGTCGGATTACGCCGTCAATCCCTATGTGGGCTGCACCCACGCCTGCAAATACTGCTATGCCTCCTTCATGAAGCGCTTTACCAACCACCCGGAGCCCTGGGGCGAGTTCGTAGACGTCAAGACCTGGCCGGAGATCCACAAGAGCGGGAAGTACGCCGGAAAGGAAGCCTTCTTCTGCTCGGTCACCGACCCGTATCAGCCGCTGGAGGCCAAGTACGGACGCACCCGCGCCCTCTTGGAGCAGCTGCTGGACACTGGGATCAGCATCAGCATCTCCACGAAATCCGACCTGATCCTGCGGGATCTCGATCTGATCCGGCAGTTTCCCAGTGCCCATGTGTCCTGGTCGATCAATACCCTGGACGAGGACTTCCGGAAAGAGATGGACCGGGCTGTGAGTATTGAGCGCAGACTGGAGGCTATGCGTCAGTTTTACGAGGCCGGGATCCAGTCCACCTGCTTCATCTCGCCGATCTTTCCCGGCATCACGGACCCGATCGAGATCATCGAGCGGGCCAAAAGCCAGTGCAACCTGGTATGGCTGGAGAATCTGAACCTGCGCGGGGATTACAAAAAGCGCATCCTCGACTGGATCCATGAGCACCACCCGGAGCTGGACGAGCTGTACCGGGAGATCTATACGAAAAAAAGCCGTGCCTATTGGACGGAGCTGGATCAGAAGATCCGGGCATACACGGCAAAGGAAGGCATGCTCTATATCCGCGACGACGACCGGCACCGCGCACCCTTCGGCGAGCCGCCCGTGGTTTGCAATTACTTCTATCATGAGGAGATCACGAAGTCCGCGAAGAAGGGGAAGACATGAATTATCTTGAAGAATACTACAACAAATATGATGAAGAAGGGCGCCTTCTTTCTCGTCATGGGCAGGTGGAATACCTGACCACCATGAAATACATAGAAGAATGTCTGGAAGGCATTTCAGATCCAAGCATCCTTGAAGTTGGCGCAGGCACAGGACGTTACAGTGTGACATTGGCAAAGCAGGGGTGGCAAGTAACTGCTGTTGAGCTGATTGAACACAATCTGGAAATACTGAAATCCAAATTAGAGGGTACAGAACCCATCACGGCAATCCAGGGGAATGCACTGGATCTCTCCCAGCTTACTGATAATTCTTTCGATTTGACGATGCTGCTCGGTCCTATGTATCACCTTTACACGAAAGAAGAAAAGCTGAAAGCACTTTCTGAAGCGGTGCGCGTGACAAAACATGGCGGTCATATTCTCGTGGCTTATTGTATGAATGAACCGACCGTCATCCAGTATGTGTTTGGATTAAACAACCTGCAAAAAGTGATGGAGCTCAACATGCTGACCTCCGACTGGCATTGTATCAGTGAGCCGAAGGATCTTTTTGAGATGGTGCGCACAGAAGAGATTGCGGACTTGGATTCGACGGTTCCTGTCAAAAGAATCAAACTGGTCGCCACAGATGGTGCAACAAATTACATGCGAGAATCCATAGACGCTATGGATGATGAGACTTTCGCCAAATGGATGGATTATCACTTCACGATCTGTGATCGGCAGGACCTGATCGGCGCGTCCCATCATACGCTGGATATACTCCGAAAAGAGTGACAGGCGGGCTTCTTGAGAAACTTTGCCGTATGGCGAGGGGATACGGATATGGATCTAAAAATATTCGATGACAAATGCGTAAAGATCCTTACTGCCTCGGGAGAGGACTATGAGGGGATCGTGTCGTATTGCGGTCGGGAATATGTTTTTCATGAATACGGCCGCGATCAGGAGGCCTTGTATCTTACCCCGATGCTGTTTTATAAAGATGACATCGTGAGTGTCATCAGCCTGGAAGATGTGGACGGACCGTTCGGACATTATTCTGAAAAGTATGGGCTTTTGGAAAGAAAGTGTTTGGAGTGGGGGAGCGATCTGATAGAAGAGGTCCTTGCGTCAGAAGACGATACCCAAATACGCAGAATGCTGGCCTGTATGAAGGATCATCTTCAAGCTCTTGCAGAAAGAGCGGTTCCCGGTATGGCTTCGTGGCGCGGCGGAAACAGCACATCAAGCACAGAAGATGCCGAGAATGAGCCGGGACCCGTATACAGGGGAGAACTGGAGAATATGCTGGAAACGCTTGTAAAATACAGCGGGAATGATGAAGTCGTCCGTGAGGCGAAGAATCTTCTGGAGCGGCTCTCCAGACAGAACTTCTGCAACACGGCAGAGGACGCCTATACGGGCTGAGGACAAGTGGGATCAGAGGCGGTGAATGAAATGAAAATCGTGATCATCGGAAGTTTTCCTCACGCAGCAAAAGAACAGATAATCAACAGCTTTCCGGAGGAGTGGGAAGTAAGATTCCTGCTTCCTCATGAAGCGGCAGAAGAAGAGTTGAAAGACGCAGATGTGCTCATACCGGAGCATTTCAAAATCAACGCGGCGCTGCTGGAAAAAGCGCCCGGACTTAAACTGATCCAAACCGGTGCGGGATATGACAATGTAAATCTTGAAGACTGTACCAGATACGGCGTTCAAGTCTGTAATGCTGCCGGCGTGAATGCGAATGCGGTTGCCGAGCATGTGATGGCCTTCATTCTCTGCTGGTATAAAAACATCACATACCTCGATTCGTTCCTAAAGGCTCACCGGGATGAAGGAGAACTGCAATACAAGGGAGCAGAGCTTTCTGAAAAAACGATCGGAATCATTGGCCTCGGAAATGTAGGAAAAAAGGTTGCGGCGTATTGTAATGCCTTTCATATGAACGTCCTGGGCTATAGCCATAAGCCGTTTGACATTGCCGGTGTACAGCAAAAAGATCTGGATAGCATTTACCGTGAGAGTGATATCGTCAGTATTCATATTCCTTTGAATGAAAGCACGCGGCATATGATCGATTCTCATGCGTTCGACAAAATGAAATCTGACGCAGTCTTGATCAACACATCAAGGGGAGCGGTCATTGACCAGGATCAACTGATACTGGCAATAAAACAGGGCAGTATTGGCGGAGCTTGTCTGGATGTATATGAGGATGAACCCTTAAGTATGGATAATCCTCTGCGGGACTTGAATCATGTCATCCTGACTCCCCATACGGCCGGACTTCCGGATGGCGTGAAGTATCATAAAAAGCGCTACTATGATTTCTTTATCAGCAATATCAAGAAAGTGATGAACGGGGAACTCCCGGAATGCAGGCTGAATCAGATTTGAAGATATAATTCCAGTTTGTTGAGGTAAATATGGTAATCATTATAACAGGAGCATCCCATGTGGGGAAAACGATTTTGGCGCAACGGATGCTTGAGAAAACCAAATACCCGTATTTTTCGATTGACCATTTGAAGATGGGGCTTATCCGCAGCGGCAATACGGATCTCACACCGGAAGATGATGATGAACTGACAGATTACCTTTGGCCAATTGTTCGAGAGATCATAAAGACTGCTGTTGAGAATGAGCAAAACCTCATTGTCGAGGGCTGTTATATCCCTTTTGATTGGAGAAACAGTTTTGATGAGCAGTATCTTCAGTCGATCAAATTCGTTTGTCTTGCCATGTCAGATGAATATATCAATTCGCATTTTGAAGAGATAAAATCACATGGCTCTGATATCGAAAAAAGGCTGGATGATTCTTATTGTACAGCTGAACAGCTGAAACAAGATAATCACCGGATCATAGATGGTTACCGATCTACCGGCGAACAGATCACGCTGATCGCAGAAAACTATGATGATTCGATAAGAGCAGTTTGCTGACCAACGAATCCATCCCGTAAAAGTCCGATACCCGGGCATTCCGCTCTCTCACGGGAAACCCGGGTATTCTTATGGACCTGATCGATTCTTATCGGCCAGCTGTTTGCTGCCCGCTTATTCAATACGAACCAAGTCCTCCTGTTCTTCGTGGCTCTCTGCCCGCTTTTCGCTGTGCCAATTGCTGAAAATAGCAAAGGCCTTCCTTACAGTTTCCAATTCCTCCGGCGTGGCATGGTCCAGCAGCTCAAACAGTTCATGAAACCAACGGTCGGACGCCGTCTTTGAGTACGCCTCATACTCCTGCAAACCAAGAGACGAGACCATCAGGATGACATCCTTTTTGTTGCCGCTGGTGTGATATTTCTCCAGCAGCCCCTTGTCGACCAGCTTCCTCACATATTTCGAGTAGGTGGCCTGACTGAGGCCGAGACGGTTGGCATACCACTTCATGTTCCGATGCTGATCGGCATGCTCCATGATATGCTCCATGATCTGGACCTCATAGGGCGAAAACTTGATTGGATCGCCAAACATCTCGTTTTTGCAGATCTGTGAGTAGCCGTTGGCTGAGCGATAAAAATCGCCGATGATCTCACGGTAGGCCCCCATCCATTCCAGCTTCATGTGTTTTCTGTTCCTTCCTCTTGTTCCTTCAAATCATTAAATGCAGTATATCACAACGCGCGCGGAAGAGCAAATATTCCATGCAGGGCAAAATATATAGTTTTGAGCATGCTTTTTTGTAGAAAATATATTCTTGCCGCAGGAAAGTATTTGCTATATACTATAACTGGTCGTAAGCTTCAACTATTTTTTCGAGAGGAGAGAGAACTATGGAAAAAGTTAAGAAAACCGCAAAGCTGTTCCTGTGCGTTTCCCTCGTATTGATGCTGCTGTGCGGCATCGTCGTCAGCGCCGTTCAGACCTCTGGCGGCAAGGTCGTCATGAAGGAGCTGAACATCGAAACGGACAGCGGCTACACGATGTCCGCCTATCTGCTCATCCCCAAGACGGCCACAAAGGACAATCCCGCTCCCGCGATCGTCACCAGTCACGGCTATCTGAACAACAAGGAGATGGCTGACGCTAACTACGTTGAGCTCGCCCGCCGCGGCTTCGTCGTGCTGTCCGTCGACCAGCCCGACCACGGCGATTCCGAAATCACGCCCGACTTCTTCATCCTCGCGCCGGACGGCGTCTATCAGGGCGTCCTCGCGCTCAGCCGCATGCCCTTTGTCGACACCTCCCGTATCGGCGTGACCGGCCACTCGATGGGCTCCTGGTCCGTCAACGCGGCCATCAACGCCGACAATCTGAACGAGACTCCGCTGATCGCGGCTGCTCTCATCCACTGCAACGACCCGCTGTATCAGGACAACGACGGCAACTTCGCCAACCCCTACGGCAAGCGCGACGTGGGCGTGATCTCCGCCGTGTACGACGAGTTCTTCGGCACCTCCGTCAGCCCCGAGGGGCAGCCTCTCAGCTCCCCCTATTTCATGCAGACCGACACGGCTCAGGCCTTCCTGAACTTCGGCAAGGACAAGGCCGAGTGGGAAGTCCGCTCCGAGTACACCGAGTACCGGGAGGACGTCGACGGCAAGGACACCCTGCGCATTATCTACCGTCCGCCCATCATCCACCCCTGGTCCCACTTCTCCGCCCGCTCCGAGTCCTACATCTGCGATTTCTTCTCCAAGACTCTGAACGCCCCCAATCCCATCGCGCCCACCAACCAGGTCTGGCAGTGGAAGGAGGCCTTCAATTTTGTGGGCGTGATCGGCTTTGCGATCTTCCTCTGCTCCTTCACGACACTGCTGGTCTTTACGCCGACCTTCGCCTCCCTCCGCGCGGACAAGCCCGTTGAGGCCATGCCCGTCAAGGACAAGAAGGGCAAGCTCTGGTTCTGGCTGAGCCTGCTGGCCGGCGCGGTCTTTGGCTCCGTCATCTATCTCACCCTGCTCAAGACCGGCAACGCCATGCCCGTCGCCCAGGGCGAGGCCATGGGCCTCGGCCTCTGGTCCACCTGCTGCGGCCTGTTTACGATCCTCAGCATGATCGTCTACTATTTCGCCTATGGCAAGAAGAACGGCCTCGATCTTGCGGACCGCGGCGTGAAGCTGCCTGCGAAGAAGCTCGGTCTGAGCGTGCTGCTGGCCCTGATCGTTGTGACCGTGGCCTACGCCATCGTCTTTATCGAGGACTACTTCTTCTTTGCGGACTTCCGTCTCTGGACCCTGGCCATCAAGGCCTTTGAGGCGCCGATCCTGCGCTACCTGCCCTACATCCTGCTGTTCTTCACCTACTACATCGCCATTTCCGTCGCGACCAACAGCTTCAACTACAACAGCATCGGCGGCAAAGCCAACGGTATTATCTGCGGTCTTTTTGCCGCGGCGCCCGCGCTGGTCCTGCCTTGGATCCAGTACATCACCTACTACAACACCAATCACATGATGTGGTTCCAGCGCACGATGGCCGATCCTAATTATCCGATGTTCGTGCTGTGGCTGTTCCCGATCGTTCTGATCCTTTTCGGCTCGACGATCATCTCCCGTATGATTTACAAAGCCACGAAGAACCCGTATATTGCCGGCATCATCAATGCGATCATCGTCGGCATCATGACCATCACGAACACCTGCACTGTGTTCACCTGATTTCGATAATGACCTGAATCAAAGGAACTTCTGCCGCCCGTGTACGGGCGGCAGGAGTTCCTTTTAACACGGTATGCGGATGACGATAAAAGAGTATTTTCCTCCCGGCAGCCGGATATTTCCGCGGGCATGCGGTAGAAGGGGCAGAGAAATCTGCGTACTACTGGTCATCAACGCGTAACGAACCGTTCGCGGATCGTGCATTGTGCCTCTACTTCATCCCAAACTTCATAGGCATAGGCAACAACGGCTTTCGAAATGGTGGATTTATCATTCGGCCTGTAATAGAATAACTGGTTTACATAACAGACACCTTTTGGCGCAAATACCCTTCTCTGGACACCGTTTGGTGCAACACAGACAGAAATCGTATTGAAATGTTTCGTTTCAAGGCGATTTTTGCATTTGTGGGAAGCTTTTGCCGCTTCAAAATCCTCGGCCGTGTTTTTGACCACAACCGTGACACCATCGGTCTGTTTTTGCTGACACATTTGTATGGAAACCTTCGCTGTGCACGGAAGTGGATTATTCATTTTATTTGCCCAGTTCCATTCGGGTAACACCTGCGATAGGCAAGGGCGGCTGATCGTGTCTTCTGGAAGCCCGCGATTTGTGATATACTCTATTTCGACAACTCAAGATTTGCGGGGTTCTGTGAAATGAAGAAAACGGTAGAAGAACTGCTTCAATGCCCTTACTGGATTGTCGACATATTGCCGTCGCAAGTGCCTGCAGACAGTCCGGGACAATACTTTGCGGTTGAAAAGTATTTCCTGCAAGGCGATCGGATAGAAGAGATCAAGCAAAAACATATCGACCTGATTCTGAAGCTGAATTGCTACAGAGACATATCGATAGGTGATGAAGCGGTGATCAACCCGCTGCCGGAGCACATTGCCGACGAGATGAAAAAAAGGTATCTCTATATTATGACAGGCGAAAGCATGATCCTTTCGGAGCCAGATGACACGCATTTGACTGTTTTTAATCCGGATTCACAACTGTTGGAACTGCTCAGGCAGCTTGCTTCGGGTGAAGGCCTTTTTGTTTGGAAGCCCAGCGTTTAGGAAAAAACAGTTAGACAACTTCCGGTTTGTTGGGAATATCTGATGGATTGGCTGTAGCAATGCCGCAGGTTTTGTGGTATGCTACAGCCATTATGATTTGCGCTTCGCAGATGGAACGGGGAATATGTGAGCTTGAAAAAAATCAGCAGAATGAATGAGATCGCGTGGGTGATCGGGATCGCGGGCTGCGCGCTTGGGGTGTGCCTGTGCACGAAGGCGAACTTCGGCCTGTCTATGATCGCGGCGCCTCCCTATATTTTTCATATAGCGCTCCGTGACCGGCTGCCCTGGTTCACGCAGGGCACCGCCGAGTATATCTGGCAGGGCGTCCTGCTGCTTTTCATGTGCGTGGTAACAGGGCGCTTTCGCTGGAAGTATCTGCTCTCCTTCGGAACGGCCGTTGTTTCGGGGCTGTGCATCGATTTCTGGTTCCTGCTGCTGGGCGGCAACGGAGCTTATGAAAGCCTGGGGATGCGGATCGCAGCCTTTGTACTCGGCGCCGGGATTACCTCGCTCGCGATCGCGTTCGTCTTTCGGACGTCCTGGCCGATCGCCATCTACGAGCTTCTTGTCCGCGAAATTGCCGACCGCTTCGACTTGAATATCAACCGGGTCAAGCTCGGCAACGATATCGTCATGCTGGCGCTTTCCGCCGCTTTGGCCTTTGTCCTGACCGGCGGCTTCCATGGATTCGGCCCCGGCACGATCCTCATCACGTTTGTAAATGCGCCGCTCATCGCCTTTTTCGGGAAGTGGCTCGACCGCTGGTTCAGCTTTGAACCGCGCTTCCCCAAACTGACAAAAATGCTGAGTGCGCAATGACGGCGCTTCCGCAAATCGGCGGAGGACGCCTATGTATAGTTTGTTCAATTGGTATTTTCGGAGGTGCCGTATGAATTTTTTCTTCGTAGCCCTCGGAGGGGCAATCGGAGCAATGGGAAGATATGCGATCAGCTTGATTCCGGTGAAATCAGCTTTCCCTATTCTTACACTGATTACAAATTGTCTTGGTGCTGTCCCGATCGGCTTCGTCGTCGGGCTCGTCAGCAAGCGCAATGATATCTCACCGAATGCGGTACTGTTTTGAAAAACCGGGGTATGCGGCGGTTTTACGACCTTTTCAACATTTTCGCTGGAAGCTTTCTCTCTGATCGAGAACCACCACATTGCGTTGGGCAGTATTTATATTGTTGCCAGTGTTGGCTTTTGTATTGCGGGAATCATGCTCGGAAGACGGTTGGCTATGCTGATGGCTTAACAAATCCCGGTTTGGCGGGATATTACTCTATTGGTTTTTTGAGAGAATGATATGTGTCAGAGCAGATGCCGGATGGGAAAAAGCTTTGTTCATTTGGG
>CACZJD010000117.1 GCA_902781325.1 uncultured Lachnospiraceae bacterium
GGTATTATGTTGATTTTGGTCGATTTTCATTATACCTAAGAGATGAGCACTTGGCTCTTTTTAATTTTTCAATTTACACCATTATACAGACGTAACCATTATCCGCAATAATCTTCTTTATATTGCTGTTGGATTCGCCTGTACTGCGAAGGATACTGTCTTCAAAATATGCTTCTATCCCGACAGTATCTTTTCTGGTAAATGGCTTCGGTCCCCATAACCTTTCTCCTCTGGTCAGGCCTTCCCGTCCTTGCTCAGAAGTGGGAAGATCATAGTAGCTCCATCTCCCACGCCCATTGGACCAACTATACCAGATAGTGATTTCACTGGTAATGTGAGCCTCGTATGTGTTCCTTTCTTTTTTAGTTACTGGTTTTGGGTGATACTCTATGAAAAGTCGTCTAAAGGTCAAATATCCGGCCTGATCCTTCTCCAGGAGACACTTTTTGTCTGCTCTTACGTAAAAAGGCTCTGGAACAAGCACACCCTGTTTTAAAGAACTGCTTGGCACATCATTAGAATAGAAGAAGAGATTCCGTATTCTTACCTCGTGGGAGCGGACGTCATCCTCTCCATGGCATTTCTTCCAGTCAGCTCCATTCTTTATAAGGGATACCAATTCATATTTTCTGTAGTTACTTGTAGTCGGGGTCGAAGTCATGCCGTAGCCATTTTCGCAGACTCGTTCTGTATTATCAGAAAGATCTTCTGCTCTATCCGTACCTGAAATTTCATTATCAATCAAAGCCACGTCATATCGGTCAAATGCCTCATATATTTTCTCTCGGAATTCCTTTCTGCTACCCCATGCAGAGGGAGTGAACAATGTGACTTCGTTTTCATTTGGATCCATTAAATCACAAAACGTATCTAATGCCGGTATCAGAATCTTTTCATTTGATCTTCTTCCAAAGAAAACCATCCTTTGCATCGTGTGGTTTTTAATATGACTTTCTTTAAGTTCTTCAGGGAATTTCCCTACTCGCTCAAAATCAATCCCATCATTTACTTTTCGGATACAAAATATTTTTAGCAGACGATAATCTTCTCTATATAATTGTGCAATAATAACATCCGAAAAGCAAAAATATATGTTACTGGTATGCCCATAATCTGGTCCCTTCAGCTTTTTTGAAAGGCTTTCAACCAATTCAGGGCCCGGATCAACAAGGAGAATATTATAAGGTTTTTGCAGCTGCCTCATAATAAGCGGACAGAATAATTGCGCTTCAAAGTGAACAAGAATTGCCATATTTGAAAAGCAAACATATTCTATAACGTTCTTTACGGATATATGCCGCCTCCCCTTTGTCTGAAAAATCTCATCGATCGCACTCCCAAGACGCGCTAATGAATGAAATGTGCCTTCATTACCAGTTCCACTGACACGTTTCAAAAGGTAGTTAAACAAATCGCTTACTTTTCCGTCTCGTTGCTTTTTCCGATACCCTATGGTCAAAGCCAACTCAGCGATCAAAAGGATCTCCTTCGAATAAAATTCAGGGCACTTTTCCTGTAATTGCTCCGCGAGCCTACGAGCCCCGCTTAAACTCAAACCTTTAACTTCCAAAGGCACACCAAAAAGGCGTTTCCAGATACCCCAATACTCTTCTTCAGAAAAAATATACTTGTATGGTCGCTTCTCAAGAATATATGTCTTTTCTGTGCCGGCATAAAAGACATTTGGTATAGTTGGATAGCTGGATTCCTCTAATTCTACCTTATAATTCAAAATGTACATTAGACGAGCCAGACATTTTATTTCTTCAATAGGGTTGCCCGCTACCGAATACATCCTTGGTGTCAGGGTCCCCTTTATCCACTCCATCAGTAGTTCATACAGGTTTGTATATTGCTTCGAGAGAATCTCTTCAAGAATCGGATCTTCGTATACTCCATCATAAGATTTTATCTGGTCTAACTCGTTTTGATCAAAATTATTTTCTCCGCCCTGTCTCGCAAACTCAAGCCGTTCTATGCTCCTGCGCATCTCCTCTCTGGCTTGTGTATCCGGAAGGGATTCTATCTTCACATGAAGATATTCATATAGTGTTGACAATATTTTTCGATCAAAATAGAAAAGTTGACTCAGCATAGCTAATTCTTCCCTTATTTATCCGCAATTACATTTACTACTATAAATAGCTTAAGGGATCCACTGAAAATACGCAATAAGGCTCAAAAAGTTCACAAATTCTTCACAAACGAAGCACTGAGTCGATGAGGATCTGTTTCTGCCGGAAGACAGACGCACCCGTGAACTGTATCTCATGCTTCTGTATATTTCTCAAATTTTCGTATATGGATCTGCAGTTGTGTTATAGTAGGAACAGGAAACTGGTTGTTCAAACGCAGCTAAAAGCATAAAGTGAGGTGCGTATATGGATGAGGGCAATGAGGCACAGCAGATTCTGCTAAAGAAGGTAATCTACCTTGAGCGGGAAAATCAGATCTTGAAAGAGCTCCTTCACGAAAGAGGCATAGAATATGAGAAATACCTTCAGAAGGCCTGTGGCGCAGCTCCCGAGAAGTATGACCCAAATCAGGGGGCGAGAATTAAGCCACTTGTTATCGAGGACGACACACCTGCCCATTTCTACAAGAGGTTCTGGGGAAGGCAGGACGTCTATGAGCTGCGTTACACCAATTGGAAGACAGGAAAGACGGGCTACTATACACAGTGCGCGAACTTCTGGTCCAATGGATGCCACAAGCGCCTTCAGGACAAAGTTCAATGCAGAGATTGCGAGTACAAAGCGTACAAGCCCATCACAAAAGAAGTCGTACTTGCCCACCTCAAGGGGCAGGACCCACGCGGAAATGATGTCCTCGCCATCTATCCCATGCTCCCGGGAAATTATTGCCGATTCCTCGTCTTTGATTTCGATGATCATGCAGGGGGAACAGCCCAAGACGACTATGCCAATCAGGATGAAAAATGGAAGGAAGAAGTGGATTCCCTCCGAGAGATCTGCCGCCTCTTGAAAATCGATTATCTGGTCGAGCGGTCCCGCTCTGGCAGAGGTGCACATCTATGGGTCTTCTTCAGCAAGCCCATTCTCGCCAAGACTGCCCGTCAGTTTGGCTTTGCGCTTCTCAACAAGGGAGCGGAAGCCGTCAATCTCAAATCCTTTCGCTATTTTGACCGCATGCTGCCCAACCAGGACGTGCTCCCCGAAGGGGGCCTCGGCAACGTCATCGCCCTCCCGCTGCAGGGAAAGGCCTTGACACTGGGCAACAGCGCCTTTATCGACGAGAACTGGAACGCCTATCCCGATCAGCTGAAAGCTCTGTGGAACACGGAGATGATTCCGCCGGAGCTCATAGAAAATTACATCAGAGACTGGAATGCATCTGACCCGGATCATTTTGATGAAAATGACCCGACAAAGCCATGGGAGAGGCGGGACCAGTTTGAAGCTGCCGATGTAAATGGGAATGCAGAGATCGACCTCTCGAACATGGTCTATATCAATTCAAAAAACCTGCAGCCAAGGATCCAGAATCAGGTCCGGCGTCTTGCGGCCTTCAGCAACCCGGAATTTTATAAGAATCAGGCGATCGGATTTTCCAACTACAAAGAGTCAAGATACATTTACCTAGGGAAGGGATGAAGGAGGATACATTTGCATCCCGAGAGGGCTCCAGGAGACTCTTGAAGAACATCTGACAAGCGCGAAAATTCCATTCTCCATAAAAGATGAGAGGTACAAGGGGCGGGAAATCAAGGTGACATTTACCGGAGAGCTAAGGCCGTCGCAGCGGGACGCAGTGGGGGAAATGCTGAAGCACGAGACCGGCATCCTGAGCGCCGCGACGGCATTTGGCAAGACGGTGTGCTGCTGCAATATCATCGCCGAGCGCAAAGTGAACACGCTGATTCTGCTCGAGTCCTCGTCGCTCATCGAGCAGTGGCAGCGGGCGATCGAGAAGTTCCTCATCATCGACGAGGAGCCGCCGGAGTACCAGACCAAAAGCGGTCGGACTCGTCGGCGGAAGAGTGTCATCGGGCTCCTCCAGAATCAGCACGACTCGCTGACCGGCATCGTCGACATCGCCATGGTCGGCTCCATGTACAGAAAAGGTGCCTTCCATCCGATGCTCGAGAAGTACGGCCAGATCATTCTGGACGAGTGCCATCATGCCGCCTCCGAAACGATCCAGAACATTCTGCTCCGGGCCAAGGCGCGCTACGTCTGCGGCGTGACAGCGACACCGATGCGGGGCGATGGCAAGGAGAAGATCAACTATTTTCTGCTCGGACCGATCCGCTACCGCTACACGGCCAAGGATCGGGCGGAGGAGCAGGGCATCGACCATCTGGTTTACCCGCGTTTTACGAGAACCGTTGCACCTCATTTGGAAGATGGGAAAATGCATCCCAACGAGGCCTACGAGCTCATCCGCAGCAACCCGATGCGCGATGGGCAGATTGTTGCAGACGTGAAGACCTGTGTGGAAAATGGCCGTACTCCCGTTGTCCTCACCAAGTACACCGACCACGCGAGAAGACTCGCTTCAATGATTGAAGAGTTCTGTAATAATGTAGTGCTTATGCTGGGCGGGAACTCGAAGAAAGAACAGCAGAGGGTGAAAGCGGAGCTGGAAAATGCAGATGCCAAAGAGCTGCTCGTTCTTGTAGCGACGGGCCAGCTTATCGGCGAGGGTTTTGATTTTCCGCGGCTCGATACCCTCATCATGGCGACGCCGGTCTCCGGAAGAAATGTGGTCGAGCAGTACGCCGGCCGCCTCAATCGCGATTTCCCAGGCAAGAAAAATGTCATTGTTTACGACTATGTCGACAGCCACATCCCCATGTTTGACCGCATGTACGGAAAGCGCCTTAAGGCCTACAAGCAGATCGGGTACAGCATTTGCGCTGGCCTTACACCGCAGAAGCAGACGGCAAATGCCATTTTCGATATCGAGAATTATTCTCCTGTCTTCTGGGAGGACTTAAAAGAAGCCAAGAAAGACGTGGTCATTTCCAGCCCGCGCCTCACAAGCACCAAAGTCAACCGTCTCATCGAAGAGATGAAGCCCCGCCAGGAAGCTGGTGTCAAAGTCACCATCGTCACTTGGGAGCCCGACCAGTACATGATGGGCAGCAGCGAGGCCCGCATGTACCTCATGGACCGCCTGCGCGGTGCGGGCTTTCACATGGAGCTTGTGGAGGAGACCTGCGAGCACTTCGCCGTCATCGACCGCGAAATCGTCTGGTACGGCAGCGTCAATCTCCTGGCCAAAGAAGACATAGAAGACAACATCATGCGGGTGCAGAGCCCGAACATCGCCGATGAGCTTCTGGAGATGACCTTCGGAAGCGGAATTGAGATGGAAGAGTGGTAACAAGGGAAGGAAACCAACAACTATTGAGACGCTTCACAAGGTGGAATGTTAATGTTTTTTGCTCCAGAATGCAGCCACCCCGCCTAAAGCATACCTCGCCAAGTATGATATACACTTATATATTTTTCAAATTCTATTTTTTCAATTATATAAGTGTATAGTAAATTCGAGTCATGCGTTCAAAATGCGTCCAAAGGGCAAAATGAAAAGGCCAGGAAACCCACTGTTTAAGCGGGTTTCCTGGCCTTTTTGGCATTATTCCAGTTCGATAAGGTCCTCCGGCATAAGGCAGGACGCACGTTCATTGTCCGACTCCGCGTCCTTTTCGGAAAGACCGCTGCGCTCATTCGTCCCCGCACACTCTT
>CACZJD010000118.1 GCA_902781325.1 uncultured Lachnospiraceae bacterium
GTGCCGTTCTCGATCTTGTTCATGATGATGATCTCCTGGTCCGCGGACGGGTAGGTGATCTTCTCCTTGATCATGAAACGGTCGGTCTGGGCCTCGGAGAGAGGGTAGGTGCCTTCCTGCTCGATGGGGTTCTGGGTCGCGATGACAATGAAGATGTCCTGCGGCATCTTGTAAGTGATCCCGCCGATGGTGACCTGGCGCTCCTGCATCGCTTCGAGCATGGCGCTCTGGGTCTTGGCGCTGGATCTGTTCACCTCGTCGAGCAGCACGAAATTGGCGAAAACAGGGCCGAAGATCGTCTCAAACTTCCCGGTCTCCTGATGGTAGATCTGCGTGCCGATGATGTCGCTGGGCAGCAGGTCCGGCGTGCACTGGATCCTCGAAAACTTGCCGCTGACGGCGTCGGAGATCGCCTTCGCCGCGGTGGTCTTGGCGAGGCCGGGCACCGACTCGATCAAAATATGCCCGTCCGCCACTACAGCCGTGATCAGCGACTTCTTGAGCTCTTCCTGTCCCACGACCCTGTTGGAGAAATAATCGCCGAGCTTCGAGATCACGCTCTGGGCGAAAGAGAACTCTTCCTGCGGGATAGCGTTTTTGCCTTTAAAATTATCCATTTTCCTATTCCTGATCCTTTCTGGAGAATTTCCTTCTTCGGAGAATTTTCTGGTTGTCATTTTACCACATATTGGGGCATTGGGCGACCTCTGGGGTAGTTTGTCCACAGACTCCAGAGGTCGATCGTTCATTTGACAGATGGAATTAATGAAGATACTATAATTCAGATACGAATGGAATTGAGCTGTCCGAAACGTATATTTACTTACAGCAACTGTTAACACAGCACAAATTGCAGAGGAAAAAACGAATGAAAAAGAAATTATTTATACTGACCACTCTTATCATCAGCGTATACGCCATGACCGCTTGCGGAAAAGGCAAGGAAGAAGCTCCGGCTTCACCGCAGGAAGTTGTTCAGGAAGCGGAAGCCGCTCAGCAAGCGGCCGAGGAGACGGTCAAGGAAGCGGCCGAGGCGGCAGAACCCGAAAACCTCCTGGAGGATTTCATAGGCGATATGGATCTGTCCGGTTCATGGGACGATGAGGTCAGCAAAAGGGCTTCCATGGATGTCGTAAAAAATGAGGATGGCAGCTACGATATCACAGTTCACTGGGGCGGAAGCGCCACAGAGACAGCGATCTGGACGATCCACGGCAATTACGACCCCGAGGCGGGCATGCTTTCCTACGACGACGGCAATTACTCGATCCACACTGTTGACGACAAAGGAAACGAGACCATTTCCGGAGAAGAGAAGACGAGCGGCGCTTTCATGAAGGAAGGCGACAAGCTTCGCTGGCAGGATTCCAAGAATGCTGAACAGGGATTGTTTTCTAAGACAACTGAATAATTCTCAAGAGCAGTCGACTTTATTAATGCAATTAAAAGCCGCCTTTTCTGCCGATCAAATTCCCGGCAGCAAAGGCGGCTGTTTTTCTGAGCTGAGAGACGGCCATTACCACTTCACAACTTGCGCAGCATTATGTATTCCTCATCGTTCTCATCTACGGTCTCAAAGCCGACATTTTCATACATCCGAACCGCATAATTCGCTTTCTGCACGGCGAGAGAGGCCTGTTTGAAGCCACGCTCCTTCAACAGGCAGAGCATATTCCGCATCAGCCGGGTTCCGATCCCTTTACCCCGGTATTCCGGAATCAGGGATATGGCAAAAGACGGCGTCTCATCATCCACATGGCCGTAGTCGTCCATGATCCTCGTCCATACGGCGCCTACCACATGGCCATCTGCCTCAGCAAGCAGACAAAGGTCCGCTTCACATCTGCCAAAATATTCATAATAGATCCTCAGTTCCGGCTGCTCCACGATATCCCTGGGCGGCGGTTCCACGCCCTCCGGAATGAAGATTGCCTCGTACAGGAAATCTTTCAGTAAACCGGCTTCTTCAGTACACAATTTTCGTATTATTACGTCATCGTGGACTTCGATCAAATCCTCCACATCGATACAGCGGAAACCGTTTTCCATGAGAAGCTGCGCGGTCACACCGGCTTCATTCACCAGGGTTCCTGTAAATGTGCCGTCGTATCGCTGCTTCACTCCGCAGCTGGGACTCCTCGATTGCAGCACGATCAGGTCCGGCTGCTCTCTTTTGGCAATTTCCAGACACTTTGCGGCGCCGGCGCGGAACTGCGCATCCACGATCCGGCCGTCTTTGGCGGTGACCACGCCGTCCCTGACCTCTGATGGAATGCGCGGCGTAGGCAGACCGCCCAGTTGCTCCGGACAGACTGTGAGCACTTCGTTTGCGGTCATCAGTTGCAGGACCTTTTCGCTGCGGTTGGTTCCGCCGTTATATTTGCAATTCTCACCTGCAAGGCAGGCACTGACCATGATTTTCATCGTTACAGATCCTCGTGCTCGGAATTGTGCAATCCTTTGTCTTTCTTCAGCGCCGCGCTCAGGGAATTCGGAATGCCGCGCGGTCCGCGAACAGCGTAGATCCCATACTCCGCCTTAAGGACGTCAAAAGTAAATCTGTCCGGCGCATAGCGCTTCTGAAGCTTGATCTTCATCAATGCTTTGATAGTGAGATATTTGTCGGCGTGGTTATAAGGTATGTCGGTTTCCAATACCTTGCATTTGTACATTACAGCCGAGACCGGCGCTGCCACATACAAATAGACGGTATCCCCTTTTTTGATCCCGGCGCCCTGCTTCCAGTCTATGAGATCCGTGTCATCAAAGGCATGTATGATATCATAATACTTCGGGTTCGCCGGAATGATCCATTCCTTCGGAGGCCGGATCTTCTCTTTCTTCTTTGCTGACGCCGTCGCCAAAAAGCTCATGTCGATCAGGTCAAAGACCCTGTTCTCCGGCACTGTACCGTCCAGCAAAACAGAGATCCAGTGCATTTTGTTCATGTGGTAGGCAGGCATGATCCCGGCTTCCCGGATGACAATATCCCGAAAGATCACATCATCGATCTTGAGATTGATCACAGCTACAAAATCCGCGCTATGGAGCCCGACCTTGTTCCCCTGTACATCCATCACCAAGGCAAACCACTTATTATTGTCCGCGTGCCGGAAAACGGCGCTGTCCGGGGAAGTGCGCCAGGGATACTCAGGCTGTACTTTGTATTTCTTTTTGATGTAGTCAAAAACCTTCTGCCGATCCATCACCTCATCTCCCATATCTGAATTCATACCTACGCACCGGAGCACATACCTGCCGGTATTTTTATTATAGCTTGAAATCGACCTCTGGGGTAGTTTGTCCACAGGTGTGGACATACTACCCCAGAGGTCACTTAAAATGGTATATTAAAGATACGGGAATTTCAGCCATAAGGAACAAACTACTCCAGAGGTCGACTGGAGCACGACTGTATAATCTGATGTGGAGGTATATATGTGGAAATGTCCAAAATGCGGACGCTCATTTAAAAAAGAGAATCAAGGCCATTATTGCGGGAAAGCCCCGGAGACGGTCGAGGATTACATCGCCTCACAGGACGAAGATATCCGTGGCCAGCTTCAAAGTGTGCGGCAAGTGCTCCTAAGCAGCCTGCCCGACGCAACGGAGAAGATATCATGGTCGATGCCGACATATTGGAAAGGCCAAAATATTATCCATTTTGCGGCACAGAAAAAGCACATCGGTCTGTATCCCGGGCCGGAAGCAGTTGAGTTCTTTGCCGGAAAGCTTGATCAGGCTGGGCTCAAATACAGCAAGGGATCGATTCGAATTCCTTACTCAGATGAGCTTCCCCTGAAACTCATCGCTGAAATTGCAGATTGGTGTGTGAAAACCGGGAATCACGCGTAATGGGATTAAGCTAATGGATTAAGCAACCTCTGGGGTGGATTAAGCAACCTCTGGGGTAGTTTGTCCCCAGGTGTGGAAAAATTACCCCAGAGGTCGTTTGCTGCCCAGAGGTCGTTTGCTGCCGATGACACGTTTCGTGTCACGGATGTGAAAGCCCGTTTCTTGTGGAGCTGAGTGCTCTTCAGTACCATTTATTCCGTCAGATGAAGTCAGATGAACAAAAAAGTACAGGAAGTTCATTTGGAAAGGCGGAATAAAACATGAAAATGAATCGAAACACAAAAAGGTGTCTATGGACAGGAAGCAGTCTTTTATCTGCTTTCCTGCTGTGGACGTTCCTGATCACGCGAGTTGACGTGCAGGCAGTCGGCCCGAACGGAACATCCGTTGGCTTTGCGACCTTCAATCTGTGGTTCCACAGTCTTACCGGAGTCCACTTGCTCCTGTACACGATCACGGATTGGCTCGGGCTTGTCCCGATCGTCGTTTGCCTGTGTTTTGCGGCACTTGGAGCGGTCCAGCTGGTCAAACGCAGAAGTCTTTTCCGGGTCGATCGGGATATTATACTTCTGGGTATTTACTATATTCTGGTAATACTTTGTTATCTGTTCTTTGAAATGGTGCCCATCAATTACAGGCCGATCCTTATAAACGGCGTTTTGGAGGCTTCTTACCCCTCGTCGACAACGCTTTTGGTCCTGAGCGTGATGCCGACCTTGAAGTTCCAGATTGACCGGAGGATCGAGAAACCGTTTGTCCGGAAGGCGACCACTGTGTTTGTGATCGCATTTTCGATGTTTATGGTGAGCGGGAGACTGATAGCAGGTGTCCACTGGGCAACGGATATTATCGGGGCTGTTCTGCTGAGCTTCGGGCTCTTCCGGCCCTATCAATTTTTTGCCCAACTGGCTGACCTGCATGGAGAATAATATGGAGTTCAATGAAAAACTTCAGGAATTAAGAAAAGGCAAAAAATTGACGCAAGAGGAGCTTGCGCAGGATCTGTTCGTTTCGAGGACGGCCATTTCCAAATGGGAATCCGGCCGGGGATATCCGAGCATCGATTCGTTGAAAGAGATTTCGCGTTACTTTTCGGTCTCGATCGATGAGCTTATCTGCCCGCAAGAGATCATTTCCGCGGCGGAAGAGGAAAAGCAGGAATATGCCGGCAGAACCGTTTCGTTCATAAGTGGTGCGTTGGATCTCTTTACAGCAATTCTGCTGTTTGTGCCTGTGTTTGGAAACGGTGCGGATTCCGCGGAGGCTGTGTCCTTGTTTGGGCTGACCGGCGTTCAGTTCTGGGTAAAGAATGTGTTTCTGATAACGATTGCGGCCACAGCGCTGAACGGCCTGTGCGGACTGATCATCTTGAAATTCGATCATCCGGTTTGGGACAGGCATCGACTGATCACAGGGATGGTGCTGTCCATTGTGGGGGTGGCTGTTTTCATTGCAGCCAGGCAGCCTTATGCGGGGATTATATATTTTGCCCTGTTGGTGATCAAAACGCTTGGAATATGGAGGAAATAGATGAGGTATCTCAAAACAATAACACTCAAAGACGGCAGAGAATGCACACTGAGAAACGGCGAAGAGAGAGACGGAGAGGCTGTGCTCGCCAATTTTATTCTGACTCACGAGCAGACTGATTATCTGCTTTCTTACCCGGATGAGAGCACCATGACTGCCGAGCAGGAAGGGCGGTTCCTGCAGGAGAAAACGGACAGCGATAATGGAATCGAGATCCTTGCGGAAGTTGACGGTGTAGTTGCAGGACTGGCCGGTTTTGACGCCGTCGGCGGAAGGGAGAAAATACGGCACCGGGCGGATTTTGGCATCAGTGTGGACCGGCAGTACTGGAACCTCGGCATAGGAACGGCGCTTATGAATGCGTGCATCGAATGTGCCAGGGCAGCGGGCTATGAGCAGATCGAACTGAGCGTTGTCGCGGAAAATGAGCCGGCGATCGCGATGTACCGTAAGGCCGGGTTTGTTGAATACGGACGGAACCCGAAGGGATTCAAATCCCGGTTTACGGGGTATCAGGAAGTGGTTTATATGAGGATGGAACTATAAGGGGAGAGAACGACCTCTGGGGTAGTTTGTCCCCAGATGGGGATTATTTCACAGATGTCCACAAACGACCCCAGAGGTCGTTTTCCCCAGAGGTCGTTTTCCCAGGGGCGCAGCTATGGCAGCGCTGCTTTGGACCGGGTGCTCGACTACATCAGGACGAAGCCGAGATTGAACTGGTTTTGACGATATTTTGACACGCTTGTATTTGGATAATTGAGCCGGAAAGGCTTGATTAAATATATTTTTAAGGAGCGTACTGTTTGAAAAAGTACAACAAAACGGAGATTGCGGGCTGACCGGGAGGTTTGCAGGCAATCTGAACAAACCTCCCGCTGAGAAGCATTTGATGTCA
>CACZJD010000119.1 GCA_902781325.1 uncultured Lachnospiraceae bacterium
TTCGGACGTTTACCTTTCTCCATCCGCTAATTTCCCCCTCTATCATTAGAATGGCAATTTCCGCTCCTCAAAGTATTCTCCGATGATGGATCTCGCATTCGCGCCAAGATGTACATGTGTTGATGCGACTTCTATTTCTTTATAAAGTGCTTCTACTGTTTCTGTTACCGCACCGCATGTCTGTAATGTGCAGCAGATCGGTTCAATTTCATTTTTGATAAGATACAGTTCATAATACACCGGTAAATCAATCTGCTCTCTTGCTATTCCCTTCTTGCAGACCATGATGTAGATTTTTGCACCAGTGCCACCAAGCTCCGCATTATAGCAGTTGGCGACAATTCGCACCGTTTCCCTTGGGTAAAAATGGGAGTTATAGAATATGTCATCTTCGTACTCCTCTTCAGTCGCCCAGAGTCTTTGATAAAGAAACAACGGATGAGATGTTGTGCCTGCACTGTCAAAGTTTGGTTCCACGTGCTCCAGCTGCGTTTGTGTCTCTCGTTTCCAGGTTAGCGAATCAGTGCGGGTGTCCTCAATCATAGTATTCAGAAATTCCAACATATATTCTTCTGTCGGAGTAATCGTACCCACATCCGCATTGATGAGCAGGTCCACAGATACATTCAGCAGTTTCGCGGCGGTGACCACAAACTCTACACTGGGATCACTGGTATTACCTGCCTTTTCGAGCCGTGACATGTAGCCCGCCTGACACCCTGCTTCCCGTTCTATTTGCCCGAGTTTAACATCGCTATTCTTAAGGAGCTCTCGAATATTACGGAACAGTATACTCTTATCGAACTTCTTATTCTTCTGAATGATGAAAGTCATAGCCAGCAGCTCTTTTTCGAGTTCATTCTGATGAGCAATCACCTGATTAAGCTGATCTCGCCACCGCGCAACTTCCAGTTCGATCGTTTTTTTCTGTATTTCACCTTCCGCTTTGTTGGCAACCTCTTCTAGTGCACAAATCTCATGCTCTATGTGCTTCCGATGATCTAAAAGCTCTTCGAGAATTTTTTGCTTCTCCATTAAGCGTCTGACTTCCATTGATTGCTCTTGCAATTCCTGCTGAGAATCTTGTATCTCCTTGAGGCGCTGAGCAAGTTCTGTATTCATCATTTGCTTATCCTCCAAACATGCTCATGTGATTGTGATATTATTATACTGCATTTCATCTATTTGTCAATATAAACAACTGCACATTCTTATTTGCTTTTTAGAACAACATGCTTGTCCGAATAAACAAATCTGCCCCATATCTCTGATCCATGTTGTCGAATATTGCAAGTAGTGATTTTAAGTCGCTATTCTCACTGTCCGTATTTTTGTACACCTCTTTTGTTATACTGGAATCACCAGAACAGGCAGTATGCCATCTGCTTTCTCCTGAACTTTCGTCTCCTGCGAACATTCGGGAGAAAAACACGAATGTTTTTTCATTCTTCCTATTGACATCTTGCGTATCTGGCTGTATGATCGTCCTATGAGTTGCGTATCTTACGCAAGTTAGTATACAGACCTCTCTCTTCTCTGTCAATACGAAAGTTGCGGCTTTTACGAAACTCAGAACGTACAAACAATTCGCTACCTTAGAAAGGACGTACAAAATGAACCTGAGCGAAAAGATTAAAAACGCGAGGGCAGCAAAACAGATGTCGCAGAATGATCTGGCCAAGGCAACCGGCATTTCCCTGCGGACAATTCAGAACTATGAATCCGGCGCTCGGATGCCAAAGAGCCGTGATACCTACACCAAGCTGTCAGAAGCTCTCGGAGTCGATGAGAAAGTTCTGATGGACGAGAACGCAGACTTTGTTCTGCGTGCCAACGAACAGTACGGTGGCCGCGGCGCACGACAGGCATGGGATCTGGTTGCAGACTTTAAAGTTCTCGCCGCCGGAGGCGAAATAGAAGAGGAAGACATGGACGAAATCATGCGTGCCATGCAGGAGGCATACTGGGAGGCTAAGAAAAACAACCGCAAGTATGTCAATAAGCGTTACCGGAAAGAGGATTCCTCTGACCAGTGACAGATAGGGGATCATGAATGGACGAGAGAATTTTTCGTATACCCGCACGCCTGATTGAGCGCCACAATACCAGAGATCCGTTTCAGCTGGCCAGGCTCCTTGGGTACTATGTTAAGTTCATTAACACAAAGAAGCAGAAGGGATTCTGTAAGATCTACCTCAACAATTATTTCATCTTCATCAATTCGAATATGAGCCCACAGATGCAGCGGATGACCTGCGCCCACGAACTCGGCCATCTCCTGCTTCATAAGGAGGGACTCACAAAACGGGATTATCTCGTAGAAATGGAAATCTTTGATATTACCGACGTGCGGGAGTTAGAAGCAAATCAATTTGCTGCAAACATCCTGATCGATGATGAAGAACTGCTGGGTCTCTTGAAAGAGGGATATGACGTTGTCCGGATCGCATCCTTGCTGAACGTCAACGTCAACATGCTGATGGTCAAGCTCCTGACGATGAACAAAAACGGACATCATTTCGATGTCCCCTTCGTGCCGCGAGCTGCATTCATGGGAACCATAGAGGATCGGGCTGACGCTATCTAATGCCTGTCAGCCTCCCTTCCTAACGAGAGGACGTATGTTTGCGAGGCTATATGGACAGGACGTATATTTGCATCGATTTAAAATCTTATTACGCCTCGGTGGAATGCGTAGCGAGAGGATACGATCCGCTGAAGGCAAACCTGCTGGTCGCGGATAACAGTCGAACGGACAAGACCATCGTACTGGCTGTCTCCCCGGCCCTGAAGGCCATCGGCGTCCCGGGACGGCCCCGGCTCTTTGAAGCCAAACAGAAGATCAAAGAATACGAGCGGCGGCACCATACTCGTATTCTGTACGAGATCGCTGTCCCCCGGATGGCAGAATATATCCGGATCTCGTCCAAGATTTATGAGATTTATCGGAAGTATGTCGCTGCCGAAGACATCCATGTTTACTCTATCGATGAGTGCTTTATTGACGTGACTGGATACCTGCACTTCTACGAAAAAGAAGCCAGCGCGGCAGGCGTCTCTCCGGCGCACCAGATGGCGATCACCATGATCCGGGACGTCTTAAAGGAAACAGGTATCACCGCGACTGCCGGCATCGGTACCAATCTGTATCTCGCAAAAGTCGGTATGGATATCGTGGCGAAGAAAGCTCCGCCGGATAAGGACGGTGTCCGGATTGCAGAACTGGATGAAGACAGGTATAAGATTCTCCTCTGGGATCACAGGCCCCTGACGGATTTCTGGATGATTGGCCCTGGTACCGCCCGGAAGCTTGAGAACAGGTCATTGTTTACGCTCGGAGATGTCGCCACCGCTGCCATCTATGATGAAGGACAGTTCTATAAGATGTTCGGGATCGACGCAGAGATCCTGCTCGACCATGTGTGGGGCATCGAGCCCTGCCTTATGAGCGACATCAAAAGCTATAAAAACAAGAGCCACTCCCTCTCCAAGGGCCAGGTCCTCTCAAGGCCCTACGCATACGACGAAGCTAAGCTGGTCTTTACCGAGATGGTGGATCTGCTTGCCACAGATCTTCTTTCTCAGAATCTGACGGCAGGCGGGCTTTCCTTCTGGGTCAGCTTTGATCCGAAAAGCCTCGAGGAATGTCCACTCTACGACGGTCCGGTCTCGATCGACTTCTACGGCAGGCTTCACCCCTGTCACGTCGGAGGCAGCTTCAAACTCCGGAACCGGACCAACAGCAATCAGGAAATCATGTCCCTGCTGCTCGATGCCTTTACCAAGAAAGTCGACCGGCGGCTCCTCATCCGTAGACTTGGCATCGCCGCACAGGACACCAGAAAAGATGATGGTATGTACCAATTAGATTTGTTCACAGACTATGACGCACTCGATAAGGAACGCAGGATGCAGCGTGCCCTTCTTGAAGTACGCCAAAAATACGGATCAAATGCGCTGCTGCGCGGTTTCAACTACATGAACGGCGGCACCGCACGAGAGCGCAATCTCCAGATCGGCGGGCACAAAGCCTGACGGCCAGTCCTGCCGATAGAAAGGCAGGACATCATGACAACCACTCTCCCCATCGGATTTAAATACACGGCAGCCTTCCTCGCCGGACGTCCGCAGCACACACGTTTCGATAATTTTTCCCGAAAGCATCCACAGATGGACCGCCGGAAGCGGGCTAAGATCTTTGCCCCCTTCGATGCGCTCGACGGCTACTCCGACAGTATCGACAGCAAGAATGTGGAATATGTGGAGCGGGTCGAGCTCGAAGAAGCTGATCGCATCGAGCTAAATCGTCGCCTTCAGATCCTCCGGGCTCTCACCTATAACAGCAAACTGGCCCGGGCCAACCGTGTAAAGGTCAGCGTCCGCTACTATAAGCCCTGTACCGATCACAACCGTTTCGCATGGCAGATGCTGGGACAGTATGTGACGGTAACCGGGATCTGCTGGAAGGTCGACCTGGATGAGATGGGTGTTGTCAAAATAGATGAAGCGGCAATCCCGCTGGCCGACGTGGCCGAGATCACCGCTTCAGATGAAGCATTGTTTAAGCAAGATGAGTGGGAGGCGTGCTGATACTTCCTTTATTGCCCTTTCTTACTCAACTTTGCCTGCAGTGCCTGGAACCCCTCCAACGCACTCTGCAGGTTTTCAATGATATCCTCCGCCAGCACATCTGGCTCCGGAAGGTTGTCGAGATCCGCAAGGCTCTTATCTTTCACCCAGAAAATATCCAGACTCTTCTTGTCCCGCTCCCAGATCTCATCAACAGTGAACCTTCTCCATCTGCCATCGGGATTCTCTTCCGACCAGGTTTCCTTTCGCTGGTGCCTGTTCTCCGGATTGAAGCGGGCGACAAAATCATCAAGGTCGCTCTCCTTCATAGGATTCTGCTTCAGCGTGAAGTGGATATTTGTCCGGAAATCATAGATCCATACCTCCCTTGTCTGGCGTTCCGGGCTGGCGGGACGCTTGTCAAAGAAGATCACATTCGCCTTCACGCCCTGTTTATAAAAGATACCAGTGGGCAGACGAATGATTGTATGAAGATCCGTATTCTGCAAAAGCTGCTCCCTCACGGTTTCACCAGCTCCTCCTTCGAAGAGCACGTTATCCGGTACAACCACGGCAGCCTTTCCGGTAGAATTCAGGATCGTGTAAATGTGCTGAACAAAGTTCAGCTGCTTGTTGGAGCTGGTCGTCCAGAACTCCGAGCGATTGTAAACAAGATCCTCGTCCTCTGTTTCCCCTTCTTCGTTCGTAAATGTGATGGAGGATTTTTTGCCAAATGGAGGATTTGTGAGCACATAGTCCACGCGGTATCCCGGGTCAGTCAGCAGGGCATCAGCCTGCTGGACCGGCACATCCCCGTAGATATCACCAATATTGTGCAGATAAAGATTCATCAGGCAGAGCTTAAAGGTGGTGGGCACCAGCTCTGTTCCATAGAAGGTCTTGTTTTTCAGAAACTCCTTCTGATCACGATCAAGCGTATCCCGGTTTTCGTTGGCGATGAAATCCTGTGCCGCAAGGAAAAAACCGCCGCTGCCGCAGCAAGGATCTGCGATGGTCTTTCCTGGCTCCGGACGCATGCAGCGCACCATCGCCCGGATCAGGGCACGCGGAGTAAAATACTGCCCAGCACCACTCTTGGTGTCTTCCGC
>CACZJD010000120.1 GCA_902781325.1 uncultured Lachnospiraceae bacterium
AAACTGATCGAGGTGCGCATTGTCCCTTACTTCGGGAACTACCAGGTTCAGATCGTCACGGATGACGGCCTGAAGGAAGAAGAATTCCTTCCTGATGAAAGGGATATCATTGCCGCCGACGGGACACCTGCCGGTGTGATGATGCTGGATCCCGGCCTTAACAACTTCGCAGCCATCGCAGATAACAAGGGGAATGAGCCCATTGTCATCAAGGGCGGAGCGATTAAAGCTGAGAACCAGTGGTTCAATAAGAGGATGGCCTTCCTGAGGTCCGAGCAGATGAAGGGACATGACCCGAAGACATATCATCCGTCTGTCACAAAACAGATGCAGAGGATCAGCAGGAAGCGTGACGCTTTCCTGCGTGATACTTTCTACAAGTATGCCCATTATATCTGCCGCCTTATGAAGAAAAGGGGCCTTTCCTATCTCATCATCGGGTATAACAGGGGGCAGAAGCAGGGGATCGACATAGGGCGGAGAAACAACCAGTCTTTTGTACAGGTGCCGTTCGCCAGGTTCCGCAGAGTCCTTCAGACAGTATGCGCGCGTTACGGGATCAGGGTCATCCTGCAGGAAGAGAGCTACACCTCCAAAGCCTGCTTCGGGAGCCGGGACGGGATCCCGACATACGGGAAGGGTGACACAGAAGGCATAACCTTCTCCGGCAGGAGGATAGGGCGCGGCCTGTACCGGCAGGATGACGGAAGGGTGATGAACGCCGATATAAATGGTGCCGTCAATACCGGCAGAAAGTATAACGAGAGTATCTATCCGGAGGGGATGGACTGCGGGTACCTGTATGGCACAGTGAAAGCCATGACTCATAAAGATATCCTGAGTGCGGGTCAGAGGAATCACAAAAGTAATCCCGGTGAAACGGGACAGCGGGCAAGTGTCTGCCCTGTGTCCGCGTAAGCGGCACGAAGCCCCCGCCTCTTAGCGTATGCGTAGGCGGTGGGTAGTTCACTCCCGTCCGGGTCTGGCATCGCCCGTCACCCTGCTCTCAACGACGCGCAGTCCCTTCCCGCCGTATTTTCCGGCAGCAGCACCAAGGCATTCCTGCAGCCTCTCCAAAGTCATATCTGTGAAATAGCGCCCGTTTCTCTCCCCCTCAAATGTTCCGTACTTGAAAGAAACATATATAGTGCCGTCATTCTTCAGGGCCCGTTCCATCTTGGCCAGAATATCGGGCAGCTCTTCAAACGGCACATGCAGGATCGAGGCGCAGGCGAAGATCCCGTCATACCTCTCCTCCTCGTCGAGCTCCTCAAAGAGCATTTTCCGCACCGGGATCCCAGCTGTCTTTGAAGCGGCGCGCACCATCTCTTCCGAACCGTCGCAGGCTTCAACCCTGAATCCCTTTGACAAAAAATACCTGCTGTCCCTGCCCGATCCGCAGCCGAAATCCAGGATCAGCGCACCGGGCTCCAAGTACCTCAGAAACCAGTCCTGAATATCCGTGAACTCCACATCGACTGTGGTCGAGGTAAAACTGCCCGCGTTTCGGTTGTAGTATTCCAGCGTGCTGTTCCTTGCTGCCTCTTTGCCGCGCAGTTTCTTCATTACCTCCGGCGCGCTGATGATAAACCAGCTCGAGAACTTCTCCGGCGTCTTCTCCAGCGCTTCTCCGAGCTCTTCAAGCGGTATCCACCTGATCTCCGAGGCCTCCTCCGGGTTTACGCTCACTTCGCCTTCATAGGATCCCGCAAAGACATGGTCGTACTCGTACTCGGTCAGGTCCGTGCGGAACTGGGTCCGGTAGACAAAGCTGAACAGTTCCGTGAGTTCGCAGTCGATCCCCATCTCTTCGATCATCCGGCGATGCACCGACTCCTGCAGTTCTTCCCCTTTTCTCTGGTGAGAACAGCAGGTATTGCTCCAGAGGCCTCCGGAATGATACTTATCGGGATTTCTCCTCTGGATCAGCATCTTGCCGTTCCGCACGATAAATACGGAGAAAGCCCTGTGTAAAAGTCCTCTGCGGTGGACTTCCCCTTTTGTTTCATATCCTGTTATCCGGTCATTTATATCAACCAAAGCGATCAAATCTTCCATGTTAACCCTTAATACTTTTTCTGACTGATTATCGGTAATACTTCAATACAGTAATAATATCATACCGACGGCCGATGTCGGTCAAAATATCGTCCGTCTCCACTCAATTGGCACTTCTATGCTATCCATGGTATAATTTTTTATTGGGATTATTACACCGATCAGTTCTGATCCTGAACAAACCACAACCTGGAGGCTATCCCTCATATGAAAATCACAGAAAACTTAAAAGGCAAACGAATCCTTCTCTGGGGCTACGGCCTCGAGGGCAAGTCCACCGAGAAATTCATTAACAAATACTGCGACGTCGCAGAGCTTACGGTTTTCCAGGGAAAACGCGAGGAGATTGATGAAAACGCCTATGACTGCATCATCAAGAGTCCCGGTATCGTCGCATGGGACCTCAGCGACAAATATACTTCCATGACCGATCTGTTTCTGAGCGAGTTTTCCGGACAGGTCATCGGCATCACGGGAACCAAGGGCAAGAGCACGACCTCTTCTTTGCTCTATACGGTCCTCTCTAAGTGTACCGACCGGCCGGCCCTTCTTGTAGGCAACATCGGCCTGCCCGCGCTGGACTACTACGGCTCTATCACAGACGACACCATCATCGTCTTCGAGATGTCCTGCCATCAGCTCGCCCATGCGGGAATATCTCCGCATATCGCGGTCTTCCTCAATCTCTATGAGGAGCATCTGGATTACTACAAGACCATGGACAGATATTTCCGCGCCAAGGCCAATATCACATTGAACCAGAAACCCGGCGACTATCTTTTCGTCGGAAACAATGTGCCCCCGCTGGATACCAAAGCGATCAAAACCGTGATCTCCTATGACGATCCGATGCACTTCGACATGAAACTCAAGGGCGAGCACAATCAGTTCAACGCGCGCTTCGTATACGCCATCAGCACACAGCTCTTTGGCTGCGATCCCGATAAAGTCCGCGAAGCTCTCAGCGAATTTACCGGCCTCAAACACAGGATGCAGTTCGCCGGCAATTACGGCGGCGTCGACTACTACGATGATTCCATCTCCACGATCCCGGAGGCTGCCATCGCCGCGATCCGCAGTATTCCAAATGCCGGCACGATCCTGCTCGGAGGAATGGACAGAAACATCGATTACGATATCCTGATCAATTTTATCCGGGAACACGGCGAATACAACTATATCCTCATGTACAGATCCGGTGAGCGCATCTACAAAGAAGTAAGCAATCTTCCATATTGCCGCTACACCGAAGATCTGCAGGGCGCTGTCAGCCTTGCCAGAGAGATCACCCCTCCCGGCAAAGCCTGCATCCTGTCGCCCGCGGCAGCCTCCTACGGCTATTTCAAGAACTTCGAGGAGCGCGGCGACGTGTTCCAGCAGCTGATCAAAGACTGACCGGGCGAATCCGGGCGCATAAAAGCCCGGCCGGAGGAAAGGACCACTATGAAAGAAGCCACTACCCTCGCCTTCACCGGCGACATCGGTTTTGACCACTATATGCAGAATAAGTGGGAGGACGAAAACCTCATCGATCCCGCGCTGCTCGATGTTTTGACATCTTCCGATCACGTCATCGCGAACGTGGAAGGCCCGCTGGCCGGTGAAGATGCTGTCAGAGTCAAAGCCGCCGAAATGAGGCTGATGCACACGATCGACCCGAGAGCCGCTGTCGTGCTTGAGAAGATCCACGCCGATATCTGGAACCTCGCCAATAATCACATCATGGATGTGGGACCGGACGGACTTGAGATGACCTTGGAAGAAGCCAAAAAGCGCGGCGTCAGGACGATCGGCGCAGAGATGGACCTCGAAAGGGCGAAACGGCCGGTCATCCTCGACGAAGCGGGAGGCATCGGCCTTTTCGGCGTCGGCTATCAGCGAGGCTGTAAACCTGCAGGCCCCGACAAAGCCGGCTGCCTAAGCTGGAGCGACATGGATTCGATCCGGGAAGTCATTACAGAGATCAGGAAAAAGTGCCGCTGGTGCGTCGTTGTCGCCCACGGCGGAGAAGAATTCACGGCGATTCCCTCCCCTTACACCAGGGACCGCTACCTTGCGTACCTTGATATGGGCGCCGACATCGTCGTCTCCCACCATCCGCATGTGCCTATGAACTACGAGCTCGTCGGAGATAAAGCGATCTTCTACTCACTGGGCAATTTCATCTTTGACACGCCTTACCAGCGGGCACAGTTCAACACCGACAAAGGCATTGTCCTGCAGCTGCACTTCACGAAAGACGGTTATTCCTTCACTGCCCACGGCCTTAGGATCGACCGCAGCAATGAGCACATCGTGAGCGCGGAACTTCCCGGGATCTTCGTGGACATTCAGGAGGACGAATATAATAAACTCATTCCCCTCGCCTGCAAGATGTTCATCGCCGCCACCAAGCGCCAGCAGGTCTTCCTCTACCCGGACAAATACAAAAATGCCACTGAGGCGGACTGGGAAGAAAATCTTATGAACCCCAGGCGCAGCGGCCGAGTGATCGGAGAAGGTCTTGATTTCCACATTATCTGCCCCATCGCCGAGAAGGCCGAAGAAGGTGCCTGGAAAGAGAGTTCCCTCGAAGGTGTGAAAAGTTTTATCCTGGAACAAATGTAACTGCAGTCTCCTGTAATCTGATAAAATGCAAAAAATCGGCTCCGCACTCAGTGCGAAGCCGATTTTTGATTTTCATTACATATCCGCGCCCATGTCGAACTCGTCTGTCACGATCTCTTCATCTGTCGCGCCCGTATCGGGAACTTCGATGACGAACTCGCTCAGATACGCGTCCTGAGGAAGTCCTGCCATCAGAGCCGGAATGTTAATAGTGATACCATCCATTCCGTAAGGAACTTTCATGCTGACCTTGTGCGCGTGAGGCTGTTCGCCCTCCGAGTCCGTGATCTCCAGCGTCATGGAGAGGGTCTGTCCCATGATCGAGGCCATACCCCTGTCTCCCTTGGAGAGCTTGGAAGGCTTCTCTTCTCCGGTAGTGACTGTGACCTTGTAAAAGGCCTCCACTGTCTGTCCGTTGTAAGAAGTCTCTTTGTTGTCAAAATAGATCGTGTGTCCGCGTCCGATCACAAACATCACTGCTGCGACGGCCAGGATGATCACGACGGCCGCGATCCGGAATAAAAGCTGTCTTTTGTTTTTCATGCTTTCTCCTTTCCGGCTGCTTCTTCTGCATCCTGTGCAGCCTGAAGCTGCTGTCCTGCAGCGCTCTTAGCCCTGCGCTTGTTAGTCTCATACATAACAAGGGCAATGGTGATAACTGCGTAGGATACGAATACGCGGAAATATTCGCCGATCATGGAGTCGCCTGTGATCGCCGCGCCTGCCTTAGGTGCCACAATGAACATCGTGTGGAAAAGGATAACACCGAGGAAAACGTTTCCGATCGAAGCGCGGTCAACGGATGCGCCGCCGACCAGAAGAGCCGCGATACAGAACATACCGATCTGGCTGTGCGCGCTGTATGTTGCGATATTGCCCATGTTCTGCAGGTAGATGATCATACCGAAGCCTGCAAGGACCGTTGACATAACGATGGAGATGATCCTCGTGCGCTCAACGTTGATACCTGCATCTCGTGCGACACCCATATCCTGGCCGACTGCACGCATATCCTGGCCGAGCTTGGTCCTGCTAAACCAGACAATGAACAGGCACAGAAGGGCGATGATGATGAATGTGAGCACAGGGATCTTGACTCCTGCCACATTGATGGCGAGCAGGTTGTCCAGCTTCTGGCGCATGCTCAGAAGGGATACCGTATTGCGGATGCCGTAGCCTCTGGGAAGCTTGATCGCGCCGTGCTTGATCGGGATTATGCTGCCCATCAGATACAGAACAACAAGCTGATAAATACCGTTTACAAAGAAGCTCATGATATAGCTGGTGATCATCTCACGGCCCTTGGCCTCATTGAGGATCTTGCCGCAGAAGATACCGAGCAGTACAGAAATCGGGACAGATACGATCGCCGCAAGAACCATTCCGGGGATTCCGACGATCTGCCAGTCAGATACGAAGATCAGCGCGATCTCTGCTGCCATGGCACCAAGTGTCATACCGAAGTTCAGTCCCATACCTGCCATGATCGGGATGAGCAGGCTCAGGATCAGGAACGCGTTTCTTCCTATACGTGTGACTATCTCGTTGATCAGCATATTTGCGGACAGACCCGAGAGCGGGATGCAGATCGCGCAGATGATGATGAACATAAGCGGCACGGAAAACTTCTGGACAAGTAAACGGATGTCCGTAGAATTTTTTGTATTATTACTCTTCTTCATTTGGACCCCTCCGTCTTTCTTGTCAGTGCGAACAGGATCATGCCCATGGAGGCGATGATTCGGATAACTTCCGACATATCCATGTGGATCATGTTGTTCATGACGGTAGGTGTCATCGTGACGATACCCTGGAAGAGGATCGTACCGACA
>CACZJD010000121.1 GCA_902781325.1 uncultured Lachnospiraceae bacterium
GCGTAGATCTTGCGAAGTTCATCATGTACGTTCGCATAGGTGGCCACAGTGGACCGGACGTTTATCCCGATTGGCGCTGCGTCGATCAGTTTGACGTGCTGGATACCTTCCGCCTCGATGGAGCGAACGTGGGCAGGCACTTTTTTGCCATTACAGACAGCATCCAATGCAGGAACGAGGCTCTCCAGGATCATAGTGGTCTTGCCGGATCCCGATACACCGGTGATTACCGTAAGAGCGGTCTTCGGGATGCGGACAGAAAGAGGCTTCACCGTATGGATCTGGTCAGTTTCCATTCTGATTTCGCCGTTCGCCCCACTACACCTCTGGGGTGCCTGCTGCGCACCGGACCTCTGGGGTACCTGTTTGCCCTGGGGTATCTGTTTGCCGGAAAGATAAGTGCCGATAACGGAGGCGCTGTTCTCTTCGATCTCCTCGACAGTACCTTCGGCGATGACCGTGCCGCCCTTTGCACCGGCTTCCGGTCCCATCTCGACGAGCCAGTCCGCCTCTTTCAGGATCTGGGTGTCATGGTCCACCAAAAGGACGGTGTTCCCGTCTCTCACAAGGTCGTGCATAACCCCGCTCAGTCCTACAATGTTTGCCGGGTGCAGGCCGATCGAGGGCTCATCGAGAACGTACAGTACCCCTGTCGTTCTGTTGCGCACCGCGCGGGCCAGCTGCATTCTCTGCCGCTCGCCGGTGGACAATGTGGCCGCCGCTCTGTCCAGCGTCAGATAGCTGAGACCAAGGTCCATCAGTCTGGCAGCGACTTCCAGATAAGACTCGCAGATATTGCGGGCCATCGGCCGCATCTCCTCCGGCAGAGAATCCGGAACCAGTTTCACCCATTCAACAGAATCCTTCAGGGTCATCTCGCAGGCCTGATCGAGGGAGATCCCCATCAGTTTCGGCGCTCTTGCCTCCTCGGACAGTCTCGTGCCTCGGCACTCCGGGCAGACGTCCTCCTTGAGGAATTTCTCCACCCGCTTCATGCCCTTTTCATCCTTCACTTTGTTCAGCGCATTGAGAACAGTCGCCGTCGCGCTGTAATAGGTAAAATCCATCTCGCCCGCAGTCGCTGTGTCCGCTTTTTTGGGCCGGTAGAAAATATGCTTTTTGACCATAGGTCCGTCGTAGACGATTTCTTTCTCCTCATCGGTCAGGTCACGGAACGGTATATCTGTCCGCACGCCCATGGCCCTGCAGACATCAGTCATCAGCGACCACATGAGGGAATTCCAGGGAGCAACCGCCCCGTCGTCTATCGTGAGGCTCTCGTCCGGCACCAGTGTGTCCCGGTCTACTGTCCTTACCGTTCCGGTTCCCCCGCAGCACTTGCAGGCGCCCTGAGAATTAAACGCCAGCTCCTCCGCGCCCGGTCCGTAAAAAGACTCCCCGCATTCAGGGCATACGATTTCCTGCATCAGCGCCACCTGAAATCCCGGTTTCACATAGTGCCCGTTCGGACAGCGATGGGACGCAAGGCGCGAAAACATCAGGCGCAAACTGTTGAGCAGTTCTGTCCCTGTGCCAAATGTCGACCGGATGCCCGCCACCCCCGGCCTCTGCCGCAGTGCAAGAGATGCGGGAACATATAAGACCTCGTCAACGTCCGCTCTCGACGCCTGAGTCATACGCCGTCTGGTATAGGTCGACAGGGATTCCAGATATCTCCTCGAGCCCTCCGCGTACAGGACGCCCAGCGCCAGCGAGGATTTGCCCGATCCCGACACGCCGGCAATTCCGACGATCCCGTGAAGCGGGATGTCGACATCGATGTTTTTCAGGTTGTGGACGCGCGCGCCCCTGACTTTAATTTTCTTTGGAGTGTCTGTGTTCATAGTCTTTGTACTCTTCAAGTGTAATTCCCTTTGCTGTAATATATGTTGCGATCTCCGGATCCCCCAGATAACGGATGTGCCAGGGTTCCGCAGGATATCCGGTGATCTCCTCTTTTCCTTTCAGATAACGCAGGATAAAACCATATTTTGGCAAAATATCGTAAACCGGCTGCAGCTCCCCGGCCCGTTCGATGATCTCTTTGCTGTCGATCAGCCATCTGCCGCCGATTTCCGCCACAAAATCCACTGCAAGTCCCGTGTGATGCTCGCTGTATCCCGGCTCGGCGACAAAGCGCTCCGCATAGTCTTCCCCGTACTCTGCTGTGAATTCTTCCTTGATCGCCCGCTGCTTCTCGACACTACGATAAGCCGATGACAGAAGGATCTCTATTCCGATCTCTGCCGCCGCCTTCTGCAATTTACAGAACTGCTGCGCCGCCTCTTTCTCGACGCGGAAGACCTCGTCATCGTATCCCCGCATCTCTACCAGCTCGAGCCCGTCAAAATAGTCCTCGGGAATCTTGTGAAAGGGATTTACAAGTATCAGATAATCTGTGAGACATGGCTTCATTTTTGTTCCGTATATCTTAATCATACTGCATTTCCTGTCCTTTACAGAAACTTCTTTCTCAGATATGTATACGCCACTACCCCTGCCGCAATCTGAAAAACCATCAGCCCGTACAGATACAATACAATAACCTTGTAGTCTGTGATCACTCCCATTTTCCCAAGAATGGCGAATACCACAACAGAAGCACAGATCACAGATAATCCGATCAGGTAAGCGATCCTGCCGGATTTGTTGCGCAGTTTTTCGTTCAACTCGTCGTGAACTTCAATTTCCTTCTGCTCCTGTTTTTCTTTAAAGCGCTCTGCATTTTGAGGCATCGACCAGTAAAAATGCATTATGATCATTCCAATGCCGGGCCCCAGAGCTCCGCCGGCTAAGCCCCAGAGCAGCCCATCAAGTGCGCTCTCCGTAAAAACAGCTGCCAAAATAAAGCAGATCCCCACAAGCACGCATATGATTCCCCTATTCAGATAGTTTTTTTCCATCTTCGGCACCTCCTTTATAAATAAATATCTCTTCGATCGTCCTGCCGAAGAAATCCGCTATCGCAAACGCCAGCTCTAGCGACGGATTATACTTGCCGTTTTCAATAGAGCTGACTGTCTGCCTGGAAACGCGGATCGCCTTGGCAAAATCCTCCTGATTTAAGCCGCGCTCCTTGCGCAGCTTTTCTACACGATTTTCCAACGCATTACCTCCATGTCTGTTTTGACAAGGTTCCTTTACATTATTATCATATCGAACACAGCAGGCGATTGTCAAGTTTCCTTTACATACAAGGCAAAAAACAGTTCCTGCCACCAAGTGACAGGAACCTCTCAAAGTTCCGCTATTCTCAGTTATCCAAACAGCATTCTCGCCGCTTCCTCTAATTCCCTGCGCTCCTTCGAATCATCATATCCGCTTTCCTTATCATCAATGCCCTTTATGACATCGAGCGAATACAGTCCGTCGCGGTTGCAGTAGAAAAGGATTTTCTTAACTCCCCTGATCTTAAACCTCGCTTCAGAAGCTCCCTCCGGGTAAAGCTTTACCATCTGTATTCCATCAGAAGATACCGCTGCCACAAAGGAAATATAGTGTTCCTTCGTCATACTGTGATCGATCCGCACATAATACTCATCTTCTACACGATTAATGAAAATCATGTGCCTCTCATCCGTGGCCTCCGCTATGAGCGGAGTGAGCATTATTCCGTGGCAATGGATGGCCGCCTCTCCCATGCTGTGGATCGCGTTCCCGCAAACCGGGCAGACATAGAACTTGGACCGCAGCATATTTGCGGATACATTCGCGTTCCGGATCGTATTTCCGGAGATCAGTTCCGTTACCGAAATCCTGAATGCCTTCGCTATAGGCTCCAGCAGAGTAATATCCGGATATCCCTTTGCCGTCTCCCACTTTGATATAGTCTTGTCGCTGACCCCAAGCTTCTCCGCCAGTTGAAGCTGAGTCATTTTATTCTTCTCACGCAGTTCCCTTATGATTGTTCCTGTAACATATTGGTTCATATACTCATCACCTCCATGTACAGATTGTAAGTCTGCGCATCCGGAAACACTACCTACGGAGAGTAGAGTCATTTCCCGGCCGGAACCCGATTTCCTGTCACATCAAATACGAAAGATTTTGAGTAGTTCTGGAACGGCCAAACTTCTACTGTTTTCTTTTCGTTGTTGTAAATGGCGCTGTACTGTGTCATGGAAATGCCGGAGGCATTCGTGTATGGATTCTGCACAGCGCTCTGGAGAATTACCAATGCCGCCGATTCCGGCATTACAGTATAGTACTCCTCTTTCGAAGTATCCCTGTAGCGCTCCAATTGCCCCAGGATCGTCACAAAGCGGTGATAGCCGTGCCCATAACCGTAATGATATTCCGGCGTAATGCTTTCATCGGTCATCTTGACAGCTTGTTCTCTGAGTTTGCCGCTTCGATAATAATCTTCCATGTCATCACTGCCCAAATAGAAGTTCGTACAGACATCAGAAGGAATAACACTGATCTCACTGTTGCGGCTCTCGATCACAACACTGCGGCCGGCAGCGTCAGTTACCATCAGATGGCAGTCCTGCCAGTCTTCCGGAACCAGAATGCAGGTTTTCGTTTTTTGGACGGCTTCCTCTACATTCGCGCAGTCGTCCAGCATATATCGAAGCAGCATGCTGGATGCGACCGGCAGTTTCGCGGGCTGGTCGCCCGGTTTAATATCAACTCGCAACAGAGATACGCAAAGACCCTGATCATTGATTCCGTCCATACACTCATAAGGCAAAATGTCCATCATACTGATGTCAAATCCTTCAAGATCAGGCCCGCCTTTCTGAAACATAGGATTCTCTTCGTCGCACCAGACTGCGTCTGCCACAGCGATCGATTCGTACTTGCCTTCCGGCTTACAGTGAAGGACGACGTTTAATCCGGTCAGTGAACGATCTTCCTTGGAAACGCGGTGCGGATAATCATAATTCCTGCAGGTTATGGGCGCCCCGTCAGTATTATGGGTAAAAAAGGTCGAGCACCCGGAGTCAATAAAACCCACTTTCCGCATGGCATCCATTACGTCCTTGCCATAATAGTCTTTTGTGTAGTCCATGTAATACAGGTAACCTTCGTCATCCAGCCGGGTGATACCAGCATGTGCTCCCGTCGAAGATCCGCAGCCGTACAGAGGGCAGGCAATCAGAGCGATTGCCGACAGCACAATCATGAACTCTCTTTTCTTTGCCAAAATATTCCTGGCATTCATTTTTAATCCCCCTACTTCTTCGCCACAACGATCAGCGGATATATTTTGCATTAACATACTTCGTTGCCCTGGCCGACCCCAGTTTTTTTACGGAACCTTCCTTTACCATTTTCCCCAACACCGCTTCAACGGTTGTCGGACTGACATCAGGAAGAAATGCACAGATCTCGGATTTGGAAATCGGCAAAACGCTGTTAAGTACTGTTTGTTCTATTCTTTCGGTCTTTTTCAGTTTTTTCCCGTTCACCGAAGAAAACCTGTTATCAAGTTCCTTATAACACTTATAAAGTGTGGACAGGAAATTCTTCATAAAGTCGATGTAGGTGTTTTCATTTGTATGCCATCCTCTTGAGGACTCCTGGAGCGCGCTGTAATAGTATTCTTTTGAATTATTGATCTGCTCCTCAAAC
>CACZJD010000122.1:0-5284 GCA_902781325.1 uncultured Lachnospiraceae bacterium
GTCTGGGTTCCGGCCAGCATTACGATAAAGAGGATCACGAACAGAACATCCAGCAGCGGAGTAAGGTTTATATCATCGCTGCCCCGGCTGCGCCGGCCTCTGTTTCTCATTGATCTCCACCTCCCAGCGGAATCTCCCTGGCGACATTGTAACTCTCACGGAAGCGTTCGACGCCGTCATCTATGTAATTAAGATATCTCGAACAGAACAATATATCTACTGACTTGAAGATGACCGCAAAGAGGATGCCCAGAACCGTCGAGGAGAGCGCGAATGAGACGCCCTCAAAGAGATTCTGCGCGTTAGACCAGTCCGCGTTGCCGTTCATCGCCACAAAAAGGCCGGTGACCGTTCCCAGTATTCCGAGCAGGGGAAAGATCTGAATGATCAGGGACACGGAGGAAAACAGCATCGAGTCGTTCTGATAGTCGTCGCAGAACTTATCGAATTCCTTCCAGTCCTTCTTCACCTTTACCGTATATTCAGTTTCCACAATTCCCGCCTTTTTGCTCCTGAGCACCTGTTTGCCGGGCGTCTCGCCGTTCAGGGCATCGATCCTCTTTTTGAGGACGATCATCTTATTATAGGCCATGATCATGAGCACCGCTTCAACAATGGCAAGGATCACGATCACCGGATTCAATATTTTGGCCAAAAACCAGGAAACCGCCAGTATCACATCGTTCATTTTCTGTACCTTTTTCCATAGTCAGACAGTATTGCCGCACACTGTTATTATACCCTTTTTTCCGCATTATATATACCGTTTCCTTTTCCTGCAGATTCCATAAGAATGCCTCTTTGGAGCACAATAATCAGATTATTATCTTTTTTACGGTCAATTTATTTATATATAATTGAATTAATATCCGTTTTTCAATATACTTTTAATGATAAAACGTTTTCATAGCAGGAGGTGCTGTATGGGAAAATTTGTAATCAAAAACACAAAGAACGGCCTTAAGTTTGACCTCAAGGCCACAAACGGACAGGTGATTGCTTCCTCTCAGGTCTACAAACACAAAAAGACCTGTCTGAACGGCACAGCCAGCGTGATGAAAAACGCGCCGGCCGCTGCGCTCGAGGATCAGACCGTAGAGGGCTATGTCAGGCAGAAATGCCCGAAATTCGAGGTCTATACGGACAAGAAGGGCGAATACCGTTTCCGCCTCAAAGCCGCCAACGGACAGATCATTGCCGTCAGTGAAGGCTATGTGAAGATGGCCAGCTGCATGAACGGCATCGAGAGCGTGCGCAAGAACTCAGTGGACGCTCCTGTTGAGGAAGAGGAAGAAGAATAATAAACAGACATACAAAAGCGCCGGTCCGAAAAGGCCGGCGCTTTTTCGCGTCTGTATACTGTCAGCAGTTTCCGGTATATACGTATTTGAGATGCCCGCGCGCAATTTCCGCCAGCCGATAGATCTTCTTGACAGAAGTCGCCTCCCGGTCAGTCATGTGAAAACGAGGAAAGAATCTGGAAATATGGAGCGGGATCTCTTTCCCCGGCACCATCCCGTCAAGGGAAGCGATCCACTCACACATCTCATGCATCTCTTCCTCGGAGTCATTCTCGCCGGGAATGATCAGTGTGGTGAGTTCCACATGGCAGGCCTGTACAGCGCGGGAGATAAAGCACATGACCATGTCCCTGTCTCCGCCGAGTACATCCCTGTAATACCTGTCTGTAAACCCCTTAAGATCGATATTCATAGCGTCGATACAGGGGAGGATCTCCTCGAGAACGGAGATCTCCGCCGTACCGTTGCTTACCAGAACATTTACCATGCCTTTTTCGTGCACCAGTTTCGCGGTATCTCTCACAAATTCGTATCCGACCAGCGGCTCATTGTAAGTGAATGCGACGCCGATATTCCCTTTTCTTCTGTAATACAGCGCTGTCTCCGCGATCTGCTCCGGAGTCGCCAGTTCGGCCCGTTCAGCGTACCGCATGGCTTCCTTCGACCATGAGATCTCGTGATTCTGGCAGAAAGGACAGCGCAGATTGCAGCCGTAACTGCCGGCCGACAGAATAAGGCTTCCCGGCCTGAACCGCCGCAGCGGCTTCTTCTCGATGGGATCCAGAGCAAGGGAAGTGATCCGCCCGTAATTAGCCGCGCGAACAGTCCCTCCGGCACAGATCCGCGCCCCGCAGAAGCCGATCCGGCCCTCACCGAGGTCACAGTGTCTGAAACAGACTCCGCATACTGCCATAGTCTCGCCTCCCATCGATCCTTCCGTCAATCTTCTCAGTGGTGTCTTACAACTTCAAACCGCTGCAGCTCGACCTTCTTGTCCCAGTCAGCGATCCCTGCCTTGCTCTTGGCAATGGAAATCTGCTCTTCCACCGTATCCACACCGTCGAGATCCGGCAGCAGAAGTCCTCTCTTCCTGCCTTTAGTAACAATTACGCCATAGCGCTTTACATCCAGCTCATCAGGTGAGCTGACCGGTTCCGGATCCCCCAGCACATCGACGCTGATCTCCAGCCATTTCAGTTCCCCGGCCCTGATCGGATCGAAGCGGGGATCCCTCGTGGAGGCACTGACCGCATTGTCGATGATCTCCTGCGCCAGGCAGTCCCTGACAGGCGAGATCGTGCCGATACACCCGCGGAGTTTCCCATGCTCATGGATGGACACAAAAGCACCTGCGCGCCGCGCAGTCAGTTCCGCGGGCAGATCCTGCGGCATTTCCATCTTTCTGTGCCTGAGGATATAGTGTTCCACGGAAGCTCTGGCCAGCCGCACATATGGATCCTCGTTTGCTCTCTCCGCAGATAGTTTATCCTCAGCCTTTTTGAGGTACTCATCCAGAAAGTGCCTGCTGTCATCGGGTTCTCCCGGATAGAAAGTGCAAATGCCGTAACCGACTCCGGTCACATCTTCATGGGATAACTGCTCCGCCTTTACGGACAGTCCGTCGAGCGCTCCCGCCATAATGACAAAAGAGCGATGCCCGCACTCCGCCGCCCTGTCGCAGAAGGTCTCGTCGAAATCAAACAACTCTCCGAAAGCCGCCCTCCCGCAGACGTCCATTATTCTCTCATCGTACTGCGGGCCTTCCGGAGCGTAGCCGTAGGGACCGTAATCCTGAAGCTTGTGAGACAGATCTCCGCTGGCGACAAACACCGCTTTTCTTCCCAGGCTCTCCACTGCCTCCCGGATCATCTGCCCCATCCTGTAATGTTCGGTCAGGGGAAGCCCTGAGAGGCCGATCCTCACTATTTTGCCGCCGGAATACCTGCGGCGGATGAAGTATAGAGGAACCATGGTCCCGTGGTCGAGTCTCTTTTCGCGTTCTCCCATGACGCCTGCCGGAAAGCCCTTCTCCCGGGCCAGCCTGTCGATGGCAGAGACCAGTTCCGTATCATACTCCTCCTGAAAACTCACCTGAGAAGCCCGGAATTGCCCGAAATCTCCCCGGGCACTCTTGCCGGGAGAGATATGGAAATAGTCCGCGTACATAACACAGTGCGGGCTTGTGATGATGATCGTATCCGGCCTGAGCGCCGCGATCTCCTCCGCGACACGCTCGTAGGCTGCGGTCGTCTTGCTGATCTGCGCCTCACTCCCGCGCCCTACAGCAGGTACGATCATGGGCGGATGCGGCACCATAAAAGCAGCGAGAACAGACATATGACACCCTCCTATTTCTTTAACCGATGGTTGATCCGGTACAACATACAATCCAGCAAGAATACAGCCCCGAGGATCAGGCAGACAATATTTACAAGCGACGGATCGAAAAGTTTCATCAGCCTGACCAGCATCGGAATGACAGCATAGATCAGCATCAGCCCTGCAAGGCCAAAGACAAAGACCGACCTGAAGCAGACATACCCTCCTACATTTCCGAAATTCCAGATCTCCGTGTTGTAATCCCAAAGTCTCGTGTTAAAGACATTGTAAAGGACCCATCCGGTGACGTACTCCAGAATGCCTGACACGATCACACAGAGCAAAAAAACGAGAAGCGGATTATCCTTGAACCGATATACCAGGATTGTATAAGCCAGGCCGCCCCATGCGTAGATCGGAATCCACGGACCATAACTGGACCCTCTTTTGACAAATTTTCCCGTATCGATCTTGTAGAAGAACAATTCGTATATAAAACCGCACACGCCGCTGCTCACCATTATCAGGATCAGCAGATCGATCAGCTGCATAGTATTCAGGCCATACTCACTCTTGATCAGTTCCATGCCGATGCACCCTCCTTCCTCTCATATATCCATTATATATAAAAAAAGAGACGGTGAAAATTCCCCGTCTCATTTTCTCTCTTTTGCCAGTTTTTCTAAGATCTCCGCTTCCTCCGCGGTCATCTCCCTCTGTTCAAGGAGGTCCGGCCTCATCAGGAGCGTCCTTCTGAGAGACTCCCTGAGCCTCCATTTGCGGATCTTCTCATGATGTCCCGATAAAAGGACCTCAGGCACCGCTTCGCCCTCATAGACTGCCGGCTGTGTGTACTGCGGATACTCCAAAAGGCCGTTTTCGAAGGATTCCTCCGAGGTGCTCCCTTCCCGGATCGCACCGGGCAGGAGTCTTATCACAGCATCCGACACCGCCATAGCGGCGATCTCACCGCCGGTCAAAACATAGTCTCCGATAGAAATCTGCTCATCTACATGGCTGTAGATGCGCTCATCCATGCCCTCGTAGTGGCCGCAGATCAGAATCAGGTGGTCAAGCTGCGCATACCTGCGTGCCGTCTTCTGATCAAACTTTTGCCCTGCCGGCGTCATTGCCGCCGAAACCGCGGATCCGCGCCGCGGGGTGTTCTCTTCTGTGCTGCGCGCGCTTTTGAGCGCGTCAAGCACCGGCTGGCAGCGCATCACCATGCCGGCCCCGCCGCCAAAAGGCGAATCGTCAATGTGCCGGTAGCTTCCCGGCGCAAAATCTTTTACGGATCGCCCGCTGCAAAACAGGTCCCTGCAGATAACTGTCGAACATCTGCGGAAACATCGTAAGGATAGAGATCTTCATTTGCGTTTTCCGCCCTCCGACATCTCGCTGAGCACTTCCATTGCCGCCCGCTTTTCCTTCAACTCTGCCTGGTCCGGATCTTCTGCCGCCAGTTCAGCGTCCATTTCCGCCCTCCTCATCTCCAGAAGCGGAAGGATCCCCTCTTCATATGTGAAGTCGATGATCGCGGCCAGAGGTATTGCGAGCAGGATTCCCACGACGCCGAAAATATTGCCGAAGAGTACGATAGAGATCAGGATCAGGAGGCCTGAGACACCAAGTGAATCTCCAAACAGTTTGGGCTTGATCACATA
>CACZJD010000122.1:5351-6052 GCA_902781325.1 uncultured Lachnospiraceae bacterium
GGGCCGAAACTCGGGATCAGGTTTGTGACGCCGCACACGACCGAGACCAGCCCCACATACTGCATTCCGCAGATTGCCATAAAGATCGCGTTTGCGCCGCCCACTATGACTCCGTCAAACAGTGAGAACACGATATAGCGCACCAGTATATTGTTGCAGCGCGCCATAAAGTTCAGCACAATATCGTACCACTTCTGCGACATGAGCGATCTCATCAGGCGCCTGCTCCCGGTTTTGATCGAATCCTTGGCCAAAAGCAGGTAGATGGACAGGATCAAAGCGATCAGCAGGTTGAAGATCGTCCTGCCGATGTTCGCGGAAGTACTCAGGATCCTCCTTAAGGAAGTGCTCAGGAACTGGGAAGCTGTCTTAAGCAGATCCTCCGGCGATCCCATCATCTCTTCCACGTGAGATCCGATATCGAGCGTTCCTATGTTCATGCCCTCGATCAGACCGTTCAGCCTGACGATATAGCTGTCCATATTGCTGACCAGCAGCATGATGCTCTCAAACAGCTGGGGGACCAGCATAAACAGAAGAGCGGACAGGAACAGAAGTACCAGGAACATTCCCGCAAATACGGAGAGTGTCCACTTGAGAGTCTCGTTCCTGAGATTCTTAAAGACCCTCTTCTGAAGCGCGGAAGCCAGCGGATTGACCAGATATGCGATCACGCCGCCGTAAAAAATGGGCATAAAGTA
>CACZJD010000122.1:6072-11582 GCA_902781325.1 uncultured Lachnospiraceae bacterium
TTGGTCAGCGCCACATAACTCACAACGCCGATCACGATCGCGACAGCATTGTTATACCATTTTCTGTTCTTGAACTTGTCTTTCTTCATCAGTCATTCGTGTAGTTGTCAAAATATCCCTGCACCAGAACGACCGGTGTTCCCTTGTCGCCGGAACCGCTTGTCAGATCGCACAGAGAGCCGATCAGGTCTGTCAGCTGGCGGGGAGTTGTTCCCTGGGAAGCCATGCTGCCCTTGAGGTCAGCGTCTTTCTTGCGGATGCTCTCGGAGATCGCGCTGCGAAGTTCCTCTCCGGACAGGTGCTTGTAATCATTGTCAGCCAGATATTTGAGTTTGAGTTCGTTGGGAGTTCCGATCAGTCCGTCCGTAAAGAAAGGAGAAACCACCGGATCGGCCAGCTCCCAGATCTTGCCCTGGGGATCCTTAAAGGCTCCGTCGCCGTAGACCATAACTTCCACATGCCTGCCGGTCGCTTTAAGAATTCTCTCCTGAATATCAAGTACAAGCCCTCTTGCCTGTCTGGGGAAGAGTTTCACCTTATCCTCGGTGGATTTGTTGGAGCCCAGAAGGCCGTACAGTTCGTTGCATCCGCTGCCGTTTACGGGCGCGTTCATGATCTCATCGAGGCTGCAGACAGCCTTGGCGCCATTCGCCAGAAGGATCCTCTTGGTACGCTTTCTGGTGTGAATATCGCAGTTGAGAATATGGTCCGCATATTCCAGGATCGCTTTAGGCTGATTGGCAAAGATGATCTCGCACTCCGCCCCGCACTCGCGGATGAGGTTTCCGTAGTACTCGACGTAATCGACGCCGGTAAACTCGTGTTTGTTGACGCCGAAAAGTTCTCTGTATTTTGCCAAAGTCAGGACATCGCTGTAGGGATTTACGCCCGCCTCGTCGATCTTGTCAAGGCTCACCAGTTCATTCCCCACTTCGTCTGAAGGATAACTGAGCATCAGGACGACTTTCCTGGCACCCTTCGCGATTCCGCGAAGACAGATCGCGAATCTGTTGCGGGAAAGGATCGGGAAGATAACGCCGATCGTGCCGCCGCCGAGTTTATTCTTTACATCCTCCGCAATATCCTCAACCGTGCAGTAATTGCCCTGTGCCCTCGCGACGATAGACTCTGTGACTGCGATGACATCGCGGTCCCTGAGCTCAAATCCTTCACTCTCCGCTGCCAGCAGCACGCTCTCTGTCACGATCGTGCCCAGGTCGTCCCCGGTCCTGATGATGGGGCAGCGAATGCCTCTGGATACTGTGCCTACTCTGCGTTCTGATTTGCTCATGTGCTCGATTCTCCTTTATCTAAACCAATTTGCAGGATCACTACTCCCCAAAATCCCATTAAATTATAAAGTCTTCACTTTCATTCTGCAATGGGCAAAAGCAAGGGATAAGGCTCACTCTTCCGCGAAATCGGTATCCATGGCTACATGAAGCGTATAATCAGGAAATTCCTTCTGCACATCAGCGACTGCTTCTTTATATACTGCCCTGCGGTCCTTTGCTGCAAGGCTGACCACGATATCAAAGCGCATGGTTTTTTCTTCCTTGACCAGGTAGAAGCCGTGGATCTGCTTCACATCCGGGTGGGCAAAGACGATCTCCCGTACCCGGCGCTTCATCTCAATCACTTCCGCGTCCTTTGTATTGACCGAATAGACGCCTATAGCCGTCAGCGCGACACGGTGTTTTTTGTAAACCGCCATCTGGATCTTTCGGATCAGCAGGTCCAGCTGATCGGCTGTGTATGTGTCCGGAACTTCGATATGAATGGATCCGTTCCAGGCATCCGGGCCGTAGTTGTTGAGCACCAGGTCGTAAGCGCCCTGCACATCAGGAAAGCTTGTGACGGTGTTCTTGATTTCCCTGGCCAGTTCGGGGTCATTCTGCTCTCCCAGGATCTTCGAGATCGTATCCTGCAGCATCTCGATACCGGACTTGATGATCACTACAGAGATGATCGCGCCGAGCCAGGCTTCCAGTGATATGTGGAAGATCATGAAAATACCGGCAGCGACCAGCGTGGACGCGGAAATAACCGAGTCAAGCGTAGCATCTTCTCCGGAATTGATAAGAGAATCCGAGTTTACTTTTTCGCCTATACTCTTGACATAGCGGCCGAGAAGCACTTTGACTGCCACAGCGACTGCAACAATGATCAGAGAAATAGTATTATACTCCGGTGTCTCCGGGTGAAGGATCTGCTTGACAGATTCCACAAAGGAAGTGATGCCGGCGTACAGGACGATCACTGAGATGATCATGGCACTGAGATACTCAATTCGGCCGTAACCGAAAGGATGCTTCTTGTCCGGCTCCTTCCCCGCAAGCTTTGTTCCGACAATAGTGATCAGAGAACTCCCTGCGTCAGAGATGTTGTTCACAGCGTCGAGCACGATGGCGATGGAATGAGTCATGATGCCGATCACAGCCTTGAAGGCAGCCAGAAAAACATTGGCGATGATCCCGATGATGCTGGTTCTGATGATGGTCTTCTCGCGGGATGAATCGCTGCTGTTTGTCTTCTCCATTTCGTAAATACTGCTCATATCGTTGTTACCTCCGGATATTAGATTTTGCACAATCGAATTGTATCATTAGTCGCATTCTTTGTAAAGTGCTGCATCTGAAAATAATTTCAAAAAAGGGCTTGCAATTCCTCTCCGGACCATATATAATAGCATTTGCCTGTTGAAAAGCAGGTGCTTCAAATGAAGATCGGGGTGTAGCGCAGCTGGCTAGCGCACTTCGTTAGGGACGAAGGGGTCGTGGGTTCGAATCCCGTCACTCCGATTAAGGAAAGCTCGTAAACATAATGTTTACGAGCTTTTTCTTTGTGCCCGGGAAATTAAATCGTCGTGACACTGTCGTGATACTCGATCTGTTCCTTTGCGGTGAGCTTCACATTTTTTATGACGAAGTTTTCGGCTGCGGTCCGATCGCACTGCGTGTTCACAGCCGCGATCTCAAGATCCTCAAAAGTTATGTTGGACAGATGATAGTGTTCTTCGTCTGCCTTCACATTGAAATACGTATCACATTCAAAGCGGCAGTTTCTGATCGTCAGATCATCTCCCCTCGATACCGGCAGATCTGTCCGCCCTTTAATGTCATAAAACTGTGTCCATGGGTTGATATTCAGGAAATTCGCGGTCTTACCCTCTATGTTTTCCGCCAGAACATGCTCGTAGCACTGAGGTGTATCCGGACGGAACTTGAGCCATAGGAAATTGTAGCCCGTGGAAACTCTGATATTACGCATGATGATATTGCGGCTGTGAACGCTCTCGGACCCGAAAGTCAGACACCCGTGACAGAATCCGTATTCGCAGTCTTCGATGATGATCCTCTCGTTGGGCCCGTTCTCCGGTGCCGTATCCGCCCAGGGTCCCTTTCCTCCCTTGAGAGCCACCGCGTCGTCATTGACGGCCATATAGCAGCCCTTGACCAGAACGTCGCTGCACGCGTCGATATCGATCGCGTCCGTGCTGGGCGCGCCCACCGGCTCATGGGGTGAAAGCATCCTGCAGCCGATGTATTTCACATGGTGACATTTATAGATATGCGTCGTCCAGAAAGCGGAGTTTTGGAAAGTCACTCCCTCAAATCTCACGTTCCTGCAGTTCGCCGCGAAGACAAGGCGGGGCCTCTGCTCATCCTTATTGGTGCAGGCGGGATTCCATGACCTGCGCAGCCAGAAAGCTTTCCAGAAACGCAGACCGTTTCCGTCGATGATACCTTCTCCGGTGATGGAGAAACCGTCCAGTCCGACAGCGTTGATCAGCGCGGGAAAATAGAGACAGCTCTCTCCCTCGATCCTTGTCTCACACAGCGGATAATCCGGGATATCATCACTGCCCTTCAGAACTGCTCCCTGATCGATCCGAAGATGTGTGCCCTGTTTAAAATACAGTGCTCCTGTCAGAAAAGTTCCGCTGGATACGACAATGGTCCCGCCGCCCTCAGCACTCACCTGATCGATAAGAGCCTGCAGCTTCTCAGTCTGTATTGTTCCGTCGTCACTGATCCCGTGCTCTTTGACACGGTATTCTCTGCCTGTCACACAGGCCGGAACCGTCCGGTCGTAAAACCACGGATCGATCGGAGTTCCATCCGGGAAACACATGACCTTCTCTTTCATCTTCTCCCCTTTCCCTGCTGTATTACCAATATCCCAATTCTTTTCCTTTTTCGTATACCCCGTGCGCAAGGGCGGTATAGCCCGCCTCGTTGAGGTGCGTGTTATCGATCCACGGATTCCGCAGCTGCAGAGAAATATAACCGTTTTTGGCCCTCATGTAATCAGTTTCTGTCTCCCTTAGCCCATTGATCTCAAGACCGTGCTCGATCAGATATTTCCTTCCATTAAAGAGGTGCTCTCCGAACTCCTTCTCAAACTCCTCCTCGTACCAGGTATTTTCCAGTCCCACCGGTTCCGTCGTATACCCCCAGATCTGTTCGAAGTCATTTGGGTCGTCCGTGGAACTTATGATGATATAGCGGTCCGTACCGGCTTTCGAGATCAGTTTGCGATACTGGCGGATCAGCTGTCCCAGATTTATCCAGCCGCCGTTGTCTCCCATCTGGATCACGAGGATGTCCTCCTCCTGGCTGCCATAGGCGGCGCTCCGTTTCAGGATATCCACGCTGTCCTCCCCTCCGATACCCAGATTTCTGACAGGAATTCCCGTCAGTTCCTCCAGCACATCCGGATAGGTCAGTCCGTCGCTCCCATAGCCCTCAGTAATGGAATCTCCCCAACAATTGATCTCCGTTGCATCAGTCTCATTCTCTTCCAGATATGCGGGGTGTTCCGTCGCGTATTCGTACGAATAATCATTTGTATACCCTATCTCGCTCGAGCTGTCATACTGGGCCTCTCCGGATTCATATTCCTGATTCGGCTGTTCCTCTCCCCCTGCTGCGGAGCCTGCTCCGCAGGAACTCAGTATAAGCGCTGCTGCCAGAATCATCACGATCAAACCTTTCCTCATCCTCATAGTCTGCCCCAGTCATATAAGCACACCGCGTCTGTGTCACGTCTTTACGGTGCATAGATCATCGATACAATACAGCGGCAAAAAAACTGCCGCTTATTCTATAATAAGCGACAGTTTCCACTTTTTCTAACATTATTTCAATTATGCGATCGCTTTCTTAGCAACCTCTGTGAGTGCTGCGAAGCCTGCTGCGTCATTGACAGCGAGTTCTGCGAGCATCTTGCGGTTGATGTCAACGCCCGCGACCTTAAGGCCGTGCATCATCTGGCTGTAGCTGATGCCGTTCATTCTTGCTGCTGCGTTGATACGAACGATCCAAAGGGATCTCATCTCTCTCTTCTTCTGCTTTCTGCCTGCGAATGCAGATGTAAGAGCACGCATAACGGACTGCTTGGCGATTCTATACTGCTTGGACCTGGCTCCTCTGTAGCCCTTGGCAAGCTTTAATACTCTGTTGTGTTTCTTTCTCGCATTAAGAGCGCCTTTAATTCTGGCCATTTTA
>CACZJD010000123.1 GCA_902781325.1 uncultured Lachnospiraceae bacterium
ATGAAGGCCGTTCTTAAACGATCTGTCCCGGTCTTCTTTTTAGGAATATATTCAGGGTTGCATTTCTGTTAAGTTGTCATATATTCGATTGTGATGGTTCGAACATCATCTGCATGACAGTTGATGTTGAGCGGAGAAAGAGGGATTTGAACCCTCGCGCCGGTTCTCCCGACCTACTCCCTTTCCAGGGGAGCCCCTTCGGCCAGCTTGGGTATTTCTCCATGCAGATACCTACAGAGTAAGTTTCTAAATATTATCATTTTTAGTATCTGATTTCAAGAAAAATCTTAATGAATTTCTGATCTCAGAAGCGGAGAGGATGGGATTCGAACCCATGTGCCCGTGAGGACAAACGGTTTTCAAGACCGCCGCGTTATGACCACTTCGCTACCTCTCCAAAACGGTGGTGCAGCACCTTTTGTCTTGATTTGCACTCGATGTTCTCGCGCGTGCATATGATATATTATCAGAACGTTACTTCCTTGTCAATGCTCATTTTTAACCTTTTTTAAAAATCTTTTAATAGCCACTTTCCATCTATTTCAGCGTGTCGTTTAATCGGATGGGGCTTGAAAACTTGCTTGGTACAAATCATACATCCATCTTCGGTTTGAGCTGAATCCGATGGTACGTGAAAAGCTTGCTTGAGTCAAATCCTACATCCATTAAGAAGAATTCTCTGTATAGATGTAGGGTACAGCCTGAAACGCCCAGATGTGCTACATCCACCTGAAGCAATACACAAAATCCGATGGAGTCCCCGCAAGATATCGCCAAAATGCTCTACATCCTCTCGAAGCAATACACAGAATCCGATGGGGCCTCGGCATGATAACGTCCAAATGCACTACATCCATCTAAGGCAATACACAAAATCCGATGGGCCCCCCGGCTAAAAAGCCCATAATGAACACCATCCATTTTCGTACACAACCATCAACGATGGAGCACCTGTCTCCCCTGTTCGAGCATCTGACTCAGAAATACCCAAAAAAACTTCCCGGAGGACGAAATCACATCCTCCGGGAAATATATATAAGTATTACAGCAATTGCCGATTATTCGAGAACTGCCTCAAGGTCTGCTTTCAGCTCCTCCACCTTGTCCAGTCTCTCCCAGGGAAGATCCAGATCCAATCTGCCAAAGTGTCCGTAGGATGCTGTCTGCTTATAGATTGGTCTGCGAAGGTCCAGCATTTTGATGATGCCGGCGGGACGCAGGTCGAAGTGTGCACGGATGACTTCCTCGATCTTTCTGTCGGAGACATGGCCGGTGCCGAAAGTATCTGCCAGGATGGAGGTGGGCTCTGCCACGCCGATCGCATAGGAGAGCTGGATCTCAAGCCTGTCAGCATATCCCGCTGCTACCAGGTTCTTCGCTACATACCTGGCTGCATAAGCTGCGCTTCTGTCCACCTTTGTGCAGTCCTTTCCGGAGAAAGCTCCGCCGCCGTGACGTGCCATTCCGCCGTAGGTGTCGACAATGATCTTACGGCCGGTGAGCCCTGCGTCGCCAGTGGGACCGCCGATCACGAATCTGCCTGTGGGGTTGATGAAGAACTTGGTGTTCTCATCAATCATTTCAGTCGGGATGACCTCATCAAACACATATTTGCGGATATCTTCGTGGATCTGTTCCTGGCTTACGTCCTCCGTGTGCTGTGTGGAAAGGACCACTGCCTCGAGTCTGCAGGGTTTGCTGTTCTCGTCGTACTCTACAGAGACCTGTGTCTTTCCGTCGGGTCTCAGATAAGGAAGCGTTCCGTTCTTTCTTACTTCTGCCAGCTTCTTTGACAGTTTGTGGGCAAGGTAGATCGGGTAAGGCATATAACTCTCAGTCTCATTAGAAGCATAACCGAACATCATTCCCTGGTCTCCGGCGCCGGTCGCTTCGAGCTGCTCTTCTGTCATTTTGTTTTCTCTGGCCTCAAGCGCTTTGTCAACGCCCATGGCGATATCGGCGGACTGCTCATCAAGCCTGACAAGAACTGTGCTTGTCTCGTCGTCAAATTCCATAGACGGATCCGTATAGCCTATTTCACGGATCGTATCTCTCGCGATCTTCTCGTAATCTACTTTTGCTTTTGTTGTGATCTCTCCGCAGATCAGCACAAATCCTGTACAGGCGGTTGTCTCACACGCCACTCTGCTCATAGGATCCTGTTCTATGCAGGCGTCAAGGATCGCATCTGAGATCATGTCGCATACTTTGTCGGGATGTCCTTCTGTAACTGATTCGGAAGTAAAGATATAATTGCTCAAGAAATCCTCCTTTAATTTGATTATCTGAAAAAAACAATGAATATGAACATAAAACAAAAATCCGTGGGCGTCAGCGCACGGATTCGTTTCATTATCACACAAATCCCTTATTGTTCGATCGCCCTGTCCGGGTCTCTCGCTCAGGTTGGGCACCTACCTGCTCCCCGATCAAAAGATCGCGCAGGGGTTGCCGTGGCTTCAACGGTCCTATGTACCTCCACCACTCTGAATAAGAGAAAAATATAGAATTATTATATAATTAAGAGAAAACTCGTCTCTTATTTCTGCATATAATATCCCTACTTGACCAATCTGTCAATCTATATAATCACTACATTACTATTCCTTTGCGCGATATTTTTATTGATCTTGACTGATCGAAGTTTTACATTTGCAAAAACACTCTGTATACTCTACTTAGAATATAGAAATAAAAGAGGATAAAAAATGATACAGTCACCCAGAGAAAGGCTGACGCGGACCTCCATGAGTCTGGCTGTTCTCGCTATTTTCTCTACACTAACTTTTCCTGTAGTGTTACCATATATTTTCGGATCCGTGTCACTCATGCTCGCCATTATTTCCAAAGGCGCAAGACACAGTTTTCCGCGGCGAAGCAGGACCGCCGTAATTGTCGCGTCCGTCGCACTGGCGCTCAATACGGCCCTGATCGTATCTTCTGCCCTGTACTTCCTTCGGGCCCTTCATGATCCGGTGCTGCAGGAACAATTCAACAAGATCCTGTACCAGACCTACGGGATCACTTTTGAGGATCTGATCACACAGCTGGGCCTGCAGAACGGAGTTCCCGGCTATTAATGATCGTGTTCACACGAGGTCGATATGTCTACATTTAAAGCCAATAAGAATCTAAAAGCCGATGCGCGGGAATCCCTCCTGGGGAATCTTACCACCGCAGTGGCTTCTATATTTTTTTATTCCCTCTCCACAATGCTCTTGTCGGAGATGATCGCCGGTTTCAACACAAAATCGCTGCTGGTCTCGATCCTTATCTCCCTTGTCGTCTTTTTTGTGATCAATACATGCGCTAATATGCTGCGGATCGGGCTGTCCTGTATCTTTCTCAAACTTCAGTTCCGGCAGAAAGCGAAAGTCAGCGATCTCTTCTATGCTTTTCGGAACAATTCCGACGCCGCTGTGACGATCAGTGCCTATATAGCCGCTCTTGAGCTCCTGTGCATGCTTCCGTACATTCTGTTTGCGTCATTTACATCCGGGCGCAATGCTCCCGCTTTAACTGTAATAACCATTTTACTGATCGGGGCAGGAGTTCTGGGAACTATAGCAGTCCGTATCCGTTACGCGATATGTACTTACCTGTTCCTCGATTTTCCCGACTACAGTGCGCGTGAACTGATCCGGGGAGGCACCAGGCTGATCAGCGGACATCTCTCCCGGCTGTTCGGACTCTATATCAGTTTTATCCCGCTGTATATACTCAGCCTGATCTCGCTTGGTGTAGCAAGTCTGTGGGTGAACAGTTACACGCACGCCGCCGAGGCCGCTTTCTACAAAGATCTGATGGCTAATACCGCTTTCTGACTTTAAGCGCAGCAAAAAACGGACTCTTCAGGAGTCCGTTTTTTATTGGTCAAAATATTGTCAGCTGTAAAGCGGTGTGGAAAGATATCTGTCTCCGGAGTCAGGCAGGAGGACAACGATCCTCTTTCCCTTGTTTTCCGGTCTTGACGCCGCCTGTACGGCGGCCCAGAGAGCTGCTCCTGAGGAAATACCTGTCAGGATCCCTTCCGCGTGGGCCAGGGCTCTTCCCTCTTCAAAAGCCGCGTCGTCCGGCACCGCGATGACTTCATCGTAGATCTTCGTGTCCAGAATGGAGGGGATAAAACCCGCTCCGATTCCCTGGAGTTTGTGAGGACCCGGCTTCTTTCCCGAGAGTACAGCAGAGCCTTCAGGTTCCACTGCTATCACGCTGATCGCGGGATTCTTCTCTTTGAGATATTTTGCCGTGCCTGTCAGTGTTCCGCCCGTGCCCACCGTTGCTACAAAAATATCAAGTTCTCCGTCCGTGTCCTCCCAGATCTCGGGGCCGGTCGTATCATAATGGGACTGCGGATTGGCCGGGTTGTCGAACTGACCCAGGATCACAGACCCCGGGATGGAATCCCTGAGTTCCTCCGCCTTGCGGATCGCACCCTCCATTCCCAGCGTGCCCTCCGAGAGAACGATCTCCGCTCCGTATGCCTTGAGCAGAGTCCTTCTCTCCACACTCATGGTATCGGGCAGCGTCAGGATCGTCTTATATCCTTTGGCCGCGGCTACGCAGGCCAGGCCGATCCCTGTATTACCGCTGGTGGGTTCAATGATCGTAGCTCCGGGCTTTATAAGGCCCCTCTTCTCGGCGTCTTCGATCATCCCCAGCGCCACTCTGTCCTTGGCGCTGCCGGCGGGATTAAGAAATTCCAGTTTGGCGACGATCTCCGCCCCGGTCACTCCTTTTTTCTTCTGATAGTTTCTCAGAGACAGAAGCGGTGTTCCTCCGATCAGTTCCGTTGTGCTGTATTTGATCTTGCTCATCTTCCCCCACCTATTTTCATTCCTTGCTGCCATTCTCCGTGCTGCTTTCCTTGTCTGGAAGAAGGGCCTGTCTGTTCTTGTCTGCCACTACCGAGCGGATCTCGATCATCGGTCCTCCCTTGCCTTCTACGTAGGCGCGGGTGATGGTCACCTTTCCGATATTTTCATCCTTGGGGATCTCATACATGATATCCAGCATGAACTCCTCAATGATGGACCTCAGCGCCCTGGCGCCCGTGTCCTTTTCCAAAGCCTTTTCCGCTATCGCCGTCAGCGCGTCATCTTCAAATTCCAGCCGGACCTCATCCAATGCCAGCAATTTCTGGTACTGCTTGAGGATCGCGTTCTTGGGCTCTTTGAGGATCTTGACCAGCATCTCGACGTCAAGTCCCTGCAGAGGGCAGACAACAGGAAGTCTTCCGATGAACTCGGGGATCATACCGAATTTTCTGAGATCCTCGTTAGTAACGTAGTTCAGGATATTCTTCTCATTGTCATATTTGTCCCGGATCTCAGCCGCAAATCCGATTGATGTCTGTCTTGTAAGTCTCTCCCTGACAATGCGCTCCAGATCAGGGAAAGCGCCGCCGCAGAT
>CACZJD010000124.1 GCA_902781325.1 uncultured Lachnospiraceae bacterium
CAGTTTATGCCGGATTTCAATGAAATCGAAAATCGCGGAAACCCGCATAAAATAAGGCAAAACGCGGCATAAGCTGGCAAAAAACTGCATGATAAAAATATTATTCATTTGCCACGGCAACATCTGTAGATCGCCAATGGCCGAGTTTGTAATGAAAGACCTCGTAAAGAAAGCGCATCTCGAAGACCAATTTGAGATTGCATCTGCGGCTACCAGCACGGAGGAAATCTGGGGCGACCGGGGCAACCCGGTCTATCCGCCTGCCCGCGCGAAGCTCAAGGAGCACGGAATCGATCCCGGCGGAAAGCGCGCCCGCAGGACCACCCGCGAGGACTACAAGTACTACGATTACCTGATTGGGATGGACTACGCAAATACATATAACATGAAGCGGATCTATGGCGGAGACCCGGATGGCAAAATATCGCTTCTTCTGGACTATTGCGGCAGGAACGGGCAGGAGGTGGCTGACCCTTGGTACACGGACAACTTTGACGAGACTTGGGACGATGTGCTGCAGGGTTGCACAGCGCTGCTGAAGTATTTACAGAGAGAACATTTGTGAAGATAAAAAAGTGGACCAAAGCAATAAGCCTTGGCCCACTTTTTTGGGGGGAAAACTATAGTGGTCAGATTGCTGTCAGATGATAGAGGAAGGCCGTGTATTCCGGAATCTCGCGAGGGATCGGAAGACCGGCGTGCATGAGGGCCATTCCCGTCGCGACAAGGACGTCGGACCCGTTCTGAGAGCCGGAGCCGCCCTGCGGATCGAAACTGTTCTCGACGCGATAGTATCTGTCGCGGTCGAGGCCTTTGCACTTGATGTATTCCTGAGGCCCGTTGACAGTGAGGTTGACTGTGATGACGGTCACCAGTGCTTCGCTCTTGTCTTTGGCGACGGTCTCCCACGCGACGAGGTTGACCTGCTCGAATGGGTTGGCCAGTCTGTAGTAATCGCCGAAGAAGTTGAGGTCGTAGTACTTGTGATAGAGGGCGCTCATCTTCTTGCAGGCTTTGATCTCTTTCTTCTTAAGTTTGGTCGCGTCCAGCTCGTAGCCGAAGGTGCCGCACATGGCAATGGCTGCTTTGGTCTCGAAGGGAACCATGGGGCTGGCTTCCGAGACGTGGGCGCCCATGGTGCTCACCGGATAGAGGAAGGATGAGCCGTAATGGAGCTTTAAGTTGTCCAAAGGCTTGGTGTTGTCTGAACTCCAGTACTGGACGAAATAAGTGAGCATGGCGGGTTCAAAACGTCCGCCGCCGCCGGCGCAGCCCTCAAACATGATATCGGGGTGAGTTTTCACGATACCGTCGAGAACGCGGTAGAGGCCCAGGACGTAACGGTGTGAAACTTCGCCCTGCTTGTCAGCCGGAAGAGCGTTGGACCAGAGGTCTGTGATCGCCCGGTTGAGGTCCCATTTCACATAATAGATATTGGCACTGTCCAGGACCCGGTTAATACTCTCGATCAGGTAATCCTGGACTTCTTTGCGTCCGACGTCCAGGACAAGCTGGTTGCGGCTCCTGACTGCGTGGCGCCCGGGAATTTCCATAGCCCAGTCGGGGTGCGCGCGGAAGAGGTCGGAATCCTCTGATACCATTTCGGGCTCGAACCAGATTCCGAATTTCATGCCGAGGTCATTGATCTGCCGCACGAGCTCCGTCAGGCCGCACTTGATCTTCTTCTCGTTGACATACCAGTCGCCGAGACCGGAGTTGTCGTCGTCGCGCTTTCCGAACCAGCCGTCGTCCATGACGATCATTTCTACGCCCATTTCCTTGGCGGCTTTCGCTATTTTGACCAGTTTCTCGTCGTCGAAGTCAAAAAATGCCGCCTCCCAGGTGTTGATCAGGACGGGGCGCCTGACATCCCGCACAAATTTGCTCTTGTTGAGGTTTCTGCGGAAGAAGTGATGGAAGTTGTGGCTCATTTTGGCCAGGCCCTTGTGGGTGTAGGTCATGAGCACAGCAGGTGTGTCGAAGGTCTCGCCCGGCTCGACAGGATAGCTGAAGAGGCGGTCGTTGATGCCCATGACGAGGCGCGCCTGGTCGTACTGGTCGAGCTCTGCTTCCGCCAGAAAGCTCCCCGAGTACATCATTGCGAAGCCGTAGCAGGCGCCGTAATCCTCATTGGCAGTGCTCTCGACCAGCGCGATGAAAGGGTTCTGCTGGTGGGAAGAGATGCCGCGGCCGCTGCGGACCTTATGTACATGGTGGGTAAGGGGCTGGCGCTCGATCTGGCGCTCCTGGCCGTATCTGCCGGGAAGGGAGATCAGGTCCATGCCGCTTCCGTTCATGTAGTCCATGTTGAAGGACATGATGCGCTTGAGGTCTATGCGGCCATTCCCGCCGTTGTGGACGCGCGAAGCGCGCATGATGATATCGGACTCTTCAAATACGGAGTAGAGGAGCGTCACTGCTACTTTGGTGATGGCGTCCTCGATGGTGAGTTCCAGAGTCTGCACTGTGTCGAGGTCCGTCGCGAAGGCGGTCGGAAGTCCGTGCAGGGTGAAGGGACCGTCGTAAATCTTGTGAGAGACGTAGCGGCCGTCGAAGGAAAAACTGCCGTCGCTGTTCTGCACTTCTATGGAGTTAATGCGGAAGTCGCCCTGCTGCTGGGTGGTGAATTCCTGGGGCTGGGCGTCGAGGGAGAAGGTGCGCTCCCTGAGGGAATCGTAGGGGTTCCCCGAGAAGCCTCGGTCGTAGCGGCGGATCAGATAGCTGAGATCTTCGTCGCGGATCGTAGCTCCGTAATACAGATGGTTTACATAGTTGAGATTGCCGATCTTGAGCTGATAGGTGGTCTTTGCAGTATGCAGGGAAAAGGTTTTCTTATTCTCGTTGTAGACTATGGACATGATAATCTCCCTTCCTGAGCGCTCTGTATGGAGAGGTGTACTGAACTCCTTTGTATCAGGTATCTTAATTAATCGTATTGCATTAGGGAGATTATTGACATGTAGTTATGTGGACTGGCGCAATGGCATTATGGAAAGAGAAGAAAACAGCTGACAGACAGTGTGTCCGTCAGCTGTTTTTTGACATGTTGATATTCAGCGATTGATGAAATACAGGCCGATCATACAGATCAGGATACCTGCCGCTTTACTGGCCGTCAGAGCCTCGTGGTACAGAAAGAATCCGACGAGCAGGAGCGCTACGGCAAGGAATGAACTCTGTACAATGGAAGCCACGCTGACCTGCCAGCCTGCTTTATATGCGTATATGAACCCGACCTCGAGACCGACGATCACAATGCCGAGAACGAAGGGCGACCAGTTCAGGTGGGAGTATTCGCGCAGCAGATGGGCAGATGGCCTCCCTTATTCATCACATAGTAAATGATCGCGGAAGCAATGGCTCCGACCGCGTAGGTGACAGTCAGAGAGGCGAAAGGGTCAATATCGCGCGGGATAGATTTTGCACAAATCTGATAAACGACATTGGATAATACTACAAGGGCAATCGGCCAGATATAAGAAAACATACGGACACCTCCTGCAATACTGTATAATAGTCTTAAGCCGGTAATCAAGAGCAGTTTTCGCAAAGGGGTAATAAAGTAATGATCGTGGCTGTGATCAGACATGCGAAAGTAGATATGAAATGGAAATTCATGATGACTTCCGCCGGATATGATAAGGGATGTGCCGACTATGACACTGCCGATGTTCTGCCGGTGACGGTGAGGCTGCCCGAGACAGAATTTGAGAGGATCTACGTCAGCGCGCTTCCGAGAACGACGGCGACCGCCAGGCAGGTGTTTGCGGACAGAGAATTCGAATCGACGGCGCTGATCAACGAAGTGCCGGAGCGGGCTGGATTTGACACAGGATTGAGACTGCCTATGTTTTTCTGGTCGGCTGTCAGCAGGATCCAGTGGTTTTTCAATGTGCCCCGCCAGCCTGAAACGCGGGCGCAGACAAGGCTTCGCGCGAAGAAAGCCGCGCAGTATCTGAGCCAAAAGAATGAGGACTGCGCTGTTTTCAGCCATGGTTTCTTTATGATCTTTCTTCTGCAGGAGATGGAAAAGCAGGGATTTCAGGTCGATCATAAGCGCCTGCACTTTACCAACGGCGAAGCGGTGATCTGCCGGAAATAGTTTCTGAGTGTAAACGAGCTCAGTGGTCGCTTGTTAGTCAGGGAGTAACAGTATTAATAAGGAAGGGCAGCTATGTCAGGATCACACGACGATTTCTTTGACTTTAATCATGACGGCAAATTGGATGCCCTGGAATGGTCTGCGAAGATGGAGTTCTATGATGAGCTAAGCAGGGACAATTCCGCGAAGCATAATGGGACAGTGCGGCCATTGCGCAAGAACAGAGCTGATGCGGGCAGGCCGGCACGGCATAAGACCGGCAGCAGGTCAGGCTCAAACGCCGCTCAGAAAGAGAAGGTGGAGATTGATCCGTCTGTTTGGATCGCCCTGAAGATCGCGCTGGCATTCGGTTGTTTTTTGATCCTGTACTTCGCAATTGCAAGGATCAGGCTCGACCTGGACAAAAAGGCTGAAGTCAAAAAAGTGGAGAGCAGGATGGAAGAGTATAATGAGCTGGTTCCTGAGAAACTTCCGAAGTATTGCAGGGAGCGGGGAACAGGGCTTGACGGAACCTATGCGGCGAAAGGTTTCCCGGAAATAACTCTGGCCCCGGGAAGCGGCTCGAAATATCAGTTTTACAGAGTAAAACTCGATTATGAGGTGACGCTGCAGGCGGATGAATATTTTGACAGTCTTGACGACAGGGCAAAATATAACTATCTGGGCGCGCTCTATCAGACAGCAGGAGAGGCGCATGCGGCTTTTCTGCATGAGTCTTTCTCTGATCTTATGGACCTGCACGGATGGACGCCGGTCGAAGGCCTGTCCATCACTTACGAGGGCGGCGAGTACGAAGTGTACATCGAGACGCCGGCGCATCGGTACCAGTACTCAAGGATGTATGACGACCTGTTCATTTTAGATGGTGAGAGTTATTTCCTGATGGACGAAGAGAGCCGGTGGAAGAAATGAGGAGTTAAAAGAGGTCTCTTTTCTTTTCAGGTTCGTCTGTAATCCGCCGAAACGTCCATAAAGGAGCGCTTCCCGGTGATGTAGTCGTCGTAAGCCTGCTCAGCGTTTTTTCCGCGAAAGACTTTGCACAGGCCGCACATGTCGCAGTCAGCGATACAAGGGTACTTCGCCTTGATGAATGCTCTGCGTTCTTCGGTTGTTGAATCAGTGATATCAGGTGCAATCAGCATTGTAGTTCCTCCGTTTGCCGCAGCCCTGGCTGCGGCGCTTTTTACTATCCGCGGACAAACGGTGCGCGGAATTCTTCATTGATCTCCCGAATCTCCTTTATTCCGTCAATATACGGCTGATAAATGCTTTCTGTCCTGCCGCCGCCGCGATTATCGCACCCGGAACAGAATTCACAGTCTATTCCGCAAGCGCCCCACAGCGCCTGGTGAACGATCCGGACCCTTTCTTCCCTTGTAGTATCTTTGATCAATATGGAGCGCATTTTCTATAATCTCCTTTCTTGATGCATTGGTGATCAAGCAGGGCTTTCTCCCACTGCAGCTGTCCTGCCTGCATACGTATTTGCGTTAATTATAGCACGCTCTAATGCTAATGTATTTACATGATTTACCGTGTGTGCCAAAATCAGAAGAGAGGCATACCGTGCCTGTTTCAATAGAGATTTTCCTTAGGTCAGAAAGGATTAAATGCTTTGAAAAGAATCCTGTCTTTTGTAATATCTGCATTCATGATCCTGGCGCTTCTGCCATGCTCTGCCGCGGCTGAACAGGCTGCCGGGCAAACCGCCGGCGAACAGTCCGCCGAACAACCCACCGAAGCCGTCGCCGGGGATCGCGTCGTCCTCACGATCGCCGATATGAATACGCGCTCCGGCAACCGCTATAACGGGGAAATGGGCATGTGGCGCTATCTTGCAGAGCGGCTGGGAGTGGAGATCCAATATGACTATATATCGCCGCAGGAGTACGCTTCAAGACTGGCCAGCGGCGACTTGCCGGACATTGTCGCCACTGACAAAAACCTTTCCACGATTTTGGAATACGGTGTGGCGCTGAACGTCGATCCGTATCTGGAGGAGTTTTGCCCGAATCTCCTCAAGGGTGACGCGAGGCTTACTTATGATGTCTTCAAACAGCTCGGGAACGAAGGGGACGGATTCTACTTTTTCCCGGTCAAAATAGGGTACAACGGCGTTGGTTATGACAATGAAACGACAGCCCGCGGCTATGTTGTCCGCTGGGACTACTACAAAGAGCTGGGCTATCCGCCCATTAACAATGAGGACGATTTCCTGAGCGTGCTGCTGCAGATGCACAAGAATCATCCCGTTACGGAGGAGGGATATCCCACATATTTGTACGGCACAGATAACTTCAGCGGTTATGATACTGCTTTCCGCGCGGAACTGAGCGTTGATTATTGGGCGCCGTACAAGTATCAGAACAATATTTTTACAAATGAAGTTTTTGACGGTTATACAGATCCGGCCCACTCCATGTGGTGGGCGTCCATGGAATGGGAAAACAAACTCTACCGGGCCGGCAAAGCGGACGGCTCTTACGATATGGATCTCTTCACACAGACCATTGAGCAGTTTGACGCCAAAGTAGCGCGCGGCCAGTATCTTGGGCTACACGCCGAAAAATCGGGACTCTACAAAAATAGGATCAAGACTGATCCGAATACGCTTACCGGGTACAATACGGTTCCGACTTCCTCCACTAATTTCTATACGAATGTTTATCAGCTGCTGGGCAACGGCCCCGGCTATATGTGGTTCATTTCAGCGAACAGCCAGCATAAGGAAGAAGCTCTGAATCTTTTCAACTTGATGTACGACCCTGATTTCGTGAGAGAACTTACACTTGGCCGCCGGGGAGAGACCTGGGATTACGATGCGGAAGGCGTCCCCCGGATGAACGAGTACGGACAGGAGCAGCTGGATGCGTATAAAGCAGGCAGCACTGATCCGGATAACTATTTTGTCAGGTGGGGAAGCTTTGACAAAATGCCGAGCAACTGGCCGTGCCTGCGCGACAATTCGCCGCATCCGGACGGCTATATGGTGGATTTCGCGACGGTCACCCGCGAATATGAAAAGGCTACCATGTCCAATAACATCTCCAAAGACATCTGTGAACATTACGGAGTAGAGCTGCCCACAGACGCTTTCTACAAAGCCGGAGGGATGGATTTTCGCAATGACTGCGGAGAGGCAATCTCATCCTGCATGAGCAGCCTCAACCGTGATCAGCTCAATATTATCTCCAAAGCGGAAGCAATTTTGCTGGACGCCCAAGTGGATCTGATCCTTGCGGAGACGGACGAAGAATGGGAGAAGATCCGGGACGATAAGATCCGCCAGTTAGTAGAACTGGGTGAGCCGGAAGTCTTCAAGGTTTATCAGAAAAAGTGGAATGACGCTGCAGAAATCATTGTTCCCCTTGTCAGTGAGGTACAGGTAAGGAACGGAGTGACGCCCTATACGCCGGAACAGTACGCGGACCGCCTTGGGCCTGAAGATAGCGCGCAGGAACCGGAAGATCAGTATAGTGCCGGAACGGAGGTGCAGGAGCCATGAAAGAAAAACTGAAATCGCTCCGAATCCGTATGCTGCTTCCGGTGATCGTAATGGCAGTGTTCGTCGTCACAATGCTGACAACGCTGTTTTCACGCGCGTACATCAGTATGATCGTGCAGCAGGAGCAGGAAGTGAACGACGCCGGTTTCGAAACAGTATCGCGGTCTGTCACGCAGCTTATAAACGCCGCTGTCATTGAAGTGCGCAGCATCATGTCTGACGACCGGGTGGCGGGTTATGCAAGCCTGCAGTATACCACCCTGCAGGATCAGATCCATGCAAGAATATACTGCCGGGATTACCTTCGCTCAGAGATCGCGCGGAGCGAAGGGATTTTCGGTCTTCTGATCATGCGTCAGGACGGAAGCCTGTTCGGCGTAGTTCCGGAAGCGACGCTCTTTTTGGACGACCCGCGGGAAAACCCGCTTTCGGAGGACATGAAAACACAGATCATGGACGCCCCACTCGGACAGACGGTTTGGACCGGTCCTGTTTCCGGCGCAGCTCTTTACGGGTTTGAAAACAAAGATACGCCGCAGAATATAATGATCGCCGCCTGGAAAACTGTGGATGTGAGGTACGGCACGTGCTATGAGATGGTGCTGATAGACGAGAGTGTTTTCGACAAACTGTTCGCGCCGATGCAGGACGGGAAGAGCATTTGGCGTTTCTTCACAGCTGATCAGATAGAATTTTATTATACAGGACAGGACGCATGCTCAGATCCGGACAAGCTCTTAGGCAGTAGCAATACTCAGCAGATTTTTGACAATGACAACGGTGAACCTGTATGCGCGTTTTCCATGACTATGATATCGCCTGACTGGACGCTGGTCCGTGAAGTCTTCATGGAGGACTATGAGCAGGTGATCCGCCGCGTCCGCATTTCAATCTGCGTCATAGGCGGAGTGGTACTTCTGATCGCTTTGGCAATCTACCGGATTTGGCTCAAAAAGTTCATGCTTCAGTTCAATGCGCTGCTAAACGGCATAAAC
>CACZJD010000125.1 GCA_902781325.1 uncultured Lachnospiraceae bacterium
AACTGTCTGATAGTTGGCCTGGATGTAGTTGAGCATCGCGATCAGCCTGTTGTCCTTCTCCGTCGCGCTGTCCTGCAGCTGCGGGAGCTTATTGACCGCCACAACCAGCGCATTGATGGATGCATGGATAATATCCTCGTGGATTCCTACGCCCCAGTATGTTTTGCCATTGCACAGGACGCTGACATAAGCCATAGCCTTGGATGAAGAGCCCCTTGAAAGCGCATGCTCTTCGTAAGTGGAGAGCTCATAACTGATCCCGTAATACTGCTTGATGGTATTGCTGACCGCGTCCAGACGGCCGTTTCCGTTCGCGTCCACGACAGTCCTGTTGTCCCCTGCAGCGATCGTTGCCTCTGCCATAATGCCGTCCGCCTGGCGGAAATGGCACTCCGGGATCGTAAAGTGAGGTGTGTAGTCAACATATCGGTCTGTGAAGATCTCGTAGACCGCCTGCGGCGCAAGTTCGCTGTGCGTCTCGTCTGAGACCTGTTTCACCGCATAGCCGACTTCTTCTCTCATCTTCTCAGGAAGCACAATAGCGTAGTTCTGCCTCAGCACATACGCTACGCCGCCCTTTCCGGACTGGCTGTTGATGCGGATAACGTCCGAATCGTATGTCCTCGAGACATCCTGCGGGTCGATGGGAAGATAGGGAACAGTCCACTTGCCCCCATCGTTCTTTTCCTTGTAAGCCATGCCCTTGGAGATCGCGTCCTGGTGGGAGCCGGAAAATGCGCTGAAGACCAGATCCCCCGCATAGGGCTGCCTGGGATGGACATCCATTCCGGTCAGTCTCTCATATTTCTCGCGGATCTGCGGCATGTTGGAGAAATCCAGTTCCGGATCGATCCCGTAGGAGAAAAGATTCATCGCAACTGCTACCAGATCAACGTTTCCGGTTCTCTCGCCGTTTCCGAAAAGCGTACCCTCGACACGGTCCGCGCCCGCAAGGATGCCGAGTTCCGTATCCGCCACGCCGCAGCCGCGGTCGTTGTGCGGATGAAGACTGAGGACGACGCCGTCCCTGTATTTCGATCTGGGAAGCGAAAATATGAGGCATCGCCGTCTCGACCGTGGCAGGGATATTGATGATGGCTTTCCACTCAGGGGTGGGCTTCCAGACATCCAGCACCGCGTTGCAGACTTCCAGTCCGTATTCCACCTCGGTTCCGTGGAAGCTCTCGGGGCTGTATTCGAACATGAAGTTGCCGTCGGTCTCGTCCGCCAGTTCCTTGAGGAGCTTGGCGCCGTCTACCGCGAGTTTCTTGATCTCTTCTTTGTTCTTTTTAAAGACCTGTTCCCGCTGCGCAACGGAAGTGGAATTATAGAGATGGACCACCGCCTTCGGCGCTCCCTTGACCGCTTCAAAAGTCTTGCGGATGATGTGCTCCCTGGCCTGGGTGAGAACCTGGATCGTGACATCGTCCGGGATCATGTTCCTCTCGATGAGAGCGCGAAGGAAGGTGTACTCCGTCTCCGAAGCGGCGGGGAATCCCACCTCGATCTCCTTAAAGCCGATGTCTACCAGCATGCGGAAGAACTCGATCTTCTCTTCGAGGCTCATGGGCTCGATCAGCGCCTGGTTGCCGTCGCGCAGGTCGACGCTGCACCAGATCGGAGCCTTCTCGATATGATCCTTTTTCGCCCAGTCCAGACACTCTTCCGGAGGAAGAAAATATTGACGCATGTACTTCCTGTAGTTCATCATTGCTTTGTCCTCTCAATCTTTTGATCCATTCGGTTTAAAATTTATCAAAAACCGTGATTAGATTTTATCCCCTTGGTCCCGGAATTAGAATGATTATATTTACTCTGTTTAATTGATTATTTTTAACAAAAAGAAGCTGCATCTTTCGATGCAGCTTCTCCACAATATTATGATATAGATCATTTGCCTTCAAATGCAAGAACTGAATCCACGCGGTATCCCTCGAGGAACTTGCGGCCGTTCAGGCCTGCCAGCTCGATCATGAAGAGCATGTCGACAACTTCGCCGCCCAGTTTCTCAACGAGCTGCGCCATAGCCTTCGCTGTTCCGCCGGTCGCCAGAAGATCATCCACGACGAGGCATTTCTGTCCGGGCTTTATAGCATCGATATGCATTTCCAGCGTTGCCTTGCCGTATTCCAGATCATAATCCACAGCGATGGTCTTCCAGGGGAGTTTCCCCTTCTTGCGAATCAGTACCAGCGGTTTGTGGAGGTTGTAAGCCAGCGCCGCGCCGTAAATAAAGCCGCGGGATTCCGCGCCGACGATCACGTCAAAATCCACATCCTTGATCAGTTCCTGCATGGAATCGATCGCGAGCTGAAGGCCGTCAGCGTCCTGGAAAACTGTTGTAATGTCTCGGAACATAATGCCGGGCTCCGGAAAATCCGGAATAGTACGGATATAATCTTCTAATTTCTTCATGATTACCCCTTTTCTGTATGCGTAGGTGTAGAGTTCTAAGAACACCTTTTATTATAGCACGGCAGGGAGTCACTGAGTATCCCCGTAATGGACCACGACAGGCATATTTTCGTAAACCAGATCGTAGATCGTCGGCATCACCTTCGGAGGAATGTTGACACAGCCGTGGGAGCCGTTCCATTTCCAGATATTTCCGCCGAAGGAGTAGCGCCAGTTCGCGTCATGAAGACCGATACCGGTATCCGTAAGACGGATCCAGTAATCCACCGGTGTCTCGTATCCCCACTCTCCGTCGTCCTGTTTGTCTCCCCTCAGAACCGTGTCCGTCTTTTTGTCATAGGCAAAAAATGCCCCCGCCGGTGTCTTATGCTCCTTATCATTCAGTCCCGAGACCACATCTGTCTCCAGGATCACTTCTCCGTCTTTATAGATCCACAGATGCTGTTTCGAGAGATCTACCTCCACATAACTGCTGCCGAAACCATGGTTGTCATCTGGGGCTGCAGCTTCCGTTCTGCTGTAGAGCGGCTCCCTCTCGACCTGTTCATTCTCGTCCAGTTCTTCCCACAGCTGCTCCTCTTCCTTTGTCTTGTCTATTCGGTAGCCGTAGTAGCCCTTTCCGGGCACCGTGATCTCGTCCCCATCATGTGTGGTAAAGGCATGCTCTTTATAGACCGTGTCCACCTCGTCGGCAAGTTCCTTTACATAGTCCTTGATGCACTCATCCCAGACGTCGTCATCTCTGTAATAATCACCTTCGTCGTCCACTTCCAGCCAGTCTTTGAGGATCGGTCCGTCCAGTACCTTCGTGCCGCCGCCCGGCAGCTGATAAACAACTCTGCCTCCGGCCAGTTCGTTGAGCTGCTCTGCCTCTTCATCGAGGCCCTCATCATCTTTTCTGACCTGAGGACTGCTGTAGACCCCTTCCGTGTTTTCAAGATCGACAGATGCGATCTCCCTGTCCACTGCGGTAAGCACCGTGTTCCTCACAAGCTCCGGATCAAGAGTTGTGCCTTCCACCTCCGGAGTGACTGTAAAAGTGCCGTCCACATAGTCAAGACGGGCGTCCTGAGGCGCGATCATGGCATTCACGTTCATCTGCGGCATCGCGTTAAGCATTTTCAGGAGTTTCTCTTTGGAATACTCCTTCTTTTCGCTGATCTCATGGGTATTGCTTCTTATGAGCCCCTTTCCCCACAGATACGGATTCTGCTGCGCGAGGATCGCGTCCAGACTTCCGTCGGAGACATAATGGTAGTCTATATCTTCAGCAGAAACAGAAAGCTCTTTTCCATTCCTGAACGTCACTTTCAGGTCATACTCCCCCAATATCTCTTCCATTTCGGCGACCGTGCGGCCGTCGGCTTTTACGCCGTTGATCACAGTTCCCGGGATAAAGGCATCCCGGTAGTCCAGCGCCTGATTGATATAAAGGCTTCCGGCCAGCACTGCCGCCGATAACACAGCCACGGCCGCTCCCTGTTTAATCTCATAGTTTTTTTCAATCATTTTCCAATCCTGTATTTATCTCAAAGGCAGACTCTTTCAAAGATAGAACAATGCCAATTAGAGCAGTTCAAAGTTCCTGTATTTTCCTGCCGGGAACAAGCGCCCCATATCCGATGATTCTCAGTTGCCATAAAGGACTACTTTATCATCTGAATATATGATCTCAAGTTCGCTATGTCTGGATACAAAAGAATCATAATCAGAAGACGCATCTGCCGCGAAAAAGTATCTGTCTGACGGAAACGCTCCTATGTGCTCTCTTTTCTGCAGCCACTCATACATTTTGTCTGAACTGTTTGATTCCAGTGTCCACATATCGATCCGGCCGTCAGACAGTTCCGTTATGATATTAGAATGCCAAAAGGTAGCTACACCCTTGTCATACCCGTGCTCAAGTGCGATCTCAACGATCTTTCCCATCTCAGGTTTTGCTCTTTTGATATGGAGCGGGCTGTCAAATTCGTTCTTTAAAGTCCCCGCAGATATGACCAGGGACAGCATCATAATGCAGACGAAGGCTGATATCCTGCCGATTGGCAAGGTATAATCCTCAGTTTTTAATTCAAGGATGATTAAAAGCAATCCCAAAGGGACCACCGGCTGAAAGTATTGTATTGCACCATTAACATATGAAAAGATAAATATATTAAAGGCTATGCTTACAGCGCAGAATAAAACCATCCTCTTCTCATTGAAACTAAGTTTGCCGAACCTGGACAAAAGCCTGATCGCTGAAGCAATAACAAACATCCCCATTAAGACGCCGAGCATACTCGCTATTCCTCTTAAGGAGACGATTTTCTTTCCTTCCGCATAACCAAAGCTCCATATATAATATCTGACATACTCCCAGATACTTTTTCCCCGGATCTCGGTATCATTAAACTGCTTAAAGAAATACTTATCGGCCAATATTTTACTATTGATGATATATCCGGCCAAAGAAAAGGCACAATGGCTCACAGCAATTCCAAAGTCTGAAAAAGCCTGCATTAACTCTTTCTTATTATCATGGTTCTTATTCTGCCTGATCTCATACAGGCAAAACAGAAAAGTGCTGATCACAAATGGTGCTCCGAAAACCATCAACTGCTTAACTCCGTTAAGACCGGATGCGATCCCGAGAAATGATATGAGTACAAAATATACAGCTTTCCTGCGCGTACTGCTTTCCTTTGAGATCAGCAGCATCAAAGCCACTGTGAGTAATGAAATATAAATATACGGCATATAATAACTGCCGAATAGTGTCTGCCAGAAATACCATCCGCCCATGGGCATCAGACACAATGCAGCCGCAAAGGCGCTATAGCTTGTAAGATCTGCGGCTTTAAACAGAATAATAACGCAAAAGCTCAGAAGGATCAAAAACAAAGCAATAGATATCACTCTTGCGAAATGCCAATTATGAGGCGAAAAGAACAGTCCTATCCTATAAATCCACTGCGTCTCAAAAACTCTCAGTTCAGTGCTGTAAATCCACTGCTCGGTTAATCCAGTCACTGATCTTTCCTGGTTAAGAATATTTGACAGTATCATTTCTGAGGCCATATCTGAATCCAACAGCGTCTCAGCATTCAGCGCAGCGTAAACAATATTTATGCAGTATGCCAAAATAAGCCAAAAAACAGCGATTATTTCAAATACGCCTGTTTTTCTTTCTTTTTTCATAAGAGTCGATTACCTCGTTGAGATGATTCAGGAAGGCAGTGGCAGCAGTGTTTTACTGCTGATGCAGCACCGTCCCTTCGTTCAAAACCCGTACATTTAAGAAAACCCCAGAAACGTTGAGTTTCTGAGGTTTTGCTGGTACTCTTGGAATCCCGGAGATTATCTCTTCGAGAACTGAGGTGCACGACGAGCGCCCTTGAGGCCGTATTTCTTTCTTTCCTTCATACGAGGGTCTCTTGTAAGGAAGCCGGCTTTCTTCAGAACGGGTCTGAACTCAGCGTCTGCCTCGCAGAGTGCACGAGCGATGCCATGACGGATCGCGCCTGCCTGGCCGGTGGTGCCGCCGCCCTTAACAGTGATCTTGAAATCATACTGATCAGCAGTCTGGGTCTCTACCAGGGGCTGTCTTACGATGACCTTCAGAGTCTCAAGTCCGAAGTAATCGTCGATGGTTCTGCCGTTGATGGTCATCTCGCCCTTACCGGGGGTCATAAAAACTCTGGCAACAGAGGATTTCCTTCTGCCTGTTCCATAGTAAGTGGTTGCTTTA
>CACZJD010000126.1 GCA_902781325.1 uncultured Lachnospiraceae bacterium
ATACAGGCACGACAAAGGACCCAGCGGCAGATCGCTGGAAAAAACATAGTCCTGATTCATCTCTCTTCTGAGTCCGATATCAGTTATGGAAAAAGACTGAGGCATAGTTACTCTCCTGCATTATCAGACACGGTTTCCTGCTTCTGATCCGTCAGATGCCTGTGTCGGAGCTGACCGCAGGCACCGTCGATATCACGGCCCAATACTCTTCTAATACTAACATTTATACCCCTTTTTTCAAGTTTTTTCTCAAAAGCGCGCACCCCTTCCTCACGGGTCTGCCGGTATCCGCGCTCCCTGACGGGATTGACGGGAATGAGGTTAATATGCGCCTTGAGGGGTCTTGCCAGCTCCGCCAGCATCTGCGCGTCCTGCGAGCTGTCATTGACGTCCCGGATCAGGCTGTACTCAAATGTGACCTGCCTTCCCGTCCGGTCAAAATAGTACCGGCCCGCCTCCATCAGCTCCGCGATCGAGTACTGATTGGCGATCGGCATGATCTCCCTTCGCTTCTCATCCGTGACAGCGTGAAGGGAAAGGGCAAGCGTGATGGACAGCTCCTCTTTTGCCAGGTCATAGATCCTCGGCACGATCCCGCAGGTGGAAACCGTGACATTTCTCTGGCTGATATTGAGCCCGTTTTCATCCGTGAGAAGATGAAGAAAGCGCACCAGATTGTCGTAGTTGTCCAGAGGCTCTCCGGTTCCCATTACGACGACGTGAGAGATCCTCTCCCCGGTCACTCTCTGGATCTCGTAGATCTGTTCGAGCATTTCCGAGGGCGTGAGGGACCTGTACAGCCCGTCCAGTGTGGAGGCACAGAATTTACAGCCCATACGGCATCCCACCTGGGAGGAAATGCAGACGCTGTTTCCGAATTTGTAGCGCATGAACACGCTCTCCACCAGCGAGTCGTCCCCCATAGCAAAGAGATACTTCTGCGTCCCGTCCAGCTGCGAGATCTGGCGGTCGATCATTCTCACCGTCGTAAGAGGATACTCTTTACCGAGATGTTCTGCCATGGCCTTCGGGATATTGGTCATCTCCCCGTAGTTCCTTACAAGGCTCACATGCATCCACCGGTAGAGTTGTTTCGCCCTGAAGGCCGGAAATCCGTTTTCCTTCATGACGCCGGCAAGTTCTTCTAATGTCATGGACTTGATGTCCCTCGTAGTTTCCTGCATTACGTCTCCTCTTGATCATCCGGACTTTTTTTGACAAACCTTGCCAGGAAAAATCCGTCCGTTCCGTGCACATGGGGCAGAAGCTGAAGCCGGTTGCCCCTGATCCCCGGTATGCCTTCGGGCAGATAAGGAGTCAGCGGATCCGGGCACAACCCCATTTCTTTCTCAATAAACTCCGCGACTTCTTCGTTCTCTCCGGCATTGATCGTGCAGGTGCTGTAGATCAGCACGCCGCCTTCCTTCAGATAAGGGACCGCGCTTCTCAGGATATCCTTCTGAAGCTGTGCCAGTTCCGCAAGCTGTTCCGGTGTCACGTGATACTTGATATCTCTCTTGCGCCCTATAACGCCCAGTCCCGAGCACGGGAGATCACACAGAAGGACATCCGCCTTCCCTGCCTCCTCCGGAACCGGGATCAGCGCGTCTCTCTGCGCTACAACAACGTTGGGCAGATGCATTCTCCGTACATTTTTGAGGATCTGTGCCGTTTTTCCCTTGCTTAGGTCGAAAGCGTGCACTTTCCCCGTTTCTGTCCCACCGGCTGAGCCGGCCAGAAGCTTTGAGGCGCAGTGCATGGCCTTTCCTCCGGGCGCCGCGCATACATCGTATACTGTCTCGCCGCCCGCAAGACCTGCCGCTTCCGCAACCATCATGGAGCTCTCATCCTGCACTGTCCACATGCCTTCCCTGTATCCGGGAAGTTCCTGGATACTGTCAGTGCCGGTAAGCTCATAGCAATACGGCAGATATTGTCCCTTTACGGCCTTCACGCCCTTTTCGGACATCTGCGCCAGGATCTCTTCTCTTCGCTCCTGACTGCACCGGTCATCGAATCGGATCGCAACCGGACGCACTTTGAGCAGAGCTTCGAGGAGCTTCTCCGTCTCTTCTTCGCCCAGCTGCTCCTGCCACATGCTGACGATCCATTCAGGCATGGAAAACTTTCGGGAGAGCTCCCCGATCCCGGATAGTTCTCCTCCTGCAGGCGCGCTGTCCGCAGCCAGTTTTCCCGCTTCCTTATCCCGCACTGCGTTTCGCAGAAGCCCGTTCACAAAGCCTGCGTTCTCTTTCTTTCCATACTTCTTGGTGAGTTTGACCGCCTCATTGCAGGCGGCGGAATCCGGGACCGAGTCCATGTACAGGATCTGGAAGATCCCCATACGCAGGATATCCCTGATCACAGGTCTGATCCTGGCTCCCTTTTTCGCGTACCGCCGCAGCACGTCGTCGAGTTCGATCCTGCGCTCGATCACGCCTTCCGTCAGTCTTTTGACAAAAGCGCGCTGCCTGCGGTCCATTCCCTCGCGCTCGCAGCGGTCCAGCATCTCCTTCACCGCGATATGACTGTATGTTCCGTTTTCTCTGATCCCGGTCAATATCTCCAGGACGGCTTCTCTCTCGCCCAGTCTGCTCAAATTATGCTCCCTGTCACGCATTTTCCTGTCACCAGCCGCAAAATATACCCGGCTTCCGCCTCGCGGAAGTCTGATTATAAAGGGAAGCGGCGAAACTGTTTATTCCAGATCTGCCGCTTCCGATGAATCTGTTGTTGATCTTTTCAGCGCTCTGCCGTGAGTCTTTGTCCCGGCTCCACTTTCGCGCCCAGAAGAAATGCCTGGGTGCTCATGCGCTTCTTACCCTCGTACTGCACTTCGCTGAGCGCCAGGACGCCCTCGCCGCAGTTGACGAAAATGGATTTTTTATCCGTACCCGCCACAGTGCCCGCTTCGCCCTGCGCCTCCCGGCCTGTCACTTCGGATCCCCAGATCTTGAGCATCTTGCCGCTTATAAAGGTGTAGGCCCCGGGCCAGCTGTTGAGACCGCGGACAAGCCGCTCGATCTTCTCCGCCGGCATGTTCCAGTCTATATTGCCCATCTCTTTTTTGAGCATGGAGGCATATGACGCAGCTTCATTGTCTTGTCTGACAGGCATCAGTGTTCCCGCCTCGATCATGGGAAGAGCCTTTACGAGCAGTTCTCCGCCGATCTTTGCCATCTTCTCATACAGGCTTTCTCCCGTCTCGCGGGGCGAAAGCGGTATTTCCTCCTGCAGCAGGATATCACCCGTGTCCAGTCCGGCGTCCATCTGCATGATCGTGACTCCGCTCTTCTCCTCCCCGTTGATGACCGCCCACTGGATGGGCGCGGCGCCTCTGTATTTTGGCAGAAGGGAGGCGTGGACATTGACGCAGCCGTATCTGGGAAGATCCAGGATCTCCTGGCTGAGGATCTGTCCGAAGGCCGCTACAACGATGAGGTCGGGAGCCTCTTCGCGCAGTCTCTGTACCGCTTCGGGTCTCTTGACTCTCTCGGGCGAAAAGACCGGGATTCCCCACTTGTCCGCGCACTCGTGGACAGGTGTCCTGATCACGCCTCTGCCTCTCCCCTTGGGTCTGTCAGGCTGCGTCACCGCCAGGGTGACTTCGCAGCCGCTCTTCATCATAGTATCCAGCACTTCCGCCGCCAGATCCGGCGTTCCCATAAATACGATCTTCAAGCCTGCTCCTCCGCTTCTTCTTCGGTCTCCTTGGCAAACATCTCGTCCAGTTCCTCGTTCGTGTAGAGTCTTCCCTCCACCAGCTCCACATACATGTGGCCGTCCAGATGATCCAGCTCATGGCAGATCGCCCTGGCGAGAAGGTCCTCTCCCTCGATGGTGAACTCCTCCATCTCTTCGTTGAGTGCCTTGGCGACCACATGGCGGGGCCTTGTGACCTTGCCGCTCTTGCCGGGCACTGACAGGCATCCCTCCCAGCCGGTCTGCTCGCCGTCCTGCTCGACGATCTCCGGGTTGATCATGACTATGGGCTGATCCTGTTCGGCGCTCACATCGATCACGACGATCCTCTTGAGCATTCCTACCTGAGGAGCCGCAAGTCCCACGCCGTCAGAGTCATACATTGTCTCCTTCATGTCCGCGATCAGCTGCTTCAGCTTGGGTGTCATCTCCTTCACTGCCTTGGCTTTTTTGCCGAGCACGGGATCGCCCAGCTCTCTGATCATTCTAAGTCCCATATCTGCTTTCCGCCTTTCTCAACTTGTATTTAATATCAATAGACCGGTCTTCGACGCCTCAGAACGGGCTGACCGGATCAAAGTCAAACTGCACCTGCACCTGCGGGTCTTTCCCGATCTTCACAAGATAGGCGCAGAACGCCTCGGCGCGGTCCTTACATCTCACCAGTTTATCATAGTTTACATCTTTGACATAGATGACATATCTGTATTGGTCCCGGATCTTTGTCAGAGCCCCCTTGGCGGGTCCGATCACCAGGATCCCGGGATCGTCCCTGACAAACAGTTCCCTGAGCCTTCCCGCCAGGCCTTCGGCCCTGTCCTCATCCTCCGACTGCAGCTGTACGCACAGCATATGCGCCGCCGGCGGATACAAAAGGAGCGAGCGATAGTTCATCTCCTCTTTGTAAAACCCCTCGTAGTCCTGGGCCGATGCGTACTGCACCGCGTAATTCTCCGGCTGATAAGTCTGGATCACGACATTACCCGGTCTGTCTCCCCTGCCGGCTCTGCCTGCAGCCTGGGTCAACAGCTGGAACGTTCTCTCCGCGGCCCGGTAATCCCCCGCGTACAGGGACATATCCGCCAGCAGGATCCCCGCCAGTGTTACCCCCGGGAAATCGTGCCCCTTCACGATCATCTGCGTTCCCACAAGGATGTCCGCCTCGCGGTTGGCAAAAGAGGAAAGGATCTTATCGTAGCTCCCTTTGCGGGAAGTTGTATCCGCGTCCAGGCGCAGCACACGCGCGCCGGGATACCGGATCTTAAGGTGCTCCTCGATCTGCTCCGTCCCTGCCCTGAAGCCGGAAATATAGGGAGAACCGCACTCGGGGCACTCCTTCACACCCGGCCTCTCAAAGCCGCAGTAGTGGCAGACCAGCCTGTTATTTCTGTGCAGGGAAAGCGAGATATCGCAGTGCGGGCACTTGATGACCGATCCGCATGACCTGCAGGAGACGAACCCCGCCACACCGCGCCGGTTGAGAAAGAG
>CACZJD010000127.1 GCA_902781325.1 uncultured Lachnospiraceae bacterium
CCGTGTCCGGGTTCCGCCGTGAAGAAATAGGTGTGGATATTGCCGCCGGCTGCCGCCTGGCTCTCCGAGATCCGGATGACCGGCGCATTAAACCAGAGCTGGTCGAACAGGCGGCACTCGCCCTCGCAGCCTTCACCCTTCACATCTTTGCAGAAGCTCTCGAGCAGGGCCTTCTCCTTCTCCGGCAGCTTGTCGAGCTTCCTCTCCTTCCGGTCGGCAGCCAGCATTTTGATGCCTTCCTCGCCCATCGCAGCCGCGAACCAGTCGAATTCATTCTTGTTGCAGCCGAACATAAGGTCGATATCCTTCGCCGCTCCCCCGGCATAAGCCTCATAAGGATCCGTCGGCAGCCATCTTCCGTCCCGTTCCGGACATATGCGAAGTCTTACCGCTTCGGATTCGTCCGCGAGAGTCCGGGCATCTACCTTCATCAGGTCGGCAGCAGTTTTGCAGCCGAGGACCTCCATCATTACCTTCGTGCAATCGATAGCCTCTTCCGGGGATCTTGTCAGGGTAGGGGAACCGCTCTGGGCAATAACCCGTTTAAAGTAGGCGTGGGAACCCTTGAGAAGCGGAAGCAGGGATACGCTTCCGGCGCCGGCAGATTCTCCATAGATCGTCACATTGTCCGGATCGCCGCCAAAGCCTGCAATGTTTTCATGGACCCACTTTAAGCCCATAAGCTGATCCAGAGGGCCCAGGTTCTGCGCATCCGGGAAATCCCCTCCGTCCGGCAGGTGGGACAGGTGGAAGTAACCAAAGATACCCAGCCGGTACGCGACAGTAACGATAATGATATCCGGATTCTCTCTCAGGAAATTATCGCACTCAAACAGTGAAAAGGCTGCCGCGCCGAACTCAAAGGCGCCGCCGTGGATCCACACCATGACCGGCTTCTTCGCTGTGCTGTCATCGTCCGCTTTCCAGACGTTCAGATAAAGACAATCTTCTCCCTGGTTGATAAGGGTATCTTCCACATCGCTGAAATCCTTATGCTGGCAGGGGCTCTTCCCTTTGTAATACGCCTCGTATACGCCGTCATCCGGAACAACATCCACCGGTGCCTTCCAACGGTTCTCCCCCACAGGCTGCTTTCCCACGAAGGGAATCCCCCTGTAAACGATGACCCCGTCTTCTTTCCTGCCGACAAAAGTGCCGTTGATGCATTTGACAGCCAGAGACCTGTCATAATTGCCATCGGTAATCTTGCTGTTTGCTCTGAACTGCATTCTTCGTTCCTCCTTATATGTTTTTTGCTTTACAATGAAGTTCCAAGTTTTATGGCGTTCACTATAATTTTATAAATCTGTTCCCGCCGGGACAAGGAGTGTTCCAAAATGTCAACATAAGGGGAAGCAGTCATGCCAGACTCCGGTTTTTCGCTAAAAACCTCTCGCGTTTCAGGCGGGTCTGTAACGCAGTCCCGTTTACTGCGGCAGATCAGGGAATCGTCAGTTTCACAACAGTCCCGCCGCCCTTCCGGGGCAGGATCGCCATTTTCCCGCCGCACATCATCTCCAGCCGCTGCCGGATATTCATAAGCGCAATGTGGGGCCCGCCTTCAGATGCAGGTTCAAACCCCGGCCCGTTGTCTGAAACGATGATCTCGCTGCCGGAATCCGTCTTTCTGGTTTTTATGGAAATGTGGAGCGGGGCGGCATCCGGATTCATGCCATGCTTGATGGCATTCTCCACTATAGGCTGCAAAGTCAGCGGGGGAATTCGAAAACGGATATGGGTCATGTCATAATCGACAAGAAGGTTTTCGTCATGCAGAACCAGCTCCACATTGAGATAGGCCCGTGTATGTTCCAGTTCCTCTGAAAAGGGGATCATTTCATTGCTGGCCAGAGCGTTCAGATTCCTTTCAAGAAAAGTGTTGAAATTCAGGGTGACCCTCTGGGCTTCAGCAGGGTCCTGCTGGCAGAGGTAATAGATGTTCATCAGGGTGTTGTGGATGAAGTGCGGCCTCATCTGAAGCACCAGGATGTTGGCGTGCTGATGGGCGATCTCTCGCTGCTGACGCAGATATTGGTCGATCTGATCCGACAGGATAATGCCGTACATGGAAAGCGCCAGGATCGCAACACCCATGTTGACAAGCGGGAAGACCTGTACAAACATATGGATGATCAGGGCAATTGTCAGGGGAAGCAGAGAGATCAGGATGGCGATAAACAGCTTTTTCGTCAGAGCATGCCGTCTGCGGATCAGGCCTGCCAGGTTGAGCAGCCCGATCATCACCAGAGGAGCAATGGCAAGGGGATACAGAGAGCCTCTGTATAAATGACCGTCTGATGTCACGTAATAAATGGAGGAAGTGAACTGGGCGATCACCACCATCAGGAAATATAAACCATACAAGGCAGCTGCAGCAGAAAGGAGACTGCTTTTCCGCAGGTTTTCTCCGCAGCAGTGCAGCAGGAATACCGTCAGCATAGGCAGGGGGCAGGTAGCAAGCAAAGACATCCAGAAATTCGAAATGACCTGTAAAAACGCCGTGCCCGGAACCTCATAGAAGATATTTTCGACGAGAGTAAAGCAGGAATTTAAAAAGAGAATGCCGAAAAAGGCGACAAAGAAGCGTTTGCTCCACGGGTCAATATCAGGCATAATGGCGACAAGTCCGAGTCCCAGCCCCATCAAAAGCAGAGATGCTCCGCAAAGATAGATATAGATTGTCCAACTGTTCATTTGCCGCTGCCTCCTGTCCAGAAGGGATAACGAAGATGTGCGAGCTGCTCCCTGATTCCATCAGGCGTCAATGGTTTTTGCATAAAGCCGCTGGCTCCGGTGCTCCAGGCGTCTAAGGCATACCTCGCATAAGCAGTAAGATACACCACATTTGTGCGGGGATTGATCGAAAGCAGGGTATGGCAAAGATCAAACCCGCTCATCGTCCCGATCTCGATATCCAGAAAAGCCAGCGCGATCCGGTTGGCCTTCGCACACGCAACGGCCTCGGACGGACGGGTGAAGCCGTAGATCATGGCGCCCGGCAGAGCTTCCTCCAGTATGGGGAGGCACCCTCTGAGAATGATCTTACTGTCGTCCACCAGAATAACATTCGGCGTCTCATCACCATCAATCGTGGCATTCAAAAGGATATTGATGTCTGCGTCAAGGGCTTCGGCGATCTTGGCGATCATCCTGTTATCCGGAATTCGGGTACCGCTTTCCCATCGATTAATGGTAGACCGCGTAACAAACAGCTGATCCGCCAGCTGCATCTGTGAGATTCCTCTTTCCATCCTCAGACTTTTCAATGCCTTTGAAAACATAGTGTCGTAAATACTCAATTCGCATCACTTCCTTGTCCCATGTCATTCAACATGATTTCCGGAGTTTTTTCTCTGTCTCCTATCTTAATATTAGGTTGATTTCACGGTTTTTCAAGATTTTTTCCAAAATGTCTCATCCTGATAACTAAACCCTCAAAGCTTCAAAAAGGACAGCCTGCCATAGGCTCTGTCACCATCCTTCAAATTCGGGCAAAAATAGAACATTTCCAGGCAAAGACATAGCTTCACAAGGGCGCAATAATTTACTATTATCGTATTGTAAACAAAAACAAACAAAAAGCCGCAGGCGCAAATAACCGAACCGGCGCCACGGAAAAAGAAGAGACAGACAAGCAAAAAACAGCGCAAAAGAGAAAAGCAAAAAAAGGAAGAAAACCGGGAGCGAACAGATCATCCAATAAGATGGAGAAAAGCAGGAGTCACAAGATGGATCAAGATACCAGAGAACGGATCAAAATCTTAAACGAAAAAGGCATCCTGGACATCAGCGGAGCGGGATTTCACACGCCGACGGAATTTGCGGCGGAACACCTCTTCTACGTCGCCTGGAGTGGCTGCTATGAATGCAACAGGCTTTATTCGGTCAAGAGGGAATTTCTGGATTTCTACTCGGTGATCTGGGTCGCGGACGGTCAGCTGGAAGTTCAATACGAAGGAAAAAAGATTCTCGTAAAGAAAGATGAGATCATCCTGCTGGATTTCCGGAAGCCGCACTCTTACAAATGCACCTCGGACCGCCTGTTCAAGTGGGAGATGGTCTTCAAGGGAAACGAGTCGGAAGCCTACTACAATCTGATCACAGAAAAGTGGGGACACAAGTTCACAATGACAGGCAAGCTGAGGGAGACGATCAAAAAGCTTCGCCAGGAACTTGATTCCTCCTTCCCCCAGGATCACGACATCTCCATACGGATCCACGCCATGTTCTGCAACATGATCAGTCAGAACGAAGTCTCCGTTTCACCGCCCGTCAAAGAGGCCATGAACTACATTTACAACCACTACGGCGAGCAGGTGCAGATCGGGGAGATCGCGGAACATGTTTCACTGAGCAGGTACTACTTCACAAGGCTGTTCCGGAAGGAGACGGGACGGACCCCCAACGAATACCTGGCAGAGATCCGGATCAACTTCGCAAGAGAAATGCTGATCGAAAAGATCCTCACGGTCTCGGAAATCGCAGAGCGATGCGGATTTGCAAACACCTCACACTTTACGAGGTTTTTCAGGGAGAAGACAGGACAGACCCCTGCAGCCTTCCGCAAATCCTTCAACCTGATGGACTAAGAAGGCGGAAGAAAAAATGAACAAGGAAAAAGAAAGACCTGCTACTGAAACAGAGAAAGGCGAAAAGGGACAGGACTTTCCGAAATAAAGCAAAAACAAATCCAAAAACAAACCAACAGAAAATAAAAACACACCAAACAAAAAAACAAGGAGGAAAAAGCAATGATTAACGGTTCCAAGGTTCTCGATCACAGTATTCGCTGGGCAATGGTCGGCGGCGGCAAGGGCAGCCAGATCGGCTACATCCATCGTTCTTCCGCACAGCGCGACAACAACTTCAAGCTTGTCGCAGGCGCATTTGACATCAATCCCGAGCGAGGCATCGCTTTCGGCCAGGAACTGGGCGTAGATCCCGATCGCTGCTATCCCGATTATCAGACCATGTTCGCAGAGGAAGCCAAGCGCGAAGACGGCATCGAGGCAGTCTCCATTGCTACTCCCAACGGCACACACTACGCCATCACAAAGGCAGCTCTGGAAGCCGGCCTCCACGTAGTCTGCGAGAAGCCCGTCTGCTTCACCTATGCAGAGGCTGAGGAACTGGTCGCTCTTGCAAAGGCAAAGAACCGCGTTGTCGGCGTTACCTACGGCTAC
>CACZJD010000128.1 GCA_902781325.1 uncultured Lachnospiraceae bacterium
TACTGTTTTCTCCCGGGCCTGCGGCCCTCACAACGATCACTCTCTGATCGTCCCTCTCTCAATGTGTTTCTTAATGATCTGATCCGTGACTTCAAAAAGTTTCTCGGATCCGATTTTGGTCTTTCTCTGCCGACCATAGATCTGCTCCGCTCTCACGCCGTGTTCCACCCAGTCTCCGCCGTCATTGCTGTCGTTGAGCATAAGCGGCTGGAGATTATCCAGGGAATGAGCATATTTTGACTCCGCTGTCTCATAGGCCTCGAACTCGTCGAAGAGCGCCGTCAGTTCCTCCTTCTGGTCCTGGGGCAAAATAGAGAAGATCCTCTCCTTCGCGGCATCCTCCCGCGCTTTCTGCGTCTTCAGGTTCTCCTCATCATAGGCGTAGGTGTCGCCCGCGTCAATCTCCACGATGTCATGGATCAGGCACATCAGCATGACCTTCGCGATGTCGACCTCCTCATTGGCGTACTCCCGAAGCAGATAAGCCATGATCGCCATGTGCCAGGCGTGCTCTGCGTCATTCTCTCTCCGGCCGTGCCCGGATAAGTGGGTCTGCCGCAGGATGTTCTTCTCCTTATCGATCTCCAGGGCAAACTCCAACTGTTTTCTTAAGCGTTCCTCCATCGGCGGCTCCTTCCCGGGCCGGAAATCCCCTGACAGGGCTTTATCCGGCCTGCATCAGATTCCGAGAATCCTCCTGGCGTTCCCGAACAGTATTTTCTCCTTATCTTCGTCCGGAATGTGTTCACCGAGAACAGCCTGAACGTACATCCTCGGGTTGCAGATCGGGTAATCAGTCCCGAACAGGACTCTGTCAGAACCCACAGTCTGCGCCAGCGCAGCCAAAAGGCCGTATCGGAACAATCCGGTCCCCGATATATCCAGATTCAGGTTCGGGAACTTCTTCATGCGTTCGACATGCAGCAGATAATCCGCTTTCTGTCCGGGATGCGCCGCCACAAAGGTGACACCGGGACAATTCCCTACCATCATTTCTGTCTGCTCCGGCCACTCCGGCATCGTGTGATAGCTCACGATCATTCCGTACTCTCCGGCCCGCGCCAGAATCTCTGTCAGCGCCTCGCTTCCGTAGTCGCAGCCCGCATGCTGCCATCCCTGAAGGTAGGGAACGAGCTCACCCACCAGTTTCACGCCCTCTCTGTGCATGCGCTCCACTTCCATCAAGGATTCTTTCAGAAAAGCGGGGTGCACGTGGAAGCCCGGTACATAGGCGCTTCCGAACTTCTCCCTGAGCTGCAGAGCCGCGTCATTTACCTCGCGCACTCTGTCAAAACTCTCCATCGCTCCTCTGTGGTCCGAATCGATCACAGAACCGCAGAATACTGAGATCCCGGCCTCCGCCAGATCCTCCGGCATCTGTCCCGGCTCCAGATAAAAGTGCTCGCCATACATACCCATGAACTCGCCGCGGTGTCTGTAGGGGTGCGTGTGGAAATCGATGATCTTTCCGCTTCCGACTATATTTTGACTGAATTCTCTGCTCAAGTTTCCATCTCCTTCCGGGGAAGCCCCAGTTTTTTACAGGTAATGAAATAATAGATAGTCTCGAAGAAAAGCATGACCGACCAGCCGATCAGACAGGACCAGGCGATGCCCACAATGCCCATTCGCGGCGCCAGGATCATTGTGCTCACCGTTCGGATCGACGCCTGGACAAAGGTGAAGACCACGGTCGTAAACATCTTGCCCATGCCCCTGAAGAATCCCTGCACAGCGTTGGTCAGCGCCGGCCACAGATAGAAGAAAGCCATAACGCCCAGGTATTCGCTTCCCAGACGCACCACTTCCTCCGCACCGGATCCCGTCACGAACATGCTCACGATCGGCCGTCTCAGGAAGAGCCCCACTGCGCAGATGACAACGTAATACATAAGCCCAAGTGTGACTCCTGCCCGGTAGCCCGGACGGATCCGGTCTTTTCGGCCCGCGCCCCGGTTCTGCGCCACGTAGGTCGAGATCGACGCACCGATGCCCTGCTCGGGAATACAGGCGAAGTCGTCCACTCTCGTCACCGCGTTGAAGGCAGCGATGCTGCTGACGCCCAGCGCGTTTACCTGCCCCTGGATCAGGACCTTGCACACAGGCTGGATGGTCTGCTGCAGGGCACTCGGCAATCCGTACTTCAGTATACTTGCCAAAATATCGCTGTCAACCTTCCACCGGCTTCCAAAGGGGCTGAGCGCGCGCTCCCTGGTCGCCATGTAATAGGCTGCCAGTCCCGCGGATACAGCCTCCGCGATAACCGTTGTGACCGCGCTGCAGACAATCCCGAATCCCAAAAGGCCCAGAAAGACCAGGTCAAGCCCGGCATTGAGGAGTGCGGAAAACATCAGGAATTTCAGCGGCGTCTTGGAATCACCCACACTCTTCATGCCGGCAGCGATCGCGTTGTAAAAGAATGTGAAGGGCGCTCCCAAAAAGGTGATCCGCATATAGATCACCGTGATATCGAAGATCTCTTTCGGCACTTCCATAAAGCGCAGGATCTGCGGCGCAAGGATAAATCCGAGTCCGGCCACCGCCAGACAGACTGCCCCGCCAAAGAGCAGCATCGTGGACATGGTCCGCTTCAGTTTCCCGTAATCTTTGGCACCGAAGTGTTCGCTCATCAGAACGCCTGACCCGATGCACATCCCGCTGATCGCCAGGATCACCAGGTTCATCACAGGAGCCGCGATCCCTTCTGCTGCCAGGGCGTTCTGCCCGATAAAACGTCCCGCGATGATCGAATCCACCGCGTTATAGGCCAGCTGCAGCCAGTTTCCCAATAGCAGCGGCAGAGCGTAGCGCCACAGATGTCCATAAGGCTCGCCGCTAGTCATATCTCTCATAGTCGCTTATTTCTCCGGCTCTTTAGTCACTGCCTGCGCTCTTTGGGGGCAGATCTCCTGCCGCTGGACCTGATCGCCCTCTGCGGACATACGAGCACACAAAGATGGCACCCCACGCACTTGCCCGCATCCATCCGCGGTTTGCGCTCCGGCGACAGAGTGATCGCCTGATGGCCTCCGTCCGCGCAGGAGATCTCACAGCGTCCGCAGCCGATACACTTTGAAAGGTTGAACTTGGGATATACGATAGTATCTCTCTCAAGGACATCCGTCGTGTCGCTGACTGTGTCCAGTCCAACCCCCTTTATCTGCTCGACATTGTCAAGTCCCTTCGCCGCAAGGTAGAGATTCAGTCCCGATTTCAGGTCATCGATGATCCGGTATCCGTATTGCATTACAGCCGTCGTGATCTGTACGCTGCCCGCGCCCAGCATAATAAATTCCAGCGCGTCCATCCAGCTCTCCACGCCTCCCATGGCGCTTATGTGCATGTCCTTCAACTTGGGATTGTGCCCCATCTCCGCAATAAAGCGCAAAGCAATGGGTTTCACGGCATTTCCGCTGTATCCGCCCACTGCGGACATCCCGTGTACCGACGGCGCAGAGACATAAGTGTGGGGATTGACCCCGATAATGCTCTTGATCGTATTGATCGCGGCGATACCGTCTGCACCTCCCCTGAGCGCCGCTTCCGCGGCGGGACTCATCTTATCAACATTTGGCGTGAGCTTGGCGAGGATCGGTATCTTCGTTCCGCGGCGGGCCGCCGCGGTAAATCTCTCGACCAACTCCGGCACCTGTCCTATATCCGAGCCTAGCCCTCCTTCCGCCATATTAGGGCAGGAGAAATTGAGCTCGATCGCGTCGGCTCCGTTCTCCTCGCACAGACGCGCCAGGCGTTCCCAGTCCTCGTCATCCTTACCCATGATGGACGCCAGTATGAATTTAGTCGGATAGTTTGCCTTAAGGCGCCGGAAAACCTCCATATTCTCTTCCACACTGTGGTCGGAGAGCTGTTCCACGTTCTTGAACCCTATGATGGTGCCGTTGTCGCCGTTGATCGCCGAATAGCGGGGCGACGCTTCATGGATCTCAAGGGAGCAGATCGTCTTGAAGGCTGCGCCGGCCCATCCGGCCTCAAAAGCTCTGGCGCACATGTCATAAGTGCTGGCCACGACCGAAGACGAGAGCAGGAATGGATTTTCCAGCGGAATTCCGCACATCTGCGTGCGCAGGCGGTTTTCATCCTGCGGCACTGCGATCTCCAGATCAGGCTTCACTTCCTCATACAGCCGCGCTATCAGCTTCCGGATCGGCACCTGACGCGGGCGCACACACGCCTCCTCGCACGGCGCGGAACATCCCGCACAGGGATTTTCGTCCGGCAAAACACCGGCCGCCGTATCCTCATTTTCAAACCACACGCTTCTGAGGAGCGATGCCGGATCGAGTCTGCCGCAGGCGGAGCTGCACGGCGCAGCGTGGCATAATGCGCAATTGATCATATCAGATCGGTATAGTTTCTTACCAAGCATAATTGCCTCCTGTCTGAAAAGGGTCTGAAGTTCATTGTAAATATTCTACCATTTTTGCGCTCATTCATCACTCAGGAATCGTGTCCGGCTGCCGCATCTTAAGAAAACCGTTGACATCCCTTTGATTTAATGATATAAAGTATTAAACCGTTGAAGAAGAGTGAGTAAATTCTCTCAATGCTTCCACAGAGAGCCGCAGGTGGTGGGATTGCGGCGCAGCACGAGAATCGAATGGACTTCTGAGGGCGAGCAGAAACCGGATCTTACAAAGGCCGTTAGTATGTGAGACGGAGCAGACTCTCCGTGATCAATTGTCGGCATATGCTAGTATGCGTTAAGTGGGCGTGGTTTCACGTCAAGCCGGGTGGCACCGCAGGATCGATTTAACGACCCTGTCCCAGCATTTAACACTGGGACAGGGTCTTTTTGCGCGTTAGCAATGAGCCATGCGCAGACAAGACGCTTGGCAGTCGATGAGAGCTTGCTCACAATCGGATGACAAGCGGATTGGATGCATACGGCGAATGCCGCGACAGTCACAAGCCGCATAGCGGCGCAGGGACCTGTCGGCATGGCTCATTGCACATAGCCAGAAGCACACAGCCCGTCCCAAGCATACAACCCCTGGCGCAGACGCGCCGCACAAGTTCAATGCGAAAGGAGAAAAACCATGGCAAACAACGAAAATCAGAAGATTCCCTACAAGATCTATCTCTCCGAGAACGAGATCCCTTCCTCCTGGTACAACGTAAGGGCTGATATGAAGAACAAGCCCGCACCGCTTCCCTTCAGCCCATGACTGCTGAAGAACTCAGCGCCGTTTTCTGTGAAGATCTCGTCGCCCAGGAACTCGACAACGAGCACGCTTATATTCCGATCCCTCAGGAAATCAGGGATTTCTACAAGATGTACCGCCCTTCACCGCTGGTCCGCGCTTACTGCCTTGAGGAGAAGCTGCAGACTCCGGCGCACATCTACTACAAGTTCGAAGGCAACAACACGAGTGGCAGCCACAAGCTCAACTCCGCGGTCCCGCAAGCTTATTACGCCAAGAAGCAGGGTCTCAAAGGCGTCACGACCGAGACCGGCGCGGGCCAGTGGGGCACAGCGCTTTCCATGGCCTGCTCCTATTTTGACCTCGACTGCAAAGTATACATGGTCAAAGTAAGCTACGAGCAGAAGCCTTTCCGCCGCGAAGTGATGCGCACCTACGGCGCCTCTGTAACTCCTTCACCGTCCGACACGACAAATGTCGGCCGCAAGATCCTCGCTGAGCACCCCGGAACTACCGGATCCCTCGGCTGCGCGATCTCCGAAGCAGTGGAAGTCGCCGTCTCCAATCCCGGCTACCGCTATGTGCTCGGATCCGTACTCAATCAGGTCCTTCTGCACCAGTCCGTCATCGGTCTTGAGACCAAGGCGGCGCTCGACAAATACGGCGTCAAAGCCGACATGATCATCGGCTGCGCCGGCGGCGGTTCCAACCTCGGCGGCCTCATCGCTCCCTTCGTGGGCGAGAAACTCCGCGGCGAGGCGGACTATCGGATCATCGCGGTTGAGCCGGCTTCCTGCCCGAGCCTCACACGCGGCGTCTACGCCTACGACTTCTGCGACACCGGCATGGTGTGCCCGCTTGCCAAGATGTACACCCTCGGCAGCGACTTCATCCCTGCCCCCAACCATGCAGGCGGCCTTCGCTACCACGGCATGAGCCCCGTGCTCTCCCAGCTCTACGACGACGGCCTGATGGAAGCAGTTTCCGTCAAGCAAACCGAAGTCTTCGAAGCAGCTGAGATGTTCGCCCGCGTTGAAGGCATCCTTCCCGCCCCTGAGAGCTCCCACGC
>CACZJD010000129.1 GCA_902781325.1 uncultured Lachnospiraceae bacterium
CGCCTCTTTGAAAACGGAGATCAGTTCCGGCAAATTGAAGAACCGGGCAAAGCGGGCCTTGGAACGATAGCCGGTTTCTTCAGGGGAAAGTTCAATCGCCCGTGTCTCCCTGACACGAGCGATTTTATAAGCGAAATGTTTCGTTATACAGCGAATTTATAGTGAATGTCTAAACTAATACACCGTTTTCCACTCTGTTCCACTGCTTCGTGAACCTCAATTTTATTGAGCAGCAGATTGAGCATCGTTCCCGTCAGTTGGGTGATTCCCGCATACTGAGCAAGCTCCTTTGCAAACCGCTCCACGTCTACGGTGGCTGCTTGCAGCCGTTCCTGCTCCTGATCCAGTTCCGCAATCCGCCGTTCGCAGTCGTTCTGCTGGGACTCATAGTGGGCAGACAGGGTCTGATACTGGCGTTCACTCACCAGTCCCCGGCTGAAATCATCGTACAGCCGGATGAACTGCTGGCTCAGGCTTTCGTTCTGCGCCTGCAGGCTGACTTTCTCCCGCTGAATCTCATCACGCCGTTGGGCGGTGCTGTTGTCCATGTGTTCCAGCGTCTGGCGGACGTAGCCCTCCGGGTCATCCATGGCAAGCCGGGCATGATACTGAATGTCCTTCAGCACAGCGTCATACAGGCTGTTGACACTGATCCGGTGGGAGGTACACTTGTCCTTGCCGTAGCAGCGGTAGGTGGAGCATTGGAAGTAAGACCTCTCGTCCAGCGGACGATTCGGGTTTCGCCCGTCCGTGTGGAGCAGCATGGACTGTCCGCAGTCGGGACAGATCAGCAGGCGGCGGAAGATATTGTCGTAGCCGGACTGGCTGGGGCGCACCTTATTGTGCTTGTCCATGATGTCCTGCACCGTCTGCCACTGCTGTTTGCTGACAATCGCCTCATGTACGTCCTCGATCACCTCCCGCTGGCTGATGGGGATATAGCCTCGTCCGGGATACTTGAAGGTGGGCTTGGAGCAGGTCTGCACCCACATCCCGCCTTTGTAGAGAGGATTGCGGAGAATGCGGCAGATCGTCTCCTTCTTCCAACTGTAAGCGTCATCCTCGTTTACCAAAAACCTGGCAAAGTCCGGCTTGTAGCAGGCGGGCTTCAGCACCTTCCGTTCGTAGAGGATTTTTCCAATGCGGTTGTTGCCAATGCCTTCCAGTGCCAGATCATAGAGCAGCTTCACCGTAGGAGCGGTGACGGGGTCGATGATGAGGTGATTCTTGTCGGCAGGGTCTTTCCTCATGCCGAAGGGAGCCGTGGTTCCCATGAACTTTCCTTGCTTTGCACGGATGGCTTTTCCCGTCTTGACCTTCTTGGAGATGTCCCGCGAGTAGAACTCATTGAGGATGTTTTTGAAGGGGGTAATGTCCATTCCGGCGCTGATATTGGAGTCAATTCCGTCATTTACCGAGATATACCGAACATTATGCCGGGGAAAGAATACCTCAATGTAGCCGCCGCTCTCGATGTAGTTTCTGCCCAGCCGGGAGAGGTCTTTGGTGATGACGCATCCGATTTCGCCTTTTTCAATGTCGGCAATCATCCGCTGAAAAGCGGGGCGGTTGAAGTTGGTGCCGGAGTAGCCGTCGTCACTGTAGTGGACGAAGGGGAACAGTCCATGCTCTTTTGCGTACATTTCTAAGATTGCCTTTTGGCTGGAAATGCTCATGCTCTCACCAGCAAGCCCGTCGTCGGTGGAAAGTCTGGAATAGAGGGCTGTTTTGCGATAGGTTACCTTTGTTTCTGCCTGATTCATTCAGAGCCTCCTTGTCTCATCAGGACAGAATACGCTATAGACAGTATAGCATATTCATCAAGATTATTGAATCGTTTCTTTGATATTTTCCGCTCTATCCAGCCATTTTTTCGCTGCGTCCATGATGGACGCTTCCAGCACAGGCTGAAACGCCGCCTGTACGCTGATTTCGTTGTCGTAGAAGTGGTTGATTGTGATTTCTTCCGGGTTCAAACGCTGCGACACTCTTTTCCCTCCTTTGCCGCAGTTTTTGCGTCCGTCATTCGATATTCGGGGAGTATTCCAAAAAAGAAAACTCCCCATTTCGTCTGTGCATGGCAACACCATAGCGTTGCGGGGCACAGATCAAATTGAGAAGTCCATCATTCGTTGTGACCGTTTGGTCAGGTTCATTATAATACTCTGGTTTGAACAGCGCAAGTAAAGAATCTGTGAATAGAGGGCGAACCCCAGAACATCACTTGCATTTATCGTCAATACCGTATATACTACAGATACAAGGAGGTGTCTGAAATGGCAATCAAAGCATTGAACTTCAAGATGGAGGAATCGGACATTCTGGACATGAAGCAGGTAGCCGGTGTGTTCCATATGTCGGTGACAGACCTGATTAAGAACGCAGTGAAGCAGTATATCACCGAGCTGAAAAACGATCCCTTCTATCGCCTGACTGCCAATGTGGAGGCGGCTTCTGAGGAGGAGACGGAAGAAATCCTTGCAGAGATTGAAAGCCTGAGCGATGACGACCTGACGATTTCCTCTACAAAAACCTTCACTGTATGAGGCCGCAGCCATGGACAGAAGAAAAGGCTTTCAGTACCAGATACAGTACACAAAAGCGGCGGATAAGTTCTTTTTCAGCCATGAAGATGTACGTCAACAGTATGAGGACGCAATCAGGGAGCTGCTGGTGGGAGATCACCCGGAGTCGGTCAATGTGAAGAAAATCCGCGCCAAGCGGAGCGAGTATTACCGCATCCGGCTTGGCGGGTATCGGGTTGTGTATTCGGTCATCAATGGCATTGTCGTAGTTATATGCACGCAATTAGCGGGTTCCCGTGGTGACGTATATAAGAAAATGAGCGGGCTGAAATAGTATCATAATAGAAATCGAGGCTTCCCTGGCAGTGGTCAGAGGAGCCTCTTTTATTTTGGTGTAAACTATCCTCACAGACCCCATCCTGCGTAAAACAGGAGACCCCATGAGCAAATTCGCATATATCCGTGTCAGCTCCCGTGACCAGAACGAAGATCGCCAGCTTCTGGCTATCTCCGATCTGCACATTCCCAAAAAGAACATCTACATCGACCATCAATCCGGCAAGGATTTTGACCGTCCCGCTTACAGGCGCATGGTTCGCCGCATGAAAAAGGACGATCTGCTTTATATCAAAAGCATTGACCGTCTGGGACGCAACTATGAGGAGATTCAAAATCAGTGGCGATTTCTCACCAAGGAAAAGGGCGTTGATATCGTCGTGCTGGACATGCCGCTTTTGGACACCCGACGAGGAAAAGACCTTGTAGGCACCTTCCTCAGTGACATTGTGCTGCAAGTCCTGTCCTTCGTCGCTGAAAACGAACGCACCAACATTAAACAGCGACAAGCTGAGGGCATCGCCGCTGCCAGACTGCGGGGCGTGAGGTTTGGCAGACCGCCGAAACCGTTGCCGTCCAACTTCCATAGTGTCTACCAGCAGTGGAGAAAGGGCGACCTTACCGTCTCCAGTGCGTCCGAAGCGTGCAATATGTCCCGCACTACCTTTCACCGACGAGCGAAGCAGTACGAAAAGTCCTTTCACCCATAAATTATGAAAAATCCAGAAATGTCTACTTTTTGGGATTCTTCTTTGAAAATTTGTTCTTTTCATTGTAGCACAGTATTTCACTGGATACCAGAGGAACAGCACACTTTTCAGCGAAGGGAAACAGGCGCACAGACCCCATCCAAAAAGTAGACGATTCAGGACGGCCTTCATTTTGGGACGGAACGGAAGGGGCATGCGAACAGTGATTATGAGCGGACAAAACAATTTGTTTTCCAGCGAAGGCGAAGATTGGGAAGAAGCTGTCCTTTCATCCATGCGAGACGCTGCTTTGTCTGACACGCTGGTGTATTCCATCCTGAGACAAATTCGAGCCGAAAGTGAGAAAAGTGGCTGTTCTGAGAAGGAACAGGAACAGATTCAGGCAATAGAGCAGTTGCAAAAGAGACTGACCCGGACGCAGCTATCCACCTTCGGGATTATCGAACAGCTTTACATGAAGGAAGCAACCATGAGCCTTCAAATTGCCTTCCCACGAGGGATTTATGCCGCATTTCAGCACTGTTTTTGTCCGAACGAGAATAGCACCTCTGAGCGGTTAGCGATGGAGCCGCTTGAGAGTGGAGAGAGCATGGAGTGTTTTCCTGAACTCTCCAAGAACAAATCCTTTCGGAGCGAGCTGCTGGAAGAACTCAACGCAGAACTCGGACCCACCCGCCGGAAACAGCTGACCGCCTATTCCAAGATGTGGGATGAGCGCATTCAAGGGATGTTGCGTTACGGTTATCGGCTTGGGTATGCCGCTGGTCAGTCCATCATATTGGATATTGACCTTCCTCCGGCGTGAGCTTATTCCAGTTCATAGTAATGGCTCCGGTTCAAATTGCGTTGGATAGTATGCTCTTGCTGGGTCAGTAGTTTGTAGCCGTCCTCCATGGTCTTGATGATGGATTTCAGCGCACGTCTGCGCTCATACAGGTCTTGCTGTTGAGTAGTCAGCCTGACCTTAGCCTCCTTCAGCGACTGATAGTTTGGGACAGAGTTGACGTTATGCGCCTGCTGGTATTCTCGCAGATATTTCACAGCGCCATCGTAAAGTAGCAACCCTTGGATGTTTTTCTCCCGGAACTTAGGCGATTTCCGGGTTTTCAGGTATTGCTCGTACAATGGTCGGTATTTGTGATAAAGCCCCAAATGCTTCAACAGTCCGTTGCACTCTTTCAAATTCTTTTCCACCCGTAGGAGCCGTTGGGTGTCGTGATTGAAGTCTTGCTTATGATCTTCGATGGTTGCTTGCAAATCGTCAAGGTTGAGCAGGTGGTTTTCAGTGAGGTAGTTGAAGCTCATGCTCATGGCCTTTAGGTTCTGAATCTTCGCCCATTGGGTCAGGCTGTAACTGCACTGAATCTTCGGGTCGTTCAGGTCGATGATGCGGCCGGTGATTACCGTCTCAATGACCGGACGAGAGGGCTTCGGCTCAGGCATTGGCTTCTTCTCTGCGATGAACGATTCAATGGCTTCTTTGCCGTAATCATCGCCGAGTCGCCGGGAAGTGATAGGACGTTTGCGATACTCCGGGAGGTAGCTCCAGCGTCCCCGGCGTTCGGTTACTACGATGTTGTGTTCTCGTTTTAGGATTGCTTTGAAGTCCTCAAAAGAGTTGCATTTCTGCTTTGTTTCGTCAATTGCTTTGCGGATTCTGGCGAGTTCCGTTTCAAATTTTTCTACAGCTGGTTTGCCGCCGACCATGCGGATGGTTTCATTCTTTTGGTCAAGCCGCTCCTGACCACGCTTTTCTGCGTAGTATTCTCGGTCAGTGATCTTCTGCTTGGCTGGTTTGTTCAGCTCCACCTGATGCAAACCGTTCTCCCGGCACAGCTTCTCCACTTCCGATTTCAGATAGCGGATGCACTTGTCTGATGCCTGAAACTTAAAGCCTGCCTTGTAGTCGCGGGCAAGGTTGGAATACTCCGGCGGTTCTGTGTCGATGGTGCGGAGGGAATTGATGGAAATATGTGTGTGGATATTCCCGGAATGATTGTTACCGTCATCATGGGTAGCTACCACACACTGATGCCCGCTGAAATGTTTTCGGGCAAACTCCATGCCCAGCTCCTGCGCCTTCTCCATGGTCAGCCCGCACTCCACGTCTTTCGGGTCAAAGCTGAGAATGAAATGGTGCTGCTTCACTTCTCGTTCGTCACGGTTCTTCTTCCAGCGGCGGTTACTCCGCTGGCAGTCCAGATTGAACGTCCATGGGGTTGTGTTGATGGCGTCAATCAGGTAATTCTCCCGCAGCCTTTTGACATGGTTATGGTCGTAAATCGGACGGGCATGGCTGTCGTGCTGAAAGAGGACATAGGTGATGAACGCATGGTAGTCTGCGTTATGTACGGCTAAATGTTTCAGAATTGCCACGAAAGTCCTCCACATCTCTGAGAAACCGCAGTCTCTCGTT
>CACZJD010000130.1 GCA_902781325.1 uncultured Lachnospiraceae bacterium
GCAGGGCGGTTATGACAGACTGCTGGAAGAAGGCGATTATACAAGACTCAACAAAGCGGCAGGGAAATACGATGGCGTGTATTGGGCAATCGCATTAGCAGTGTATCTGATCTGGAGTTTCACGACAATGCGCTGGGATCTCACCTGGATCGTATGGCCGGTGGCCGGCGTCCTGTATGCCGCATTCCGGGAGATCATGAAAGCGATTGTCCGCGCCAAAGAATCAAAATAAGCCGAATTTTCATCAGAAATTCACCTGTTTTATGACCTCCTCCGGTATTAAGATGTTCAATCGTTAAGGAGGTAAAAACAAATGAAATTTAAGAATATATTACTCGGAACTATGCTCACAATCGCGATCGCGTGCGGCGCAGTCGCGGCATATCCTGTTGCTGCGAATGCAATAGCTTTCTCTAATCTCACGGCACAGAAGATGAATGAGCAGGTTTTTGTCAAAACACAGAAGCTGGAGTACACTTCCGACGAGGGAGTAAAGCACAGCGTAGCAGTCTCTTCAAATAATGATGGATCCTCAATGCTGATGTATTTTGACTTCTTCGGAGACAGTCAGCGCGCAGTGGTGCAGCGAGGCGAGGACGGCGAGTATGTTGTGAAGGAGGGTACATTCTCTGAAACTGACGCAGTGAAGGTCGCGGAGATCGCTTCCGAGAGCGGACAGTGGAGAGAAATGTAATCAGCTCAGTCTATATTCAGAAATGAAAAATTTTATATTTTACAACTTAGTCCTCCCCGACAAGGTGAACCGTAGTATATGCATGTCCGGTGGCCGGAAGGAACTTTTCGATCACGTCCTTCGTGCGCAGCTTCAGGCTGCTCGTGCACACACAGGGGTGGCAGCCCAGGTACTCGTCCCCCAGGACGTCCTCATCGATCAGGAGTGTGACATCGTGTCCCTTGTCATTCATGAGTCCCATGATGCTGACGGCTCCCGGCTCGATGTCCAGGTATTTCAGCATATCTTCTTCCCCGGCAAAAGATAGACGGGCGGAATTGATCTGTGAGGAGAGCTCCTTAGTCTTGAATTTCTTGTCTCCGGGCATCAGAAGCAGATAAAACTTTGTCTTTTGGCGATTACAGAGAAAGAGGTTCTTGCACATCATTACACCGAGCAGGGCGTCAATTTCGATACAGGCCTCCATGTTGTCGGCGCGCTCGTGGTCGGTGCGCTGATAGGGAATCTGCAGGTTGTCCAGATAGTCATAGGTTCGTATTTCCCGCGGGAGACGTCCTCCCGTGTCCTGCGGTCTGCCTTCATATAAAGTCATATTTGCAGCCTTTCTAATGCTATGTCATTTTGCTAACCAAGTATAACACAAGTATCATGGATTTTTATGCTATTCTTTATTAAGGATATTTAGAAGCTCGTACACAACAGAGGACGGATAGTATGACCGGTAAAGAAGCAATAGATAAAAAACAGCAGCGAGGGCTTGCTATAGAAAGCCGCCGCGCGCTCACTCATAAGGAGCGGGATGAGAAGAGCAGAGCGATCTGTGACCTTCTCATTAAACATATAAAAGATCCCCGGTACAGCGAGGTGAGAACTATTTTCTCCTACAGGGGGACCTGGGATGAAGTAAATGTCGACGCTTTTAATAACTGGGCCGAGGTACAGGGCTATCGCGTCGCCTATCCGATTTCTCTCCCTGACGGCATAATGAAAGCGGCTGTACCGGCAGAGAAAAATGCCTGGCATCGCGCCGCCTATGGAATTCTTGAACCGGTTATGGAGAATTCGAAGATCCTTGAACCTGAGGATATTGACCTGGTCATTGTCCCCTGTGTCGCTTTTGATGAGTATGGAAACCGTTGCGGCCACGGAGCCGGCTATTATGACCGCTTTATGACGTGCATGCCGCCGGAGTCTTTGATCATGGTGGCGTTCGAGGCGCAGAGATTAGAGAAACTCATTACGGAAGAGACAGACATTCCGGTCCGCACGATCGTGACAGAGACAGGTATTACCAGAATCTCTTGAATTCTATATGAAAACGGATCCCATGGCATGCATGCCACGGGATCCGCTTTTTTAACTGTCAGGATTCCGGTTTTTCGTCCAACGCTTCGTTGGAAATGGTCTTGTAGTTCATGATCGCGTACATAAGGCACATGATCATGTCGTCCATCGGACCCGGAGCGAGGTCGACCGGAGATATTACATAAGCGAGAAGCGCGATGAGCGCGATGATCTTCATTTTCTTATCCATTTTGATTCTCCTTTCAAGCGATCAGGTAATGCAGTTTTCTTTCTGCATTTCAACTTTATATACGTTTTGGAAAGGAGACTTCAATAATGGTCAGCAGCTTCAAATGTGATTTTTGTGTGTCTGATCCGACTCAGCAATTATGGGCTTTTCTATAGGGGGCTCACATCTCCTTGAGCGTCACCATTTGATAAGCATGGTAAGCAAGCTGCACAGGAAGGGGAAGAACCGTGTCCGCTATTGTTTCGCCGAGGATACGCATGCGGAGCTTGCGCTTAAGCTCAGGATCAAGTTTTCTCTTTTTCATTTCTTCGGCACTGATCCTGGCGTTCTCTTCCTCTTTCTCGGCCATCATCTGCACGTTGTCAAAATTGAAACAATTCAGGCGGCGGATGATCTCGCTGCGATCTCCGGTATAAGTGATGGCGCATCCGGCGGAGGCTTTATAGACTGTCACTTCGCTTACGCCGGGGGCATGGGAAAAGGCAAATTTGAGAATTTTCGCCTGTTCTTCGGACAGCTTGCGGGTGCCGATCCGAATGCGCATCCTATGTGTTGTCTCTGTTTCAATACGGTAATTCATGGAGATCTCCTCTGTGGGAAATGACTGACTGTATCTTTCTTTTGTGCTAACGGTGCCGGATACTGCCATTATAGCAAATTTTGTGTCCCTGCAAAGTGTCCTTGCAGAGCCGGATGAGAGCAAGGTACAAAACAGAGGAGACAATTTTCGAAAAATGATATACTTTAGGAAGTATTTTAGTGATCTGCCGCAAGGAGGTGGAAGTGAAGCTATTCATGACAAGCAGCCCGATGGGGGCATATAGAAGCACGGAGGCACCGGCCTTTAAGGGACTTGATCCCGCGAACGGACTGGTGGAGGAACTGGTCTCTTACTGGCGAGAGGGATCGCGCTGCCTTCTCATCTCTGCCTTTCCGGAGGAATACTCTGTAAATGACCGCATGAGAGCGGATTTCGAGAGGATATTCAGGGAGACCGGCCTGTCCGTGAAATGTATGGATATCTGTGACAGGCGCAGTGGAACGGACATCGTTTCGAAACTGGGAAAGTATGACATGGTGATCTTAGGGGGCGGCCATGTACCGACAGAGAAAGCCTTTTTCGATGAAATTGGGCTGCGCAGCGCTCTGCAAAGCTGGGACGGAATCGTCATGGGAATCAGCGCAGGCAGCATGAACTGCGCTGACATAGTCTACGCGCAGCCGGAGATGCCGGGCGAAGCAGTCGATCCGTCTTATCAGAAGTTTATCAGGGGCCTGGGGCTCACGGATATTAACGTTCTGCCTCACTATCAGGCAGTGAAAGGAGATTATGTCGATGGACTCCGCCTTATGGAAGACATAACATATCCGGACAGTTTCGGAAGAACCTTCTATGCGATCGTAGACGGCAGTTATGTGCTGCAGACGGAGGACAGAAAGGAAATTCGCGGAGAAGCCTACCGGATCGCGGACGGGAAGTTCGAAAAAGTCTGTGATAATGGAGAAGTGCTGAAACTTTCATGTTGAAAGAACTATAGTAAACGCCGCCGGATGCCCGGCGGCGTTTCTCATTTCCAAAAGTTTGCTGAATATCTGCTCATCCCTTCAGCATTTTCTCAACTTGCTCTGCGGTCGCTGCTTCACATTCCGCAGTGATCTTCGTTCCCTCCGCAGTATAATCTGTCTGCAGGACGACAGCCCGTTCCATCAAAAAAGAGACGACGCTTCCACGGTCATAGGGGATGAGAAAGGTCCGGATGGTCCGCTTTGCGTGGAGAATATCGAAGATCGTCCTGCACAGGCACTCGATCGAACTGCTTTCCTTGGCGCAAAGGTAAAGATTTACATTAGTTATCCCGTCGACTGTCTGTTCTATAGCGCCTTTGACGGGATGCGCGGCAGGCGGATCGCACAGATCCGCTTTGTTGTAGACAGTGATCATGGGGACATGTCCTGCGCCGATCTCACCAATGATCTTTTTGGTGACATCGATATGCTTCCGGCAATGGGGGTCAGACCCGTCTACAACCTGCACGAGAAGATCCGCCTGTGTCACTTCCTCGAGAGTCGACTTAAAGGCCTCGACAAGAGAAGTGGGAAGCTTATGGATAAAGCCGACTGTGTCGGACAGCAGGAATTCCTGTCCTCTGGACACAGTGATGCGCCTCACAGTTGTATCCAGGGTAGCAAAAAGCATATTCGCTTCAAAGACCTGCCGCTTATCCGGTTCTCCTTCCGGAGGTGCGTCGGACGAGTACTGAGCGAGCATCGCATTCATGATCGTAGATTTGCCGGCATTGGTGTAGCCCACAAGGGATACAAGAGGGATTCCGGATCCCTGCCTCTTTTTGCGCTGCGTAGCGCGCTCTCGGCTGACGCCTTTGAGTTCCTTGGTCAGCTCGCTGAGCCGGTGGTCGATCGTGCGGCGGTCGATCTCCAGCTGGGTCTCACCTTCACCCTTGGCGGACATAGAACCTGAAGCACCGCCCTGGCGGTTCTGGGTCTCCCACATGCCGATCAGCCTGGGCTTTAAGTAGCGGAGTTTGGCGAGTTCTACCTGAAGACGCGCTTCCCGGGTCCTGGCTCTGCGCTCGAAAATCTCGAGGATCAGCGCTGTCCGGTCCATTACCGGCAGTTTCAGAAGCTTCTGCAGATTTCGGATCTGGGAGGGAGACAGTGTATCATTGAAGATGACCCGTTCCGCGCCGAACATTTCCGCACTGATACGGATCTCATCTGCTTTCCCTGCGCCCACATAGAGGCCGGTATTGATATGGGAGAGCGACTGTGTCACGGTATCCACAGGATTCATCTCACATGCCTTGGCAAGTTCAGCGAGTTCCTCCAGAGAATGCCGGAACTCATCTTCCGATATCGGCTTTTCCACATCTGTCTCGCGCACACCCACCAGGATCACGGGCTCTCTGCCGGCTCCGTCATACGATTTCCAAATTTCATTTGCACCAAAAAAGGCTGCCATGCAGTAAAAACCTCCTCCGCTGTTTACTGTATGACAGTCATTATAACACGTTCCGATTCTGTTTTTTGCCTGATAATTCTCTGTAAACCCTTTTTAGCCGACGGAAGAAAGCCACGCACCGATGGCCATGAGCGCCAGTGCCGCGAGGAAGATGCCGTGTTTCATAGAGGGTTGCATACAGTCATCTCCAAAACAAATGATTTGATAACGAACAAAATGTTTGATACAATCTTAAAAGGCTGAAGCAGTGAATAACAAGAAACAGATTCGGAAATACGTTCGTTACTGAACAATTATGGCAATTTGTCCGGAGGTGCCGAGAATGGACAGGAGACAGCAGAAAACACGAGCCGCGATCTTTCGGGCTTTTAACAAGCTGCTGGAAGAGAAGCATTTC
>CACZJD010000131.1:0-5004 GCA_902781325.1 uncultured Lachnospiraceae bacterium
CATCAATGTCCACATGAATATCGGAGAGGGATGGAGACCACTGAAAGGTCAGCTTGACAAATTCGGCAATCCCATCCCTGACCGTATCTACAACAACAGTGACTATGATTACAACATCGTTATCGAGGATCGTATTCAGGAAGTGGCAGCGGATATCACCAAGTATCTGAAAAGCACAGACCGCATGTCGAAGACCATCATTTTCTGCGCCACCGAGGATGCCGCAGAGCGGATGCGTCAGGCGCTGGTAAACCTGAACGCTGACATGGTGAAGGAGAACCCGGACTATGTGGTGCGGATTACCGGGGGCGACCCATATGGCAAGAGCAAGCTGGATTATTTCATCTCGGTTTCCTCGCCTTACCCCGTAATCGCCACCACTTCCAAGCTGCTTTCCACCGGTGCGGACTGCAAAATGACCAAGCTGATTGTGCTGGACGAGATGATCGGCTCCATGACGGAGTTCAAACAGATCATTGGTCGAGGCACCCGCTTGCGGGAGAAAGAGGGCAAGACCAGCTTTGTGGTGATGGACTTCCGCAATGTAACCCGGCTTTTTGCTGACCCGGATTGGGACGGACCTATCGAAATGGATGAGGACTTTGACCCCAACCGCCCGAAAAAGCCGGACGATCCCTTTGCCCCTGACGATCCTGACGGCGGTGATCTTATCCCACCCGGCACACCAAAGGCAAAGCCTGTGGTAGACCGGAACGGATGCCGGGTGGAGATCATTCAAAAGACCGTGTCCATCTATGACACAGACGGAAAACTGCTCCGGCAGGAGAGCATTGTGGACTACACCAGAGAAAACGTACTGGGCGAGTTTGCCTCTCTGGACAACTTCATCCGGGAATGGCGCAGAGACCCGAAAAAGGAGCGAATTCGTGACTTGCTCCGGGAGCGTGGCATTGATCTGGAACAGATGAAGACAGAACAGGGCATGGCGGACGTGGATGACTTCGATTTCATCTGCCATGTAGCCTTCGACAAGAAGCCGCTGACCCGGAAGGAACGGGCAAACAACGTGAAAAAGCGTGACTTTCTCAGCAAATACAGCGGGGTTGCCCGTGAAGTGCTGGAAGCGCTTCTGGAGAAGTATATGAACACGGGTATCTACGAGATCGAAAAGACAGAGATTCTCAAGCTCGACCCCTTCCAGAAAATGGGCAAGCCTGCGAAGATTGCCGGATTGTTCGGCGGGAAAGCCGGGTACTTGCAGGCGGTACGGGAATTGGAAGATATGATTTATACGGATGAGGCGGTGTAAGATATGAGAGGAAACGAAGCGAAGCTGTTGGAATACATGGAGGGCGCAAAGAAGCGTTTCGTAATCCCTGTATATCAGCGTAATTATGATTGGAAAATCGAAAACTGCAAACAGCTATATGATGACTTGGTCAATGTGGTCCGACATCAGAGATCCAGCCATTTCTTTGGAAGCATTGTCTCACAGTATCAACCTAACGGCAGGTACTCAGAGTACCTTGTAATCGATGGACAACAGAGGCTGACAACGGTTTCACTTCTCCTCCTAGCCATGTATAATCTGATACAGGAAGGAAAGATCGTTCCCAGCACGGGAACCATGGCACAGGAGATTCTGGAAGAGTACCTAGTAGACAAGCATCAGCCCAAAGAGACCCGAATCAAACTGAAGCCTGTGAAAAATGACCGGAATGCTTTCGAACGCCTGTTTGATCTGGATGAAGAGAAGGATATAAAATCGAACCTGACGTATAACTACGACTATTTTTATAATCGCATCCAGAAGGAAGAAATCGGCATTGAACAGTTGTATGATTCTCTTTTTACGCTTGAGATTATAAATATTGAACTGACTGCAGGCGACGATGCACAGCTGATTTTTGAAAGCCTCAACTCTACCGGGCTTGCTCTGAGTGAAGGCGACAAGATCCGCAACTTCATTTTGATGGGTTTGCCTGCAAAAACGCAGAATGAGTTTTACGAGAAGTACTGGAACAAGATTGAACTTTGCACCGGCTATGAAGTGAGCCTTTTTGTCCGGGATTATCTCAGTGTCAAGCAGCAGGCGATCCCGCCAATGAATAAAATCTATGTGACATTCAAGGGCTTTGTAGAAGAAGCGCAGATTGACACCGAATCACTATTAAAGGGTCTTCTTGAATATGCAAAATCCTATGAGGTTCTGCTGAAAGGCCGCACAGAGGATAAAAAGCTCAACGCCTGCATCTATCGGCTCAACCGCTTGGAAACGACAATTACAAGACCGTTTTTCCTGGAAGTATTCCGTCTGCAGAAAAACGGCGTTCTCACGATAGCGGAAGTGGGGGAGATTTTCCTCTTTGCTGAAAACTATCTCTTTCGCAGGAGCATCTGCGATTTGCCGACTAATGCCTTGAATAAGATCTTTCTCATGCTGCACAAGGAGATCATCCGCTATGACGGAAGCGATGCCAATTATGTAGAGAAATTCAAGTATGCACTTCTCTCAAAATCTGAGCGCGGCCGGTTTCCCACGCGACGATGAATTCATCGCCGCATTCTCCATACGCCAGATTTATCAGATGAACAGCAAAAATAAAATCTATCTGCTGGAGAGGTTCGAGAATTACGGCATCGATGAAGACAAAGATATCTACCGCCATTTTGACGAGGGTACATACTCGATCGAGCATATCATGCCGCAGCATCTGACGCCTGCCTGGGTCACAGAGCTGGGTGAAGACTACGAAAACATCCATGAGACTTGGATCCACCGCTTGGCAAACCTCACGCTGACTGCTTACAACGCCAAATACAGCAACAGTTCCTTCCGTGAAAAGCGGGATATGCCAAAAGGCTTTCACGAGAGCGGCCTTCGGCTGAACACTTGGGTTGCGCAGCAAGATAAGTGGGGCTTGGATGAACTGGAGAAACGTTCAGATTTGATGATGCAGCGTTCAGTTCAGATCTGGTCTGTTCCGGAGACCGCATACAGTCCTGCGGAAAAGCAGTTGGATGCCTATTCTCTGGAAGATGACGTGGATCTGAGCGGTCGGGAGATCATCCGTTTTGCATACAAGAATACCGAGCAGCCGGTGGGCAGCTGGATTCTTATGATGGAGCAGATGCTGAAGATCATGCATGCAGAAGACAAGTCCGTTCTGACGCGCCTGGCACACATTGATAATCCGGACGATGAACTGAACGCCTATGTCAGCGATAATCCCGCCGATCTTCGCGGCGCACTGGAAATCGAACAAGGAATTTACCTGGAGCGCAACACCAGCACGAATACGAAAATCTCCATGCTGAAAAAGTTCTTTAAAGCATACGGCGCCAATCAAGAAGATCTGGTATTCTATTTGAAGGATGAAGAAACCAATGACCGAGCGGACGAAGCGGGAACAAGATTTGAAATCCGCCGGAATTATTGGAAGAAGGCGCTGCCGTTTATCCATGAGGTACATGCGGAAGACGGATGCTTTTCCAATGTGACCACATCGAAAATGAACTGGATTTCCGGCACAATCGGCATCGGCGGAATCACCATCGGCTGCATTGCAAACTTCGACCATTCCCGTGTGGAGCTGTATATCGACCGGGGAAACAAAGAGATCAACAAGCGGATTTTCGATTTCCTTTTCCAGCAGCGGTCAGCGATAGAAGCGGAGATGGGAGTTCCGCTGAATTGGTGGCGATATGAAGACCGAAGGGCTTCTACCATTACCTATCGGCTGGAAGGCGTCAGCATCGAGAAGGAAGAAGACTGGACGCAGATGGCCAAATTCCACGCGCAATGGAGCAAGAGGTTCTACGATGTTTTTGTTCCCCTGCTGCAGCAATGGGTCGCAATGCAGTAGCACTTTGAGTTTAGCCTCGCAAAGGAGAATCTTCTATGCAAGTTGATGAAGAATACTATGGGCAGAGCCGCGTGTGCAGCATGACTTCGACAGAGTTTGAGTTGCACTGTATGGAGATTCTGCGAGGATATGCCGAGAAAGAAAAGTTGCCCGAGTTCAAAATCGAACACAATGTCAAGCTGGCTGCGAGCGACGGCACTTACCAAATCGATGTATATGCGACGTATACCGCACTTGGTGCAGATATGAAAGTTTTTGCCGAATGCAAGCAGTTCAGCAGTGCCGTAAAACGCGACTATGTCGTCTTGCTTGCGGACAAGGTCCGTTCTCTTGGCGCCCAGAAAGGGATTCTCCTTTCAACAGCCGGCTTTCAGAGTGGCGCGATCGAATATGCAGAGGCTCACGGAATAGCACTGATCCAGGTATTCGATACGCGCGTAAATTGGTATTCCCATTCTGCTGGCCCCGGCGCAGTTGAAGATAAAAACGATCCTTTTGTATACGGCGCGAAACATATGCCGGTGTATCAAGCGCATTTAATAACGGCCACCGGGAGAACGCCTGTCTCAGTATATCCCACAAGGGCAATGGTGAATGAAATCTATAAAAAGATGGACGAACTAAGCCAAAATACATATGGGATAAGCTTCTTTCATGCAAAAGAAAGAGAAGAGGAAGACCAATGACTAACCTATCAAGCTTTGTAAAACGCCTGCGTGACATCATGCGTCAGGACGCAGGCATCAACGGCGACGCACAGCGCATTGAACAGATTGCGTGGATGCTGTTCCTGAAGGTGTACGACACCAAGGAACAGGACTGGGAATGGGATGATGAAAGCTATCAGTCTATCATTCCAGAGGGCTGCCGCTGGGCGGACTGGGCACATGATGACAAGTCCGGCAAGGCAATGACCGGAGATAAGCTGCTGGACTTTGTGAACAACACCCTGTTTCCCAAGCTGAAAAAACTGCCGGTGGATGCCTCAACCCCCATTCAGAAGGCAATCGTCCAGACCACCTTTGCCGACGCCAACAACTACATGAAGGACGGCGTTTTGCTGCGTCAGGTGCTCAATGTCATCGACGATTTGCAGTTGGACGACTACGAGGAGAGCCACGCCTTTGGGGAAATCTATGAGTCCATCCTGAAGGAGCTGCAAAGCGCAGGCTCGGCC
>CACZJD010000131.1:5060-5430 GCA_902781325.1 uncultured Lachnospiraceae bacterium
GATTTTGCGTGCGGCACAGGCGGTTTCATCACAAGCTGGCTGAAGGAATTGAAAAAGCAGGTGAACACCACCGCAGACGAGGCGGCGTACAGCAATTCTGTCTACGGGGTGGAGAAAAAGCCGTTTCCCTATATGCTCTGCATCACCAACATGCTGCTGCACAATCTGGACAATCCCAGGGTCTACCACGACAATTCCCTGTTGAAAGACGTACTGGACTACACGGAGGACGACCAGTTTGACGTGATTCTCATGAATCCCCCCTACGGCGGCAGCGAAAAGGCGGACGTGAAAAACCATTTCCCCAGCGACCTTGCCAGCTCCGAAACCGCCGACCTGTTCCTGTCGGTGATTATGTACCGCCTGAAAC
>CACZJD010000132.1 GCA_902781325.1 uncultured Lachnospiraceae bacterium
GATACGATTTCTCCGGTCAGGGATGAAAACGGACAGATGAAGCCCTATACGGAATGGGAGTACAAGGGCTATATTTACAGCGGCATGGCGATGGACAACTCCTTCAGGTTCTATCTGAAACCGGCGTCGGAATTCAACCGGAAGTTCATCTGCCAGGTGACTGTGAAGGACGTAAACGGCAAACTCCATGGATCCGAATATGTGGAACTGGATCCGGAGAAGAAGATAAAAACAGAGACTGTTAAGACAGACAAGGGACAATTGTATTTTGCCATAGAGGAAGATCACGCCGAAGTGAGCGGCTACGATGGAACGGACGCAGAGATCGTGATTCCGAATGCGGTCGCCGGGAAGCCGGTGACAGTGATCGCGGTGAGTGCTTTTTCCGGGGCGGATAAGACAGAGAAGATCACACTTCCCGACAGTGTCACGGGGATCGGAAGGTCAGCTTTCTACGGTACCAAAGCACTGCGGGGAATCCGCTTGCCGGCGGGGCTTCAGACGATCGGAATATCCGCTTTCAGAGAGTCGGGGATCGAGGAGATCGAGCTTCCCGCTGCGCTGCGAAAAATCGGACGTGCGGCTTTCATGGAATCCGGTCTGAAGCGGGTGGAACTGCCCGCGTCGATTGAAGAGATCGGAGAGATTCCTTTTGCGCTCTGTGGAGGGCTGACGGAGATTGCGGTCAGCGATGGCAATCCGGGTTATAAAACTGTGGACGGAGTGCTCTATACAAAGGACGGGAAGGAGCTGATCCAGTATCCGAACGGGAAGAGCGGTCCCTATAAAGTAGAGGAAGGAACTGAGGTGATCCGTTACGGCGCATGCGCGAGGGCGGACATCCCGCAGGTGACATTCCCGGAGTCGCTTCGGCGCATTGACAACGAGGCGTTCTATGAATGCCGCGCGCTTGAGCAGCTGCAGCTTCCGGATTCTCTTGAATATATCGGCAATCTGGCTTTTGGCGGCAGCAGATACTGGCTGGACGAGGTGCCGCAGGAACAGCCGCATATTGAGCGGATCCGGATCGGCGCCAACGTCGGCTTTATCGGGATCGACGCGTTTACAGCGCTGATGGCAGGAGTCTTTGAGGTCGATGAGGCGAATACCGTTTATGCGTCACACGGCGGGTTTATCACAAATATTGCCGGTGATACGATCAACACGGTTCCCATGGGGACCGGAGATCTGGTCGTGATCCCTGACGGAGTCACTACTTTGCAGAGTTCGCTCTTTACACTCCTTGATCCGGATACCGAGTTTTACATTCCGGACAGCGTGTTCCGCTACTCCAGGGATGTTTTCCCTTACGGGCGGGAGACCTCGAAGGAGACGACGAACCTGGAGAATTATTACCGCTGCAGGATCCACTGCAGCGAGGGTTCCGCGGCGTGGCAGTATGCTGTGAGGTTCGGGATCCGCCATGACAGCAATACGGATCCGGAGAGGATGAAGTATGAGGAAGTGACGCAGGAGGAAGGAGACCGTACTTATTACTGGAGAGTGTTCCGGGACCGGGCGGAACTCAGCGGATTTACACAGGTGGTTTCGAGCAAGGCGGACACTCTGGAGGTCCCGGAGCAGTTCCGCGATCTTCCTGTGACGGCGCTCCGTTACGATGAGGAAGCGAAGTCAAAATACAGCGGGGGCATCAGCAGTATCATCCTGCCGGCCTCAGTGACTGAGTTGGACAGGGAGTTTTTCGTGCCATACTGGAATCTCGCCAAAATAGAAGTGTCTCCTGAGAATACTGCATTTGCAGGCGTCGAAGGCGTTTTGTTTACAAAAGACATGAAGACGCTGATCTACTATCCTTTCATGAAGAAGGACAGCGAGTACAGGATACCGGACGGTGTCGAGGAACTCGAAGAGAAGGCTTTTTCAATGAACCGGAACCTGCAGAAGGTTGTCATGCCTTCCTCCCTGCGCGTGATCGGAAACTCCTGCTTCGTGCTGTGCAGCAAACTGAAAGAAGTGGAACTCAACGAGGGGCTCACAGAGATCCGGGACCTGGCGTTCTGCTATGTGTACGCGGAGAATATGACAATTCCTTCTTCCGTGGAATGGATCGGAAACAGCGCCATTACACTTCATGACAGGTACGGAGAACTCATCATACCCGAGAACCTCAGAAAAACAGGATACACGGGCTTTGCCGCGGACTACGGAAAGACTTTTTACCAGGAAGTGATAAAGATCCCGGCCAAGCTTCAGCTCATATCGCCGCTGCTCGGAAGAGTGCTGTTCGAGCGCTACGAGGTCGACCCCTCCAATCCCTACTATAAAGAAGAGGATGGGATCCTGATGAGCAGAGACGGCAAAACGCTGGTCTCAGTGCCGACACTGAGGAAGGGAGAGCTGCATATTCCGGAGGGAACGATGTATATCCGGTTCAGCGCTCTGAACGAGTGTGACCTGATCACGGACATCTATCTGCCGGATTCGATCCTGGATCTGGGCAACATCGGGGTGAAAGATAACAAGACGGGCAGGTATAAATACACGATCCACTGCCGCGAGGGCTCTGAGCCGCAGAAGAAACTGGACGCCAAAGAAGTGCCCTGGGTGCCGATCGGGGACTGATCCGAATGGGCAAATTATTGACAATAGTTACAGTCAGGGTTTGCAAAACAGGGAATAGTTGAATATACTTGAATATACGGCGTCTGACAGATACACAGAGCATGGCGGGAAACTATGTTTTGACCTGTATCCGCAAGACGCGGATCAGAATTTGCAATATCTACATACAGCGAAGGAGAACATAATGCTGGAACTGAAGAATATCCGCTTTGACGTTCAGGAAGGCACGAATGAGATCGAGATCATCCGCGACGTCAGTTTCACTATTCCGGACAACAAGTTTGTCGTCATCACCGGTCCCAACGGCGGCGGTAAATCCACCCTGGCAAGGCTGATCGCCGGTATTGAGAAGCCCTCAGGCGGCACCATCCTGCTCGACGGCGAGGACATCACAGAGAAATCTATCACGGACCGCGCCCGCATGGGCATTTCCTATGCGATGCAGCAGCCCGTCCGTTTCAAGGGTATCCAGGTCCTTGACCTGCTCCGCCTCGCGGTCGGCAAAAGAGTGTCGGTGGCAGACGCGTGCCAGTACCTGTCCAGAGTCGGCCTGTGCGCCAAGGATTATATCAAGCGCGAAGTCAACGCAAGCCTCTCCGGCGGCGAACTCAAGAGGATCGAGATCGCGACCGTTCTGGCCCGCGGAACCAAGCTCTCTGTCTTTGACGAGCCCGAGGCAGGCATCGACCTCTGGAGCTTCCAGAACCTGATCCAGGTTTTCGAGCAGATGAGAGATTCCATCAAGGACAGTTCGATCCTGATCATCTCCCATCAGGAGAGGATCCTGGAGATCGCGGATGAAATCATTGTCGTCGCTGACGGAAAGATCGACCGCATGGGTTCCCGCGATGAGATCCTGCCTTCCCTGATCGGCACGACGTCGGCAGTGGGCACCTGCGCCCCTTTGGGAGGGAAGCCTGTGCCTGTACCGTCCATTCCCGCTGAAGGAACTGCGAAGAAAGGAGGAGAAGCCTGATGGAATTCAAGAAATTGGATGAGATCCAGAAGAGAATCCTTATGGAAGTAGCTGACCTCCACTCGGTTCCGGAGGGAGCTTTCAACATCAGAAGCGACGGACAGCTTGCCGGCCGCGCGAGTTCCGCCAACATCGAGATCGTCTCCAAGGAAGACGGCTCGGGCATCGATATCCACATTAAGGACGGAACGAAGAACGAAAGCGTTCATATCCCCGTCATCATGAGCAAGAGCGGCCTTCACGACGTGGTATACAACGACTTCTATGTCGGAGAGAACTGCGACGTCATCATCGTTGCCGGATGCGGCATCAGCAACTGCGGCGGAATGGATTCCGAGCATGACGGCATTCACCGTTTCTACGTCGGCAGAAATTCCAAGGTCCGCTACGTGGAGAAGCATTACGGCGAAGGCGACGGCACCGGCAAGAGGATCCTCAATCCGGTAACCGAAGTCTACATGGAGGAAGGCAGCACTGTCGAAATGGAAATGGTCCAGATCAAGGGAGTCGACTCCACCGACAGAAGCACCGTTGCCAAGGTTGCAGCGAACGCGAGCCTTGTTGTCAAGGAGCGTCTTATGACTCACGGCGAGCAGTACGCCGCCAGCGCCTATACGGTGGACCTGGACGGCGACGGTTCCAGCGCGGACATCGTCTCCCGCTCCGTCGCGCGCGACAAGTCTTACCAGAAGCTGGATCTTCGCATCAACGGCAACGCCGCTTGCAGCGGACACACCGAGTGCGACTCCATCATCATGGATGAGGGCCGCATCCTCGCTGTTCCGCAGCTTGAGGCCAACTGCACGGATTCCGCGCTGATCCACGAGGCGGCCATCGGCAAGATCGCCGGCGACCAGCTGATCAAGCTCATGACCCTGGGCCTTACCGAGAAAGAGGCGGAAGAGCAGATCGTAAACGGGTTCCTCAAATAAAGAATAAGTTGGGGCTGTCACATCAGTCGAAAGGTATAAACCTGCGCTTGTGTGACACGCCCCTTTTTGATGCCCCAAAACTGTGCTGCGATCAGCTGAGTCGAGCAGAACATATAGGAAATGTGTACAATATATGGAAAAAAGGAGAAGAATTTTCAAATAAGATAAAAGGAATTTCAATGTTTTGAGACAGTAAAAACACCTATAATGCTAATTGTAACAAGCGCGGTATATACGCGCACAAACTTTAACATTATTCAAGGAGGATGAATATGTTTAAGAAAGTTATTGCTATCATGACAGCATCCGTTCTGGCAGCTTCCATTCTGGTAGGCTGTGGCGGAAGCACAGGCGCAAGTTCTTCTGCACCCGCAGAGCAGAAGACCGAGGAAGCAGCTCCCGCTGAGGCAGCAGAGCCCGCAGCAGATCAGGCAGCTGCAGCTACAGACGGCGACCTTCTTCATGACCCTGTTCAGAACAGAGCTCGAGAAGTACCTCATCGAGAAGGGCTTCGCGAAAGAGAACATCACCATCGTTGATGGCGCCAATGACCAGGCTACACAGTCCGGCCAGATCGACAGCTTCATCGCTGACGGCGTTGATGTCCTGATCATCAACCTGGTTAACTCCTCTTCCGCAGCAACTGTTACCGATAAGGTCGTTGCAGCAAACATCCCGCTGGTTTACATCAACCGTGAGCCCGCTGCAGATGAGCAGCAGAGATGGGCAGACAACAACTGGAACGTCTGCTACGTTGGATGCGACGCTCGTCAGTCCGGCACATACCAGGGCGAGATCATCGGTGACCTTGGCCTTGACGCTGTTGACTTCAACAAGAACGGCAAGATCGACTACATCATGATCAAGGGCGATCCCGAGAACGTTGACGCTCAGTATCGTACAGAGTTCTCCATCAAGGCTCTGACAGACGCAGGCTTCGAAGTTAACAAGCTTGATGAGCAGGTTGGTATGTGGGATCAGGTTAAGGGCGCTGAGCTCGTAGCTAACTCCCTGTCCCAGTACGGCAACGACATCGAAGTTGTATTCTGCAACAACGACGCTATGGCACTTGGCGCTCTGCAGTCCATCCAGTCCGCAGGCCGCAAGGTTGGCACAGACATCTATCTGGTAGGCGTTGACGCTCTGACTGAGGTTGTTGAGTATGTTATCTCCGGCGACATCACCGGCACAGTCTTCAACGATCACTTCGCACAGTCCCACAACGCAGCTGATGCAGCGATCAACTACATCACAGGCGCTGGCAACGAGCACAACATCCAGTGCGACTACAAGAAGGTCACAAAGGATAACGCTCAGGAGATCCTTGATTCTCTGAAGTAATTAAAGCAATTTGAACAGTTTGTTCACAGTCTGAATTGACAGGTGCGGCGTGCCGCCGCACCTGTCTCTCTTTAGCGAAAACAAGCATCCTGTTCAAGTCCATTGTGAATTGACGGGAATATGAAAAGGAGATTAGCATGGCAGAATATTATCTTGAATTGAAAGGTGTATCCAAGTCTTTCCCCGGCGTTAAGGCTTTGGATAACGTTTCCCTTTCGGTCCGCCCGGGTACTGTCCATGCACTGATGGGGGAAAACGGCGCAGGTAAGTCTACGTTAATGAAGTGCCTGTTCGGTATTTATAAAATGGATGCCGGAGAAGTCTATATAAACGGCGAGAAGGTCAACATCAATAATCCTGATGAAGCCATGAAGATGGGTATTGCCATGGTGCACCAGGAACTTCAGCCGGTACTCCCCAGAAGTGTTGCTGAGAACATGTATCTCGGCAGATTCCCTACCCACAATTACGGCCCTCTTAAGGTCATCGACCACAAGAAGATGTATGAAGACACTGCTTACTGGCTCAAAGAAGTAGGTATGGATTTTGATCCCAAGGCACCGCTTTCCGATCTTTCCATCGGCCAGATGCAGTCAATTGAAATTGCGAAGGCAGTTTCCCACGAGGCGAAGGTCATCATCTTCGACGAACCTACGTCCTCCCTCTCTGACAAAGAAGTTGAAGTACTGTTCCGTATCATGAACGATCTTCGTGATAAGGGCGTTGCTATGATTTATATTTCACACAAGATGGATGAGATCAAGCGGATCTCCGATGATATCACCATCATGCGTGACGGCACTTATGTAGGCACCTGGCCTGCAGCAGAAATGACGACCGATCAGATCATCGCGAGGATGGTCGGCCGCGAACTTACAAACGTTTATCCTCCGCATCCCTGCACGCCGGGCGATGTGATCCTGGAGACGAAGAATGTCTGCTCCATCCACGAGAAGTCCTTCCAGGACTGCTCTTTCAAGATCCGCAAGGGCGAGATCGTCGGATTCGGCGGCCTTGTCGGCGCGCAGAGAACAGAGCTTATGGAAGCAATCTTCGGTATGCGCGGAATCCAGTCCGGAGAGATCTATGTCCACGGCAAAAAGGTGGATACCAAGACACCCCGCAAGGCAATGAACGCCGGCATCGGACTGATCACAGAAGACAGACGTGGTAACGGTATTCTGGGATGCCTGTCCATCAAGGACAACACAGGTATTTCCATTTATGACAAGCACCTGAAAGCAGGTTTTGTCCTGGATCATCCTACGATCGACAAGATCGTGGACGAGAGCATTAAGAAGCTGTCCATCAAGACTCCTAATGCGCAGGAACACATTGCAAACCTTTCCGGTGGTAACCAGCAGAAGGTCATCATCGCAAGATGGCTCGCCAATGACCCGGATGTCCTGATCATGGACGAACCTACCCGAGGCATCGACGTCGGCGCCAAGCACGAGATCTATGAGATCATGGTTGAACTGCAGAAGCAGGGCAAAGCGATCATCATGATCTCCTCGGAAATGGCAGAACTGCTCGGCATGTCCGACAGGATCTATGTCATGTGCAACGGCCACATCCGCGGCGAGATCACCGATCCTGCAGATATGACCCAGGAGAAGGTCATGAGTTACGCGACCATGTTCTAAGTGATGTTTTGTCGCATTCATGGTACATTGACACAGATGCTCTTTGAAACGGAGGATTCTAATGAATAAAAAAGCTTTTAATTTAAAGGATTTCCTGATCAACTACGGCGTTATCCTTATCATCATTATCCTGGTTGCATTTACAGGAATCAAATCGCCCAACTTCCTGTCCCCGTCCAACCTGCTGAACCTGCTCCTGAACATGTCCGCACGTCTGGTCATCGCGCTCGGCATCGCCGGCTGCGTTATCACCGCAGGGTGCGATCTGTCAGCAGGTCGTATTATCGGTCTGGGCGGCTGCCTTGCAGGTATTCTTCTGCAGAAGGCTGATTATTCCGGACGTTTTATCCAAGGCGGAAAGCCTATGAACGTTTTCCTCGCTGCCATTATCGTCATGCTCGTATGCGCATGCTTCGGCGCAGTGACCGGTTCCTTCATCGCGTTCCTGTCCGTACCTCCCTTCATTTCCACTCTGGCAATGATGGAAATCGTCTACGGTCTTAACCTGATCGTCACAAACGCGACCCCTTTGGGCGGCTATGTCACTGAGTACACGAATCTTGCTTCCGGCAGATTCCTTATGATCCCTTATCTGGTATGGATCGCCATCCTGATCGGCGGTATTTCATGGTTCATCTTCAACATGACCCGCCACGGCAAATATATGTACGCAATCGGTGCTAACCCGCAG
>CACZJD010000133.1 GCA_902781325.1 uncultured Lachnospiraceae bacterium
GCGCAGCACAACCGCTATACTGCCAGCGTGCCCTATACCTGTGACAGGATGATGGATCCCGTCCAGGCGCCGGATCAGGTCTCAGTACAGGAGATGACGGATCTTCCGTTCGCGCTGGAGATCTCGGGCGCAGCAGGTGAATCTTTCGAAGTAACAGTCGAGACGCTGCAGTACTGTGAGATCCTGGTCAGATCCGCGGGGATCGCGCCCTCTTACAGGATCAGGCTCAAACTAAGACTCATGGATTATTATGAGCGGACCGGAGATCAGGAGAAGCTTCGGGCTATGGCGGGAACCCTGGAGCCTGGAGAACTGAGCCCCGACGACCGCGTAAGGACCATTGGGATCATGGCGCGATGCGGAATGTACACCGAAGCGGCAGAATGGCTCGCGGCCGGAGGCACGGATCACTGCCCGGCAGAACTTCTGTCGGCTGTGGCTCTGGGAGCGGCCTCGAATGCACAGGAGGATGAGCGGAAACTGGAACAGGCGGGAAAGATCGCCTGGGCGGCTTTCGAGCGCGGAGATCATGGGAGTGAAGTCCTGGCACTGATCCTGAGCAGTTATAACGGACTGACAGAAGACCTTCTGCGAGTAAGAGATTCGATCCTGGAATTTGCGGAGGATGAAGACCCGCTCATCACTGCAGCGGAGGACAGACTTTTGGCCCAAATGCTCTTCAGCGGGGAAATGGCGGCCAATCAGGAAGAACTCCTTTTAAGACAGTACGGAAAAGGCGATGCTCACAGAGCGCTGGCGGCAGCCGGCATTTCCCAATATTGCCACTATGTTTTTGCCGAGTGGCATGCAATGGGCTCTGATGTCATGAGACTGATCACGGAGGCGGACCGGGAGGGCCATGAGCTTCCCGCGATCTGCAGATTGGCCTATCTCAAGACTCTGGCTGACAGAACAGACAACTTCACGGAAGATGAAGCGGTCACAGCAAAGAAATTTATGACTTCCCTTCTCAGGGAGGAGATCGTTTTCCCCTTCTACAGGCAGTTTGCCGGGGCAGGACCCGCTCTCAGGCTCTATGACAGGGAGACAATGATCGAGTATCACAATCCTGCGGGCGTAAGAGGCGCCAGGGGCCATGTAGTCATTCACTGCGCACTGGAGAGAGGCGGCAGGCAGGAGCCCTTTATGGCAAGGGAGATGAAGGAAATGGTGCGGGGATTCTATGTGAGTTCCTTCTTCCTGTTCTATGGAGAACAGGTGCACTACTTTATTACTGACGATCCCGAGGAGAAGAATATCGTGGAGAGCGGCACTATAGGACAGGATGCGAGGATCGACCTGGCGCAGACGGACCGGTTCGCGCAGATTGATGCCATCTCCAGAGCAGATGCGCTTAAGGAACGGGAAAAGACGGTACAGCTGCTCAGCGAGTATACGAAGAAAGAGTATCTGACAGCCGCGCTGTTCGGCGCGGAGGAGGAAAACGATGTTATTTACCAGACTACCTGAAAAAAAATATCTTCTGGGGATCGATATCGGGGAGACTTTCTGTCAGATTTCCTATCTGAACACGCGAAGACTCACAGCGGGGATGGACCCCCATACATTTTCTTATGTCGCGGGAGGCGAGGAGTTTGACATCCCGGCGGCGGCTTTTCAGGATCCTGACAGCGGAAAGTGGTGTTTTGGAAATGAAGCTCTGAATTTGTCCGCCGAGCGCGGGAAGGAACCGCTGACAAACCTTCTGACTAATGCGCGAAAGGGCGATGAGAACGGCGATCTGCAGATCCTGATCGCTTTTCTGGGATATTGTATGAGTCTGTTGTCCAAAGAGGTGACTGTTGAGGAGATTGAAGCCATCACATTTACTACCGCCGACATGGACAGCACAAATGCGGAGATCCTTAGAAAAGCCGCAGAGGTGCTCTTCCCCGGTTTTGACAAAGTGGCCTATGAAGAGCATATCAAGTCTTTCTACCACTATGTTCTCATGCAGGACGAGGAACAGCGCAGACAGTCGGTTCTTCTGGTAGACGGCTGGTCCGACTCTGAACTGGTGCTCTACACGCTTTCCTTTAACAAGAAGACGAGGCCCATCGTGTGCTTCCCCAAGGAGCAGCATCTGGAGATCCCGGCAGACGCGAACTCCGCGCAGAAGGACAGGCTGCTCTTCGCGGCAGTGAAGGAGCTGATGCAGGAAAAGGAATTCTCGGCGGCTTATCTCACAGGGAGAGCGCTGGGAGGCGGCTGGATGAAGGATTCCCTGAACCTGATCTGCCGCGGCCGGCGCGCGTTCCAGGGAGATACGCTTTACAGCAAGGGCGCGGCGGACAGCACTATGGCGGCCTGCGGGCTTGCTTCCAAAGCTGATAAGTATTTCTACCTCAGCAGGGACGCGCTCCGCTGCAACATCGGCATGGAGTGCCTCAAAAAAGGCAGAACCGTCTATCAGGCGCTTCTTGATGCGGGGGCCGCGTGGTACGATGCCGCCGCGCAGATCGATGTATTGTTGGAGGACGGAGATGAGATCGTCCTTTTAGAAACATCCGTAGACCGGGGGAATGAACGGGAGATCGCTGTAAAGCTGGAGAATATGCCGCAGAGGCCAAGAGCAGCCACGAGACTCAGGATCAGACTCAGCATGACATCCGCGGACAGGATGAAGCTGGAGGTGGAGGACCTGGGGTTCGGAGAGATCTTCCCCTCCACGGGAATGAAATGGGAACAGGAGATAGCCATCTATGGGTAGGTGTATTTTGACAACGGGGCGGATCGCGGAGAAGCCCTACCGGATCAGGGTCATAGACCGGAATGTCTATACTGTAGAGGAATTGTGCTATTCCATAGCCCAGTGCGCCTCTTTCCTGGACGAAGATTTTATGGACCACGAGCTTTTAGTGTGGCTCGAGGAGTCCTGCGGGCTCGCTGAACTGGCTTCCCAACTGCGATCACTGCTGAGGGGAAGGTGCGCGGTCGAGGACTTTGCTTCTGTGCTCCTTCTGTATGTGGGGTATCAGAGCACAGCCGAAATAGAGAGGATCCGGGCGTCGATCTCTTCCGGAAAAGGGATGGAGCCTTTCCACAGGAGACTGAGCGAGGCGAAGTTCGCGGCCTCAAGAGGCCATATCACCCAGGCGATCGAGCTGATGGACGGGATTGAGGCCGAGCTGCCCGAACTCGAGAGGGAAATGAGAGGAAGGATCTGGGCAGAGAAGGGGCTTCTCTACGCGCAGGGATTCCGGTACGCAGAGGCGGCGGACTGCTACGGAAAAGCCTGGAGGCTGTCCGGAAGCAGGCAGAATTGTGTCAGATACCTTGCGGCTCTGCGTTTTTCAATTCCCGAAGAGGAGTACAAGGCCTTCGTAGATGAGCATCCTGAACTGGAAGATCCGGCCCGGGAACTGGACAACACCATTGCCGCAGCGGAAAAAGAGTGGAAGAACGGGACAGCCGGCAGGCAGAGCAAGCGCATGCAGGTCTATCTTCGGAACGGGCAGGCCAAGTCTTTCGATAATTATACCCGGCAGAGGATCCGTGAACTGCGGGACCGCTTCAGGGAGGACAACGCGCCCTCTTTCTAGGAAAATAAGGACCTGAGCAGGATCTTGAACAATCCTTTTATTGAAATCGGGGAAATTATTGTTATACTGTATTACGTTGTTGAATAAGGTATGACAGATATGTGAGCCCGCTCTCCGAGAGATACGCGAGCAAAGAGATGCAGTACATCTTCTCTCCGGATATGAAATTCAGGACCTGGAGAAAGCTTTGGATCGCGCTTGCTGAGACAGAACAGGAGCTGGGACTGCCCATCACAGATGAGCAGATCTCCGAACTCAAAGCCCATGCGGATGATATTAACTATGAAGAAGCCAAAGCCAGAGAGAAAGTGGTCCGACATGACGTCATGAGCCATGTCTACGCATACGGACTGCAGTGCCCCAAGGCGAAGGGGATCATTCACCTCGGAGCCACCAGCTGCTACGTAGGAGACAACACGGACGTCATCATCATGAGAGAAGCGCTGAGGCTTGTGCGCCGCAAACTGATCAATGTTTTGGCGGAACTGGCCAAGTTTGCTGACGAATACAAGAGTCTTCCCACTCTGGGATTTACGCATTTCCAGCCCGCACAGCCTACAACAGTGGGCAAAAGAGCGACCCTCTGGATGCAGGAATTCTACCTCGCCCTGGGAGAGGTGGAGCATGTATTGGGAAGCCTGAAACTCCTTGGCAGCAAGGGAACTACAGGCACTCAGGCCTCTTTCCTTGAACTTTTTGACGGGGATCTCGACAAAGTGGACCGCCTTGATCCCATGATCGCTGAGAAGATGGGATTTGGCGGCTGTGTTCCCGTATCGGGCCAGACCTATCCCAGACTTGTGGATACGATCGTCCTCAACGCGCTGGGGATCGTCGCTTCCGCGGCTATGAAACTTGGAACAGATATCCGTCTGCTTCAGCACCTCAAAGAAGTGGAGGAGCCCTTCGAGAAGAGCCAGATCGGATCAAGCGCCATGGCATACAAGAGAAATCCCATGCGCAGTGAGAGGATCTGCTCCCTTTCCAGATATGTAATGATCGACGTCTTAAACCCTGCAGTTACAGCGGGCACGCAGTGGTTTGAGAGGACGCTTGACGACTCTGCCAACAAGAGACTTTCCATTCCGGAAGGATTCCTTGCCATCGACGGCGTGCTCGATCTGTGCCTGAATGTCACCGACGGCCTCAAGGTATATCCCAAGGTCATCGAGAAGCGGCTTATGTCGGAGCTTCCCTTCATGGCGACGGAGAACATCATGATGGATGCCGTAAAGGCGGGCGGAGACAGGCAGGAGCTGCACGAGAGGATCCGCGAACTGTCCATGGAAGCCGGCAGACGCGTGAAGGAAGAGGGAAAGGACAACAACCTGCTTGAACTGATCGCGGCGGACCCGGCCTTCCATATGAGCATCGAAGAACTTCAGAAATCCATGGAGCCTTCCCGGTATATCGGCTGCGCACCTCATCAGGTGGAAAGATTTCTCAGGGATGTGATCAGGCCTGTGCTGGAAGCGAACAAAGACATTCTCGGAGAAAAGGCTGAGATCAACGTCTGATCGGGTAAGAACGGTCCCGACAATTCATTAGTTCGGCCGGAGGAAAGTGTTGTGCCGGCCAAAGGAGGAAGATATGGTTAAAGCTGTCGTAGGTGCAAACTGGGGCGACGAGGGAAAAGGCAAGATAACGGATATGCTGGCTGATTCCGCTGACGTCGTGATCCGCTTTCAGGGCGGTGCCAACGCGGGGCATACGATCGTCAATGAATACGGCAAATTCGCGCTCCACACACTGCCGTCCGGCGTTTTTCACCGGAATGTGATGAACATTATCGGAAACGGAGTCGCACTGAACGTTCCGCTCCTCTTTAAAGAGGTTCAGGGGCTCATCGAAAAGGGAGTGCCGGCGCCGCAGCTGATGATCTCGGATCGCTGCCAGATCGTGATGCCTTATCACATTCTCTTCGACCAGCTCGAAGAGGAGAGGCTTGCGGGCAAGTCTTTCGGTTCTACCAAGTCAGGCATCGCGCCTTTCTATTCCGATAAATACGCCAAGGTCGGCTTCCAGGTCAATGAACTGTTTCAGGACGAGGCGGTTCTGGCGGAGAAGATCGCGGATGTCTGTGTCAAAAAAGACATCCTTCTGGTCAATCTCTATCACGCGGATCCCATCGATCAGAAGGCGCTTCTCAAGACGCTTCTGGAGTACCGCGACATGATCGCTCCCTATGTGGGCAATGTCGCCGAGTACCTTGAGAGGGCCATCAAAGAGGAAAAGACGATCCTCCTTGAGGGCCAGCTCGGCACCATGAAGGACCCTGACCACGGTATCTATCCCATGGTCACATCTTCCAGCACTCTTGCCGCATACGGTGCGATCGGCGCGGGAATCCCGCCCTACGCAATTGAGAAGATCGTGGTTGTCAACAAGGCCTATTCCTCCGCGGTAGGAGCGGGAGAATTCACTTCCGAGATCTTCGGCAGTGAAGCTGAGGAACTCCGCAGAAGAGGCGGAGACGGCGGCGAGTACGGCGCGACCACGGGAAGACCCAGAAGAGTTGGCTGGTACGACTGCGTTGCCTCCAAATACGGATGCCGCCTGCAGGGCGCCACAGATGTGGCGTTCACAGTGCTCGATGTTCTGGGATATCTCGATGAGATCCCTGTCTGCGTCGCCTATGAGATCGACGGGGAAGAGACTGCAGAGTTTCCTGTCACGCATGTACTCAAAAAAGCGAAACCGGTGTGGAAGAAACTTCCCGGATGGAAATGCGATATCAGGGGGATCAGAAAGTATGAGGATCTTCCCGAAAACTGCAGAAACTACATCGAGTTTATAGAACAGCAGATCGGATATCCGATCACAATGGTCTCCAACGGACCCGGAAGAGAAGACATTATTTACCGCGAATCAGCGCTCAGCAAGAAGTGATATTATGAAGATCGATACAGTAATTTTTGATATTGGCGGTGTTCTGGTCGGACTTGGCAGAATACACTTTTTTGAGCAGTTCGGATATTCTCCCGAGATGTGTCAAAGGCTTCTGGACAGCACGGTCAAAAATCCGAACTGGAAAGAGTTTGATATAGGGCTTCTCAGTGATGAGGAAGTGATCGACCGGTTTGTGCAGGATACGCCGGAACTGGAACAGGAGATCCGGGCCTGCATGAAGAATATCCACGGCGTCGTATACAGACTGGAGACATCGATCCCGTGGATCAGGGAGATCAGGGAGAGCGGAAGAAGAGTCCTGTATCTGTCTAACTATTCCATGAAAGTGGCCAGGGACAATGAGGATGCCATGGATTTCCTTCCGTACATGGACGGGGGACTCCTGTCCTGCGATTACCATGTGATCAAACCCGATCCGGCTTTCTATCAGATCCTGATCGACAAGTACGACCTGGATCCGTCAAAATGTGTGTTCCTGGACGATCTGGAGGACAACCTTGCCGCGGCGAGGGAATTCGGGATCCGGACAATTCAGGTCAGGGACCATGAGCAGGCGGCGTCAGACCTGAGGGCGCTATTGGAGGAGTCTTAATGAGCAGCATTTCTGAAAACGGAAACAAACCGGAAAAGGCGCCCTGGACCGCGAAGAGAGTGGCTGCCGTGATCGGCATCATTCTTTTAGTGGGACTCTACATTCTTACTTTTGTGAGCGCCCTGATCGGAACGGGAGGATCGGGCAGACTGTTCCGCTTCAGCCTGGGAATGACCATTGCGGTGCCGATCTTTTTGTGGCTCTTTTGCTGGTGCATAGGAAAATTCACTGACCGGTAAAGCAGTCACTGTTTTGGCAGAAAATTCAAACTTTCCGCTTGACAGTAAGCAGACTCAGTGATATTGTAATTTGGTACGTGAAAACACGTAATTGGTACAAGAAAGAAGAGTTACCGCTCTCACCCAACGGCGCAAGCTTTTGCGGTTAATACCAGTCTTTGATGCGGCGGTCATTTCTGTGAGAAATGAACTGCGGCTTGATTCGGGATTTGTTGACAGCGGTACGGATTGTGCCGCTGTTTTCTTTTGTCTTAGGTTGTGGAGGGTACAACAATCAGAAACAATAACGACAACTTATTCATCAATGAACAGATTCGCGACAGAGAAGTTCGAGTGATCGGCGCCGACGGCGAGATGCTCGGCATCATGTCTGCGCTCGAAGCGAGAAAACTGGCTGAAGAGGCTGATCTTGATCTGGTCAAGATCTCTCCCGGTGCCAAGCCTCCGGTGTGCAAGATCATCGACTACGGCAAGTACAAGTACGAGAAGACCAGGAAAGAGAAGGATGCCAAGAAGAAGCAGCACACGGTTGAGATCAAGGAGATCCGCATGTCTCCCAATATCGATAGCAACGATCTTCAGACCAAGATCAACGCGGCGAGAAAGTTCCTCACTAAGGGCGACCGCGTGAAGGTGACGCTTCGTTTCCGCGGACGTGAAATGGCCCATATGCAGCAGAGCGCGCATATCCTCACGGATTTCGCTGATGCGCTTAAGGACTGCGCCACGGTGGACAAGACCCCGAAGGTAGAGGGAAGAAGCCTTACTATGTTTCTTGCCGGCAAGAAGCAGTGATCCTCAGGGCCGGAACAGTTCCGGAACCGCAAGATGACTGCGCTGACCGCAGCCGGTTTGAATAGAGTTCTGTCAGGGGGTTTATGACAGAAACAGAACCGCAATCAATAGTGGAAGACTTTGGACTTTCACTCAGAAGTCTGTGTCCGTAACGCCGCAGACACTTTCCGGACATGCCGAAACAGCGTGATTCGGATGTGGACGAAGTTCCACGTTTGGCAAAGGAGGTAAATAGAATGCCCAAGATGAAAACTAAGAGAGCTGCTGCAAAGCGCTTCAAACTGACAGGCTCCGGCAAACTTATGAGTCCGGCAAACTTATGAGATTTAAAGCCAATAAGCGCCACATCCTGACCAAGAAGTCCACAAAGAGGAAGAGAAACCTCAGAAAGCCTACTCTGGCGGACGCTACCAACATCAAGACAATGAAGAAGATCATGCCTTATCTGTAATTAAGACAGGTGCATGACGACCGGATTCGAATTAAGAAGAAACGCACAATTATAATTGTGCCTTACATATAATGGAGGATAGATAAAATGGCCAGAATTAAAGGCGCTCTTAATGCGAGAAAGAAACACAACAGAGTATTAAAGCTTGCCAAGGGCTACAGAGGAGCCAGGTCCAAGCAGTA
>CACZJD010000134.1 GCA_902781325.1 uncultured Lachnospiraceae bacterium
TGCTACCGCGGCCTACATGTTGCAGCAGCGTTTGGAAATGCTCTCCTATAGCGGGATCGCACAGAAAGCCGCGTTCTATCTTTTGATCCATGCGAGACAGTCCGGCAGCAATGTGATCATGATTCCGGATTCCGTCTCCAACTGGGCAATGATCATGAACGTATCACGCTCTTCCCTGCATCGGGAACTGAAAAAACTGGAGGCGTACGGAATTATCACCTACGATCCGCCCACCATCGAGATCCATGATCCTGAGGCACTGCAAAATGTGCTGAGCAAATAGCTATGAAAAGACTCCCGGCATCGGTTTCACGCCGACGACCGGGAGCTTAAGGGGGCATATCTATAATTTTTGCGTCACCTGAGATTATTTAGTTCCCGTCAGCAACGCCGATCCCGAAAGACCCATCCATCCTGCTTCGCTCTTCATAATCCATTTCCCGTTTGTTGTATCGATCAGATCGACCTTTTCATATCCCATTTCTTTCAGCTTTTTAATAAAGGACTGCATATCTCCATATTTTGCCTCAGAGAAGATATCATGAATGGCAAATGTCCCGCCTTTTTTCAAGGTACGCAGTGTCTCCAGCAGGATCGCCTGACGGTCTTTGGACGGAATGTTGTGGTAGACGTAATTGCTTGCTACTGCGTCAAAAGTCTCATCCGCGAAATCCAGGTGCGTGGCGTCTCCCTGGCGGAAGCTGACATTTTCTACTCCCTCAGCCTTTGCATTATTCTCGCAGAGGGGCTTGTTAAAGGAAGCGTATTCCTTGCCCCAGCGGTCAATGCCGATCACCTCTGCCTTGGGATTTCGCTTTGCGATCGCGATAGCCAGCGCTCCGCTGCCGCAGCCAACGTCCAGGCACGTGCCGCCTTCGGGCAGGTCCACGTATTCCGCGATCCCCTCGATGATCTGTTTGGACATCTGCCTCGTTCCGTTGTAATCGAACGCTCTGTACATCAGGTAAGACCAGACAGAAGCGCCGCCACACGCGCACACTGCAGCTGCGGACACGGCGGTCACAACGGTCTTTGCCGGTCCCTCCGGCATCAGGAGTTTTGCAGCCGGCACTATGGCCAGGGCTCCGGCGGTGCCTCCGATAAATGAAGCTACCATTCCTTTCGGCATCCAGTTTTTGTAATCTGCTTTCATTTTCGTTCCCTTCCTTGTTTGTTTAGTCTAACTTATAATCTATTTTTTAGGGCTTCCATAAGAAGCCCATAAAACACGTAATCCCGATTATCCAAGCGCCACATCCAGCGCCATCATCAGGCTGAATCCGACGGCAAAAAATACAACGCCGATATTGGAATGCACACCTTCGGACATCTCCGGAATCAGCTCTTCCACGACCACATACAGCATGGCTCCCGCTGCGAAAGACAAAAGATACGGCATCGCGGGAACTACGAGACTTGCGATCAGTACGGTCAGTCCTCCGAATATCGGCTCTACCGCGCCGGATAGAACGCCGAGCCAAAATGACTTAGGTTTGCTTTTCCCTTCCGCATAGAGCGGCATGGAAATGATCGCGCCTTCCGGAAAATTCTGGATCGCGATACCGAGCGCGAGTGCCAGTGCTCCACCAGCCGTGATGTTCCCGGAACCTGCGAGTAATCCCGCATAGACCACCCCGACTGCCATTCCCTCCGGAATATTGTGAAGCGTCACTGCCAGGACCATCATGATCGTTCTGTTCAGGTTTGCTTTGGGACCTTCAGCCTGGTCAGCCTGATCAATGCCCCTGTGTAAATGCGGAATCACATGATCCAGCAGAAGCAGGAACAAAATGCCGAACCAAAAGCCGATAAAAGCGGGAAGAAATGCCCACCTTCCTTTCGCCGCGGACTGCTCAATGGCGGGGACGATCAGGCTCCAGATCGAAGCCGCCACCATCACGCCTGCCGCGAATCCGGTCAATGCCCGCTGTACGCCTATCTTCAGATCGTTCTTCAGAAAAAAGACGCAGGCAGCTCCGCCCGCAGTTCCGATAAAGGGGATCATTAGTCCCCAAATGACTGTTTTCATTCTGCCGGCATCTCCATAAACTCATCGATTGCCTTCAGCACAGGAACTGTATACTGTTCTCCGCCGAAAAGCCATTGTTCGTGCTGCATATCAAACTCCCGGATATCCGGATCTCTGAAGTACTTCTTATATCGCCTCAGGTACTTTTTGCCCATCTTGTTCGCATAGATGAAATGTACCTTTGTGCCTTCTACGTGAATGTCATCATTCAGGTGCGTAAGCAGATCGGTATAGTATTCGTTCCTGATGGATTCCGGTTTGAATTTGGCAAAACACTCCATGAACCGGTCGGCCGTCTCATCGTTCATCTCGAAAAAGCTCTTGAGCTTTTCTCTGGTTTTTGCCTTCTTCTTTTCGTTCTTTGTAAAGCTGGTAAGAAGCGGAACGACCAGCTTGGACTGCAGCCACGCGCTGATTTTTCCGCTCTGATCCAGATCAGGGCTTCCGAAAATGCCATGATCCATGTGCACATTTTCCCTCTGGATCAGCTGCCCCACAAAACTGCTCCCTAAGGACGAGCCGATCGCGCCGTCAATTTTCCCGTCATAGTTGTCCTTAATATACTTTTCTATCTTCTCGATGATCGTGATCATATCGGGGAAGATCCGGTCACTTCCGTCGAAACCGTCGTAATTGACACAGATCAGGTGATACTTCTCTCCAAGGCGCTCCAGGACTGTTCCGAAGTTCGTCTGATAATCACAAGCCGTTCCCGGAAGCAGCATCAGTGTTTTACCGGATCTGTTTCCCATTTCATCAAACTGCATTGTCATGCCTCCTATGGCTGTGAAGGTCATTTCACCTCATAGGTCAGTTGACCTCCAAAGTATCATTTCCTGCAGCAAAAGCACCCCATACCTTCCACTATGGTGACTTCTGCTTCCTTGTAAAGCTTTGAAAGCCGCCTGCGCAGACTCTGCTCTGTTTCATAAGGTGGGGTGAAGAATCCCTTAGGCTGATACAGATGCCTGATGAACCAGTCCGTCCTTTTACAGCCGCCCTGAACGTAAAAGCATCCGCAGAAGGTCCCGCCCGGCTTCAGCACCCTGAAGGTTTCACGGTAAGCGGCCTCCTTGTCAGGGAAAGCGTGAAAGCCGTTGAGGGACAGCACGATATCGAAGCTTTCATCCTCAAAGGGCAAAGCGCCGACATCACCCTGCATGAAGGTAATATTTCTGATCCCGACAGCCTTGGCCTTTTCCTGTGCTGACGCCATCATGTTTTCTGAATAATCCAGACAGGTGATATCCGCATCCGGCAATTCCCGGTAAACAGGCATGGTAAGTACACCGGTCCCGACCGGGACCTCCAGCAGCTTTCCGGAAAAGTCTTCCGGAATGCCGGACAATGCCTTTTCAAGATATCGAAGATTTTTTTCTCCGTCCATGTTCCAGACGATCCGGCAGATCGCCTTTCCGGGAAGCGTGGAATATGTCATCATCCCGTCATAGAAACTCGCATGACCGCCCGTCAGCTTATAGGCGCTCTTGATCTGGTCTTCTCGTGTCATTCGTTTATCCTCCGAAAACGATCTTTACGATCTTCATTCTGACAAGCCCGTCACAGAAGCGGATCATCAGCTTATGGAGCAGGCCGACACTTCCATAGATATCCCGATATCCTCGCATATAGCTTTTTGCCGTAACAGTGGCAAAATGATCACTCCATCCTGAAAGTTCTGCCTCATCTTCCAGAGAGAAGTAGGCATTCACATCTGTGATCCCCGCCTCTTTCAGCCAGGTCTTCCGCATCAGACCGGCGCCGCGCTTGTTGCAGGAATCGAAGACAAGCACACTTCCGGGAAAGCGCTCTGCCATAGCCTGAAACAGCCGTTTCACATCCTCTGTTTTGAAATAATAGAAGACACCTGCTGCAAAAAAGACTGCGCCTCCTGATGCATCGATCCCGTCCATCCAGGAATAGTCATTCAGGTCACAGGCCAGATTCGTTTCCCGCTCGCCGGCCGGAAGAAGGTCATTCCGCACTTTAATTACATCCGGCAGGTCGATGTTATAACCTCTGCATTCGCCGTTATCGACCTTTGAGAAGGTATCGTCCAGGCCGCAGCCGAGATTCACGACTGCCGCTTTCGGATGGTCCTTCAGATACATTTCAACTTCACAGCGGAGGTCATGTTGGCGCTGTGCCACCTCTAAGGCACCGAATAGCCCTGCTGCAGACTCCATTTTCTTTCGTTTCTCTGCAAAATCATAATCCAGGCTGTCACAAATCCGCTTCGCCTCGGGATCTGAAAACAGTTCCGGATAATGTTCGGAGCAAACGAGCCTCCCAAAAAGAGGAATGACCAGCGTCTCCTGAACCGTGTTTTTCTCAATATGATATTTCATCCTATTTATCCCCTTTGACTACATGGAAATCGCAGCAATCCCCGCCGGCACCTAATGTTTTTGTACGCAGAAGCTTCCCTCCCTTATACTCTATAGTCGGATAATCCATTACGCACATATGGGGCGTCAGAAACATCAGGTTTTCCTGCTGCCCGATCTTACAGACGCCGCATTCCCGGTGTGTCACAAAGTATTCCGGAACCGAAAGGTCATAGGAAAAATCGAAGACCCAGTCCATCGGATACTCTCTCTTTTTGGACCTTTCCGATCCGCGGACGTATTTGTCGATCTCTTTTTGGTCAAAGCAGTTCTTCTGCCCTATTCTTCTGCTTACAAGAAATCCCTGTTCATCTGTGACCGTCTCATATTCAGCAGCCATTTCATTTTTACTGCCTACGATCAGATAATCGCATTTGTCACT
>CACZJD010000135.1 GCA_902781325.1 uncultured Lachnospiraceae bacterium
AGGACGGGGAACATCCCTTCGCGTTGAGTTTCAGAACCATACTTCCGCACTTCTCACATTTGAAAAGTCTGATTGCCATAGTAACCCCTTTCCGGCCTTATCGGCCAAACAAGCTTTAAAAATATCCCATTTATGTATTCATTGTAATTCATCTGTGGTCAAAAAGAAAGATGAATCTACGCCTCCGTTTATACACTATTGCGCACACTTTCCCAAGTTCCCGGCTGGTCACTCTTCTTCCAGGTTCTCGAGATGCTCCTGCAGCGCCCGGGCGTCTTCTTCACTCATCTGTGCCAAAATACCGCCGGCCTTCTTCTCGTCCCTCTTTTCATAGTGCTCGCGCATCAGCCCTTTGGTCAGCAACAGTTCCTCCAGAAGGTTCTGGGCGGACATGCGGTAAGCGCCCGCGCCGTAAATAATTACCTGCTCTACCGCGTCGGAAGTGGCTACCGTCACTTTGTATTTTTTGCTGAGTTCATGGGCTGCTTTCTCAATGTAGAGATCCGCGGTCTCTGCTTCTTTGGTGTAAATAACGTCGATTCCGCCCACATGGATCACTTCTCCGCGTCCTCCCCGCACTTTATAGGCGTCGAAGACCAGGATCACGTGTTCCGTCGATAAGCTTATCCCTGGCTGCCATGATGTCCCGGAGCGCCATCTCCCGCAGCTCCTCCCAGGCGAACACGATGTTGTAGCCGTCTATCAGAAGGTATTCCTTCTCAACCGCTTTCTTCGCGGCGTGGGAGCGCTTATCCGGCGGTTCTGCGCTGATCACGCGGGACGCCCTCTTCCAGGATTTTGAAGATCTTCCGTTATCGGGCTCATCATCGCCGAACCTGCTCTTGATAGGCCCGTAGGTCCGCTCGAAGATCCTGCGCAGCTCATCCTCCTCGGCAAAGAGTTTTGCCTCCCGCTCGCTGAAGGAAACGGGTTTCTCCTCTTTCCTAACGCCTGCGCGCAAGCCTGTCCTTCCCGCTCCTCCGTAGGCGAGGTCTTCGTCCCAATCTTCGTCGTAGCCCAGCATCGCTTTTCCGGTCCCGGGTCCGTCGGAAGGATCCCTCCAGCCGCTGTCCACGTGCATGCGCTCGCGCACTTCGTACCAGGGCACTGGTGTGCCGGCCCCATGGGAGCAAAATACAGAGCCCGTCGGGTTCCTCAGGTCCAGCTCCGGATCGTAGCCGGACGCCGCGATGACTTCCTCCGCGTTGACGCAGGGCTCGTAGCCCTTGAGAGTGCAGGTGATCTGCCCCTCGCCGCGGGTGTAGGCGGCCAGCGTTTCCGCGTAATTGGCGATCCTGGATACCGGCGCGCTTCCGGTTATGATCGAGCGGCCGTCCTCCAGATCGGGCTGCGTGAAGTTCGCGCCCATCTGCTGCAGATCAGTCAGTGCCCGTCCCAGTGATTCCTGGGGAATCTCCAGCCGGAAGTTGTAGAAAGGCTCCAAAAGGACGCTTTCCGTCATCATAAGGCCCTGTCTCACCGCTCGATAAGTCGCCTGGCGGAAGTCGCCGCCTTCAGTATGTTTGAGGTGCGCTCTTCCGGTGAGCAGGGAAATCTTCATATCTGTGATCTCCGCACCGGTCAGGACGCCGCGGTGTCTCTTTTCCTCCAAGTGAGTCATGATCAGGCGCTGCCAGTTGACCGCCAGCACATCGGCTCTGCAGCGGTTCTCAAATACAAGGCCGCTTCCGGGCACGCCCGGCTCCAGCAGCAGATGCACCTCCGCATAGTGACGCAGCGGTTCAAAGTGACCCACGCCCTCAACAGTCCTGGCTATGGTCTCTTTGTAGATGATCGAGGGATCGCCGAAATCCACGCAAAGCCCCAGGCGCTCCCGGATCATGCGCTGAAGAATCTCCTTCTGCACCTGTCCCATGATCTGGGCTGTAATCTCTTTTTTCTCCTCATCATAACCCAGATGCAGGGTCGGATCCTCTTCTTCCAAAATAGAGAGGTTCTTATAGGCTTTGAACAGATCTTCGCCGGGCGGCAGGATGACTTTGCAGCGCAGTACCGGCTGCAGAAGTTCCTCTTCACCCTCTGACTCCGCTCCGATCCCCTGACCGATCTTTGTCCTTGTTAAGCCTGTGACTGCGCAGACTTCGCCCGCCACTGCCTCCTGTTTCGTCTCAAACTTTCCGCCGGAGTAGAACCTTATCTGCTCCACCTTTTCAGGCATTCCCTTATCGTCTGTGCAGTCGGCCAGCGGTGTTTTGACAGAGAGTTTCCCGCCTGTCAGCTTCATCCAGGTGAGCCTCGCGCCGCCGTCCCGGGTGATCTTGAAGATCCAGGCGCCGAATTCATCGCCATATACGGGCGGCCGGATCAGCGTATCCAGGCACTCCAGAAGTTCGCTGACGCCCTGCTCCCGCAGCGCCGCGCCAAAAAGGACCGGGAAGAGCCTGCGGCCCGCTGTCAGTTCACAGATCTGCGGCACTGACACCATCTCCCCGTCAAAATAGGCGTTCATCAGCTCGTCGTCGCAGACCGCGATCTCCTCCTGAACATCGGGATCCTCAAGGCTTTCCGCAAGTGAGGCGCCTGCAGCCGGCATGATGTCCACACACCTGGTGCTGAGCTCTTTTTTGATAGAGGCCAGCAGAGCCTCCCTGTCTGCTCCATTCTGGTCCATTTTGTTGACAAAGAGAAAGACCGGCACATTGTAGTGCTCAAGAAGCCTCCACAAAACGCGCACCTGGCCGTTCACGCCGTCCGCCGCGCTGATGACCAGCACCGCGCAGTCCAGGATCCCCAGCACGCGCTCCATTTCTGTGGAAAAATCGACGTGCCCCGGCGTATCCTGCAGGGTGTAGGTCCTTCTGGTCTCTCCGCGCTCTGAGGTAAAGCGAGCCTGCTTGGAGAAGATCGTGATCCCGCGCTCTTTTTCCATATCGTCAGTATCCAGGAATGCGTCGCCGTGATCGACGCGGCCCGCGCGCCGCACTGCGCCCGTTATATGCAGCAGTGCCTCCGAGAGCGTCGTCTTTCCCGCGTCCACGTGGGCCAATATTCCCAGAATCAGGTTTTGTTCGATCATATTACTATCTGCCGCCCTTCATAAAAGACAAATTATGTGCACAAAAGCAATTGTTTTGCATCGGAAAATGATTATACTTAAGAAGTGTTCCATCCGGGAACACAATCTACACAAGCAGAATACCACAAAGAGATGTATTGTGCGCAGGCAAATCGCAAGGAGGAAACGACGCATGCAGGAATATACCCCCGTCAAGGAAGGTAAAGTACGTGAGATCTACGACATCGGCGACAAGCTCATCATGGTTGCGACCGACAGAATCTCCGCTTTCGATGTGATTCTCAAGAACAAGATCGTGAAGAAGGGCACTGTTTTGACCCAGATGTCCCGCTTCTGGTTCGACTACACCAAGGATATCATCCCTAACCACATGATCAGCTGTGATGTCAATGACATGCCCGAGTTCTTCCGCCAGGAGCGCTTCGACGGCAACAGCATGATGTGTCAGAAGCTTACGATGCTCCCCATCGAGTGCATCGTCCGCGGCTATATCACCGGCAGCGGCTGGGCCAGCTACAAGAAAGACGGCACAGTTTGCGGCATTAAGCTCGCGGAAGGCCTCAAGGAGTGCGATAAGCTCCCTGAGCCCATCTACACACCCAGCACCAAGGCTGAGATCGGCGATCATGACGAGAACATCAGCTTCGAGAGAAGCGTTGAAGTTCTGGAGAAGGCGTTCCCCGGCCGCGGCCAGGAGTATGCTGAGACAATTCGCGACTGCACCATTGCTCTTTACAAGAAGTGTGCTGACTACGCTCTGACCAGAGGCATCATCATTGCGGACACCAAGTTCGAGTTCGGCCTGGATGAAAATGGCAAAGTAGTGCTCGGCGACGAGATGCTCACCCCCGACAGCAGCCGCTTCTGGCCTCTGGAAGGCTACGAGCCCGGCCACGGCCAGCCCTCCTTCGACAAGCAGTTCGTCCGCGACTGGCTGAAAGCTAATCCCGACAGCGACTACCTGCTGCCCCAGGATGTCATCGACAAGACCATCGACAAGTATAAGGAAGCTTATCACCTGCTGACCGGAGATACGATCTGAAATCAGGAAACGATCTGAAGTTGAAATACGAGCTCATTCGAAGTAAAAGAAAGACACTGGCTATAGAGATCAAATCAGACGGCAGTGTGATCGTGCGCGCTCCCATACGCTGTCCCAAGCGCGACATCGAGCGGTTTATTTGGGAAAAGAGCGACTGGATCGCGCAGCACCGGGCTAAGGTCCTGGCCCGCCGGGAACAGGAGGAAGCTAATCCCGTTTCCGCGCTGACAGATGTCCAGCTGCGCGGCCTCAAAAAGAGAGCCGCCCTGGTGATCCCCGAGCGCGTTGCGCACTTCGCGCCGCTGGTAGGAGTCGACTACGGGAACATAACGATCCGCAGCCAGAAAACCCGCTGGGGAAGCTGCAGTTCCAAGGGAAACCTGAATTTCAACTGTCTGCTGCTCCTTGCACCTCCGGAGGTCCTCGACTACGTCGTGGTCCACGAGCTCTGCCACAGGAAGCAGATGAACCACTCCCCCCGCTTCTGGGCGGAAGTCGGCCGGGTCCTTCCCGACTACAAGATCCGAGTTAAGTGGCTCAAAGAAAACGGCAGCAGGCTGATGCTCCTGCTGCGCAAATGAGATTAAAGAATAAAACTGCCGCATTGGAAATCCTTTTCCAGTGCGGCAGTTTTTGATTACATCAGTCTCGCTTTCTGTAATATTCCCACGACCTTCGTACCTTTCGGCACCTGAAGCAGATCTTCTCTCGTAAGTCCTCCGATTTTGATCAGTACAGCGAAATACACGACGATTGCAACTGCAATAGCCAGGGCTGCCGCGATCAGGTTGTTGAAGTAAACCCTGTCCGCCGCTGCCATAAGAAGACGGTTGACAAGACTATATACAAGCGCCGTTGCAATACCCATGACCACTGCAGCTGCGATGGGCTTTCCGTACACTTTTCCGAAGGGGATCTTCATATCCAGGTACTTGCAGATAAAGTGGCTGTCGATCATAAAGATCATGAAGGAATACAGAAGACTGCAGATAGCCAGCGCGTGTCCGCCCATATCCGTATAGAGCATCAGCACGAGCAGCGCAATACCGGCGCTGACAAGAGGCATATGGATCCTGCCGATGGACTGCAGGATCGCGTTCATGATCGTCCCCACCGAGTAGAAAACGACGGTGATGGACAGCTCTGCAAGAAGGATCGCGGCGACATCAAGCGTATCCCACTGTGGGAACAGCAGCATAGTCACGGGCCGTGCCAGAGCCAAAAGTCCCACGGCGCAGGGTACTGCGATCACCAGCGTCATGCGGATCGCGTTAATGCTGCGCTTTTTTGTCTCCTCCAGATCTCCCTGGGCAAAAGATGTGGAGATGTTCGGCAGGATCGCCGCCGCCACAGCTGTCGCGATGGAAATCGGGATATTGGTGATAACAACAGCCTTGTTGGAGAAAAGGCCGTAGAGCGTCGTCGTCAGTGCTTCTTCCCAGTGTTTGTACTGGATCATGATCTTGATAAAGATCGTCTGATTCAGGGAAGTCGTCAGGTTCATGATGAAGCTGCTGAGAATGAAAGGCGTGATCACAAGGATCGTTTCAATCATCAGGGGACCGAAGGGCTCCTCTGCGTGTTCCGTATCGCCGTGCACGCGCTCCATGAACATGCCGCGGTATCTGAAGTAGACCAAGGTCATGAAGATCAATGCCACCAGAACGCCGCTTCCGGTGCCCAGAGCACTGCCCATCGCGCCGCGGATCGCCTTGTGCGTAGGATCAGCATTCATCACGGTGCGCATGAGCAGATAGGCAGCCAGGATACTGACGACCGCATTCGCGATCTGTTCAAGGATCTGAGAGACTGAGGTCTGTACCATGGACTGGTTCGCCTGGAAATAGCCTCGCAGAACGCCAAGAATTCCGAACAGGAATACCGTCGGGGCAAAAACCTGCAGGACCGGCACGCTGTTTGGCGGAACCAGTACTCCCGCGCCAAAATACAGAAGCATACTGCCCGCAACACCGACTGCCAGCGCGTATACCATGGAACAGTGGAATACTCTTTGGGCATTCTTGTAATCTCCCACCGCCATCTTCTGGGCCATCTGCTTGGAGATCGCCGCAGGCACACCGAAGCTTGAGACCATCAGCACGATGGTGTAGATATTGATTGCCGTTCCGTAATAGCCGTTTCCTTCATCTCCGATGATCGCCGTCAGGGGAGACCTGTATAAAAGCCCGATTATACGGGACAGAATACTGGCAGCCGCCAAAATACCGGCCTGCGCCGCCACATTGCCCCCTCCGAGGGAGGGCGACTTTTTCTTATGATCTGAAGCCATAAATGCGTTTCCTTTATTGCTGTAAATCTTTCTATGTTTTGCCCCGTATGAAAAACAGGGTGACGAACCATTAAGTTCGTCACCCCATTATAAATGGCAATTTGAAAACTTACAACTGCGATCAGCGGCCGATCATCCAGTCGTACATCTCCTGATACTTCAGAGCGGACTGCTTCCAGGAGAAGTCGGCGTTCATGGCGCGCTCGACCATCTTGTTCCAGTCTCTCTTCTTGTCGTAGAAGATCTTCTCGGCGTAGCGGACTGCATGCATCATCTCATGCGCGTTGTAGTTCGCGAAAGTGAAGCCCGTGCCTGTGTTCTCGTATTCATTGTAAGGTTCTACCGTATCCTTGAGGCCGCCGGTCTCGCGGACGATCGGAAGTGTGCCGTAGCGCAGGGACATCAGCTGGCTGAGTCCGCAGGGCTCGAACAGAGAAGGCATCAGGAACGCGTCGGATGCCGCGTAGATCTTGTGGGACAGCTCATCGGAATAGTAGATGTTCGCGGAGATCTTGTCGTTGTACTTCCAGTCGAAATAGCGGAACATGTTCTCGTATCTCTCCTCGCCGGTGCCTAAAACCACGATCTGGATCGCGTCGAGGGAGAGCATCTCCTCCAGAACATAGGCGATCAGGTCGAAGCCCTTCTGATCTGTCAGACGGGAGACGATACCGATCATGAAGCATTTCTCGTCCTGCTTGAGTCCGAGTTCTTTCTGCAGCGCGATCTTGTTCTTGACCTTGTTTCTGCGGAAATCATCGACTGTGTAAGACTTGAAGATCTTCTTGTCATTGTCCGGACTGAAGTCTGTGTAGTCGATGCCGTTGAGGATACCGCGCAGGTCGTTGGCGCGCGCGTTCATCAGACCGTCGAGACCTTCGCCGTAGAACTGGGTCTTGATCTCTTCCGCGTAGGTCGGGCTGACGGTTGTGATCGCATCGGCATAAACCAGGCCGCCCTTGAGAAGGTTGGCGTCCTTATAGGCCTCCAGCTTGTCAGGTGTGAAGTAATACCCGGAAAGTCCGGTGATATCCTCGACATCCTTCACATTCCACTTGCCCTGGAATTTCAGGTTGTGGATCGTCATTACAGTCTTGATGCCCTGATAGAACTCGTTGTCCGCGAATCTCTCCTTGAGATATACGGGAACCAGTCCGGTCTGCCAGTCGTGGCAGTGGATCAGGTCAGGGCGGAAACCGATCGGCTGAAGGGCGGACAGGCAAGCCTTGGAGAAATAGGCAAATCTGGTGATCTCAAAGAGCGGATCATCCGTGTAAGGCTTATCTGTCGTGAAGAATCCCTCGTTGTCGATGAAGTAGAATGTGATTCCGTTCTTCACGGTCTTGAGGACGCCCACATACTCACTCTTCCAATGGAAGTCCATGTAGAAGTGGGTGACATATTCCATCTGATCCTTGACCTCCTGCTTCATGCAGGAATACTTAGGAATCATGACTCTGACATCATAGTACTCCGGATCAATATCTTTGGGGAGAGAGCCGACAACGTCAGCCAGTCCGCCGGTCTTGATGAACGGTACGCACTCTGATGCGACAAATAATATTTTTTTTCTCTCGTTTGCTGCCATTGATTGACCCCCTTGCATAAACTATAGATTGCGAAATTTTGGTAAATATATATTAGTATTATAACCTATCTCTTCATTATTTGTGCATAATCCTAATAAATTCCTCAAAAAAAGTACCGGTGCCTGAGCCGGCAAAAAAAGCGGAGACGAAATTTCCTTTCGTCTCCGCTCCATTTTTCTTTACTCGCTTGCCTTATTTGGCGAAATCCGTCACTCTTGATTCGCGGATCACGCTGACCTTGATCTGTCCGGGATATTCCATTTCGTTCTCGATCTTCTTGGAAATATCGCGAGCCAGAAGCACCATGTCAGTATCATTGATCTGCTCAGGAACTACCATGACACGAACTTCTCTGCCTGCCTGAATAGCGTAAGAATTACTAACCCCTTTAAAACTGTTTGTGATCTCCTCGAGCTGTTTGAGCCTCATTGTATAAGTTTCCAGCGTCTCTCTGCGGGCACCGGGATGGGATTCCACTGCATTGATGACAACCTGGGATTCCTTATACTTGCGGCACAGTTCAGCGCCGAGCTGTACGTGGGAACCTTCCATCTCGTGGTCCACAGCCTTGCCTATGTCATGCAGCAGGCCGGCTCTCTTGGCCAGGCGGATATCCAGTCCCAGTTCCGCTGCCAGAAGCCCTGACAGCTGCGCAACTTCGATTGAATGCTTGAGCGCGTTCTGCCCGTAACTGGTACGGAAACACATCTTACCGAGAAGTCTTACGAGCTCCGGATGAATGCCGTGCACGCCGACTTCCAGGGTCGCTGCCTCGCCTTCCTCCTTGATCTTCGCCTCCACTTCGCGCTGCGCCTTAGTGACCATCTCTTCGATCCTGGCGGGATGGATTCTTCCGTCCACGATCAGTTTCTCAAGAGCGATCCTTGCCACCTCGCGGCGGATGGGATCAAATCCGGAAATAACGACAGCTTCAGGCGTGTCGTCGATAATAAGATCTACGCCTGTCATTGTCTCGAGCGTGCGGATATTTCTTCCCTCACGTCCGATGATTCTCCCCTTCATCTCATCACTGGGAAGCTGCACGACGGAGATCGTCGCCTCGGAAACATGGTCTGCTGCACAGCGCTGGATCGCGCTGATCACGTATTCCTTGGCTCTCTTGTCGGCTTCTTCCCTGGCCTCCGTTTCGATCTCCTTGATCATAACGGCGGAATCATGTCTTACATCGTCTTCAACAATTTTTAAAAGGTATTCTTTGGCTTGTTCAGAGGTCAATCCCGAAATTCGTTCGAGTTCCTGCTGACGCTGCTCACCGAGCTTCGTGACTTCGTCTCTCTGCTTGTTCAGTGATTCTTCCTTGGACTGCAGGCTCTGCTCCTTGCGCTCGAGATTCTCCATCTTGCGATCGAGGGACTCTTCCTTCTGCTGAATCCTGCGCTCGTTGCGCTGCACTTCATTTCTGCGGTCCCGGATCTCCTTCTCAAGTTCATTCCTGGACCTGATGGATTCCTCCTTGACTTCAAGCAGTGCCTCGCGCTTCTGGTTCTCAGCAGTAGTCAGCGCCTCATCAATGATCGCCCTGGCCTTCTCCTGCGCATTTCCGATCGTCTCTTCCTGCTGCTTCTTACGGTAATTGGAAGTAGCTATAAAAGTAACCGGTACAGAGATTGCAAGTGTAAGAATCGCTGCGATAATTGCAGTGATCATACAGGAGCACCTCCTTATTAAATTCGCGTTTCTCTGTCATTTCGGATCCCGTTTGCGCTGTTACGGCTTACAACACGTACCAAATCGCAAAACGGCAGATTCGCACTAAATAATTTTATACACTAAACTCTTCACTGTCAAGCGATTCTGAACTCATAGCCGCGCGCACAGAGGAGGCGCTGTAGCCCTTTCTGTAGAGATAGCCTTTCATTTTCCCCTTCTCCTCCCAGGAAGCGCTCTGCGGATCGAAGCCTCTCTTGCGCATAAGCCTGCGCACCTGCATGATCTCCGCGCTGTTGCCCCGCTCCTTGTTCTCCTCACTGAGAACTCTGGCGGCGATCTCAGAAGGCACTCCCCGATTCTCAAGGTCCATGCGGATCCTTGTCCTGCTCCTGTCCTCCCAGTGAGCCTGTATAAAACTCCGCGCGTAGCGCTCGTCATCCAGATAGTGTGCTTCTCTCAGGCTCTCCAGAGTCATCTCTACGATCTCCTCTTCGAAGCCAGCCGCGAGAAGTTTGTCCCGCAGTCTCGCGCAGGTATAGTCGCGCTGCGACAGAAGTGTGCCGCTCTTTCGAAGGCACTCCTTTTTCCTCTGTTCCTGATCTCTGTCTGTATCTGCCATCTTCTGTCCCTCCGCGGGCATTATTACTACATACAAAAAAACGGGAGGCTGCCGCACTATCCGTCAAAAAATAGTACTGCAGCCTGCCGTTAACTGTCTCATTTACCTCTTGCCGGGAAATACGCCGCTCTTACTCCCGGCTCTCTTCCTCAGCTGCGGCATCTGTCTCGGGCACTTTGTAAGCGCCTTCCGGGTCAAGATTGTAGTACTCCCTCACCTTGCGGTCCACTTCAGCAAGGACCTCCGGATGAGCGAGAAGATAGGCTTTGGAGTTCTCGCGGCCCTGGCCGATCTTGTTCCCGTTATAGTTGTACCATGCGCCGCTCTTGTTGATGACGTCGCACTTCGCCGCCAGATCCAGCACATCGCCGACATAGGAAATGCCCTTGCCGAACATGATGTCGAACTCGGCCTCCTTAAAAGGCGGCGCGATCTTGTTCTTCACAACGCGGATCCTGGTGCGGTTGCCGATCACCTCTCCGCTCTGCTTGAGGGACTCGATCCTTCTGACATCCATTCTGACGGAAGAATAGAATTTGAGAGCGCGTCCGCCGGTGGTCGTCTCGGGATTGCCGAACATGACACCGACCTTCTCTCTGAGCTGGTTGATGAACACGACCGCGCAGTTGGATTTGCTGATAACTGCCGTCAGTTTGCGCAGGGCCTGGGACATCAGGCGCGCGTGAAGACCCACATGGGAATCGCCCATATCGCCGTCGATCTCAGCCTTGGGTACCAGCGCCGCGACGGAGTCGATCACGACGATATCAATAGCTCCGGATCTGACCATGGTCTCGGCGATCTCCAAAGCCTGCTCTCCGCTGTCGGGCTGAGAGATGTAAAGATTATCGATGTCAACGCCGATATTCTTGGCGTAGACCGGGTCCAGGGCGTGCTCCGCGTCGATAAAGCCTGCGATGCCGCCTCTCTTCTGTACCTCGGCGATCATGTGAAGAGTCACCGTCGTCTTACCGGAGGACTCGGGTCCGTAGATCTCAATGATCCTGCCCTTGGGAATGCCGCCCAGTCCGAGGGCAATGTCCAGGCTCAGGGAGCCCGTGGGAATTGTCTCAATATTCATCTGAACGGAAGGATCTCCGAGCTTCATCACAGCTCCCTTCCCGTACTGTTTCTCGATCTGCAGCAGCGCCGCGTCCAGCGCTTTCTTCTTCTGTTCAATATCTATGCTCATTTGATCTCCTCCAAATTACGAACGTTTGTTCTTGTGATAGTATAGCATCCACCCTCTGACAGCGCAAGCCATTTTGCAAAAAAATCGAATGTATTTTCGATTTTCGAACCTGTCACATGGAAAAAGGATGCCGGAATTCGGCTCAGAAATCTGCGTCAGATTTAAAGACCGGAAGCATAAAGCTTCCGGTCTCATTATCCGTTCCTGTATCCCCGCCTGTCAAGTCAGATCGCAAATTCCCTCAGTTTGAGCTTGGGGATCTGCACCTCCGAGAGAACGATCCCCCGAAACTGCTTCTGATGCGCGCTCAGGGCCAGAAGATCATCGATCTTCCAGATTTCCTCCCGGAACACCCGCTGTTCTCTGCCGAACAGCCCCTTTTTGACTGCCGGGATGTTGAGTTTGACCCGCGTACCCAGAAGCCGGTACACTTCCGCGGCCTTGTCCTCCGCTGTAAGGTAGTACAGATGGCTTTCCAGGGTCGTATCCTGGTCCACCTCCGTGACCAGGCATTGCCTGCACACGGCCTTGAACTTGACGTAGGTCTCGTCGCTCTCCAGGATCTCTTTGTAGGAGCATCTGGCCCCAAAATACAGTTTGTACAGATCCTGCATTATTCTCCGATCGCGTTGCCTGAGAGCCGCACTGCTTCCCGAATGTCCTCGGGATCCATATCATACTCCGCTGCGAGTTCCGCCACGCTCACTTTCCTGCCGAGTTCCTCCGCCATTTCCCTGGCTCTGTCTGCCACCAGGTTGACTCTCTCCTCGACAGCCTTTTCCGCCGCCTTCTCATCCAGGTTCGCGGCGATTACGTCTTCCATAGCGTCCATAAGCCTGCGTCCGAGGTAGCCGTCCACCTCGTCGGGTTTATCGAGCGGCGCCAGCTGGGTGACTGCGATCAGGAGCACTTCATTGCCTGCTCCGATCAGATCTTCCATATAGACGCCCTGTCCTGCATAGAGTCTGGCTATGTCCACGACCTTCTTCAAGGAATACTCCGCAAGTTTTTTCTGCGCGTCCCGCTCTCCGGCCATCGCGGACAACTTGAGCGCGTCCATTACGCTGTCGGAAGGGATCTCAATGGCATCGAGCATCTCCTCATAGTCTCTGAGGTGGTTCATCTCCTCCTCGGAGATCACTTCCTCGATGGGCAGGGCTTCACCGATCCCGACGCCCTTCGTCTTTAAAAAGTCCCTGACCTGGATCATCTGGCTCTCATTCAGTTCCAGGTCCGCAAAGGCTTCTTCCAGTTCCTCTTCTGTGATCATATTGCCGTTCTTCGCGGCTGTGTCTGCTGTTTCCCTCAGCCTTTTCAGGAACAGCACCTGTTTCTGTCTCTCATCCATTTCGGGTCTCTCCCCCTTTAGTTATCTCCGCCGGGCGCCTGCATATGCGGTTTCTCTCCCACTTTCACATGTACGTGGGTAAAAAGGTGGTCCTGGCAGTATTCCTGTCCGCCTTCGCACTTCGAACAGAAGCGGAATTCCAGATCCGGATTGTCCGCCTGGGTCCTTCCGCAGATCGCGCATCTGTGCACGACTCCGCCCGCAGGACGCATCTGCCTGCGCTCCGGTGCTGCCGCCCGGCTCTTTTTTGCCCCCGGTCTGCCCACAGCGCTGTGGAATATATCCTCCATCGTCCTGCCGCTGAAATTCGCGCTCACTCTTCTTCCGGAGCGCAGGTACAGGATCGCGATGTTGACAAAAGTAGCCGCGATCGCAAAGCGCATGGCGCCTGTTCCCTGAACAAACTCGTACAGCAGATAGACCACGTCCAGAAGGCCCAGCCATTTGACCTTGACCGGAATGATGAAGAACAGAAGGACCACCGCCTCCGGGAATGTCAGCGCGTAAGCGAAGAAGATTCCCATGTTTATATAATATGTAGAAAAGGCCGCGGAATAGTAGCCAAAATAGTTCGCGGCCCCGATCTGTCCCAGCGCGCCGCCGCTTCCTGTCAGATAGGAGAAGCCCATCCACAGAAAAGCGGACACGATCGTCAGAAGGATTCCGGTGAAGATGAACACATTGTAGCGCCAGGTTCCCCATACTCTCTCCAGCGAAGTGCCGATGCTGTAATAGAAAAACATCATGATCGCGATAAAGAACAGATTGCTTGCCGACGGCGGGATCAAAAGCCAGGAGACCAGTCTCCAGACCTGTCCGTGCACGACGGCATACGGATTCAGGGTCATGTAGTACAGGATCTCAGGCCTTATATAGTAGATCGCATAGCCGATCAGATACAGTATGATCAGTTTGAGCGAAAGATCTCTCACCGCGTATTTACCGAATTTTCTCTCAAAATCACTCATATTATTTCCCCGCGCTTTAAACTATTTTCAGTCATTTTATCATCGCTTTATTTAAATGTAAACGAAACCTTGCGCGATGCAAATCCGTTGCATTTTTGTAACAACTGACTTATACTGTATTGTTAGACAAAAAGGATTGTAAATGTTCAGACTATTATATTTTGTAGGAGTTATTCCGTGATTGCTAAGGATTATACTTTAGGAATTGATATTGGATCCACAACCGTGAAGATCGCGATCCTGGATCCCGCCCATAAACTGTTATTCGCGGATTACCGCCGTCACCACGCCGATATCCGCGGCACACTTTTTGACCTTCTTACTGAAGCGGCACAACAGCTCGGCGACTGCACGATCCATCCGGTCATCACCGGATCCGGGGGTCTGACCCTGGCCAATTATCTTGAAGTGCCTTTCGTTCAGGAGGTCGTGTCTGTTTCCACAGCCCTTGAAGAGATCGCGCCCAAGACAGATGTAGCCATTGAGCTTGGCGGCGAAGACGCCAAGATCATCTACTTTGAGAACGGGAATGTGGAGCAGAGAATGAACGGCATCTGCGCCGGCGGCACGGGCTCTTTCATCGACCAGATGGCATCCCTGCTGCAGACTGACGCTTCCGGCCTCAATGAATACGCCAAAGATTACACCTCGCTATATACGATTGCCGCCCGCTGCGGCGTTTTTGCCAAGTCCGACATCCAGCCCCTGATCAACGAGGGCGCCACCAAAGAGGACCTGGCGGCTTCGATCTTCCAGGCAGTGGTCAACCAGACCATCAGCGGACTTGCCTGCGGCAAGCCGATCCGCGGCCACGTCGCTTTCCTGGGAGGTCCTCTCCATTTCCTTACAGAGCTTAAGGAAGCTTTCATCCGCACGCTCAAGCTGGATGAAGAGCACACGATCGAAGTAGAGAATTCTCACCTCTTCGCCGCCATGGGAAGCGCCATGAACGCGAAGGAGGAGACTTCCCTTCTTCTCTCCGAGATGAAGCAGAAGCTCTCCGGCGAGATCAAGATGCAGTTTGAGATCGGCCGAATGGATCCCCTGTTCGAGTCGAAGGAAGAATACGACGCCTTTACAAAGCGTCACAGCAAAGCCCGCGTGGTAAGAGGTGACCTTGCCAACTATCACGGCAACTGCTATCTGGGCATCGACGCAGGTTCCACAACCACCAAGCTCGCGCTGGTAGGCGAGGACGGCTCTCTTCTGTACTCATTCTACAGCGGCAACGAGGGAAGCCCCATCAGGACTTCCATCCGCTCTATCAGGGAGATTCAGAAGCTCCTGCCCGCGGACGCCCATATTGTGCGCAGCTGCTCCACCGGTTACGGCGAAGCTCTGCTTAAGGCCGCCTTCCTTTTGGACGAGGGCGAAGTTGAGACCATCGCGCATTACTACGCGGCAGCCTTCTTCAATCCTGAAGTGGACTGTATTCTCGACATCGGCGGACAGGACATGAAGTGCATCCGCATCAAGAACCACGCAGTGGACAACGTCCTTCTCAATGAGGCATGTTCCTCCGGCTGCGGTTCCTTCATTGAGACTTTCGCGAAGTCTTTGGACTACAGCGTGCAGGATTTTGCCAAGGCGGCACTCTTCGCGGAGCACCCCATCGACCTTGGAACCCGCTGCACCGTCTTTATGAACTCCCGCGTCAAGCAGGCGCAGAAAGAAGGCGCTGAAGTATCCGATATCTCTGCCGGCCTTGCTTACTCTGTCGTCAAGAACGCGCTCTTCAAGGTCATCAAAGTATCCGATGCGGCCCAGCTGGGACGCAACATCGTCGTACAGGGCGGTACCTTCTATAATGACGCTGTCCTGCGCAGCCTTGAGCTGATCTCGGACGGACAAGTGATCCGCCCCGATATCGCCGGCATCATGGGCGCTTTCGGCGCGGCTCTGATCGCCAGAGAGCGTTACGACGGCGAGACCCCCAGCACTATGCTCTCTTTTGACGAGATCGCGAAGCTGACCTTTGAGACCTCGATCCGCAACTGCGGAAAGTGCAACAACAACTGCCGCCTGACAGTCAACCACTTCAGCGGCGGGCGCGAATACATCTCCGGCAACCGCTGCGAGCGCGGCCTTGGCCAGGAGATCAAAAAGAACGATATTCCGAACCTTTACAAATACAAACTCAGGCGGATCTTCGCTTACAAGCCCCTCTCCAAAGAGGCAGCTTTCCGCGGAACTGTCGGTATCCCGCGCGTGCTGAATGTTTACGAGAACTACCCCTTCTGGGCGACTTTCTTTGCCAAACTCGGCTACCGCGTTGTGATCTCCCCTCTCTCCACTCATCAGGTGTATGAGATGGGCATCGAGTCAATCCCGAGCGAATCAGCCTGCTACCCTGCCAAAATAGCGCACGGCCACATCATGTGGCTGATCCAGAAAGGCGTGGACTTTATCTTCTATCCGTCCCTCTTCTATGAGCGCGCGGAATTTGACAAGGCGGACAACCACTACAACTGCCCCATCGTCACCTCCTATCCGGAGAACATACGCAACAACGTGGAGGAGATCAGCCGCGGCGAAGTGGACTTCCGCAACCCGTTCATGGCCTTTACGAATGTGGGTACCGTCAGTACAGCGCTGAAGAAG
>CACZJD010000136.1 GCA_902781325.1 uncultured Lachnospiraceae bacterium
CCTGCTCTTTCTCAAATGCATATCCACTTTATAATCCAGATCATTCTTGATCAGAACAGTGCGGATATGGGCTTCCTCCTGCCCGAACCTGATCAGATCTCTATCTTTTACTCCTCTGTGGGATTTTGTGGTAGAGATCATATAAAGAGATTCCAGAATATTCGTCTTGCCCTGGGCGTTGTCTCCGTAGAAAATGTTGGTTCCTTCGGAAAAATCCAGATGCAGGGACTCATAATTCCTGAAATTAGAAAGTTCCAATGACTTTATGATCATAAAAGTGCCTTACTCCGATGCCTTGACTGTGAAGAAATTGCCCTGCACGGAAACAGTATCCCCGTCTCTGAGTTTCTTCCCCCTTCTCGTCTCCGTCTCACCGTTGACAAGAACTACACCGTCTTCAATAAGCATCTTGGCCTCAATTCCTGAGGCTGCGATCCCGGCAAGCTTCAGGGCCTGACCGAGTTTTATAAATTCATCTCTGATTTCAAGATCCATTCTCAGTTTCCTTACTATCCCTATCTTTTGTCAAAATATCAATCAATTGTAATGAAATTAACGGGAAGGATCAGATAGCAGTAAGTCTCCTCCGCGTCTCTGATAAAGCAGGGAGCCTTGGGGCTTACCAGATAAAGAGTGATCTCCTCGCTGTCAATAGCCCTGAGGGCATCAATCAGGAACTTGGGATTGAAGCCTATATTCATATCGGCGCCATCCTTGGTGATCTCGATCACTTCGTCCATGCTTCCGAGAGTGGTATTGATCTTCAGCTCCATGCTGTCATCGCTGATCATGATAATGACAGGCTTCTTGTCCTCTTCCTTCACAAGAAGAGTAGCTCTGTCGATACAGCTCAGGAATTCTTTTCTCTGTACATTGACCCTGGTCTGATAACTGCTGGAGAGCATCTTGTCGATCCTGTAGTATTCGCCCTCGATCAGTCTGGAAACCACGATCGTATCGTCAAACTCAAACAGGACATGCTTCTCTGTGAAATAGATGTTTACAAACTTATCTGTATCACCGGAAAGGATCTTGCTGATCTCACTCAGAGTCTTGCCAGGAACAATGACTTTCCTGTCCTCATAGGAATTGCTGAGCTCCACATTGCGGATTGCGATCCTGTGTCCGTCCAGAGCGACCATTCTGAGTCTGTTGTCTCTGATCTCCATAAGCTCGCCGGTCATCATGCCGCTGCTCTCATTTCCGGAAATAGAAAAGATCGTTCTGTTGATCAGATCTCTGAGTGTGAACTGAGAAACCTTTACTACATTCTTCTTTTCAATCTCAGGCAGATAGGCGAAATCCGCTCCGTCTTTGCCGAGGATCGTGAACTTGGCCTTCTGACATGTGATCGTGATCTTTTCCCCTTCGGTGAAGATCACTACGTCATCATCAGGAAGCTTTCTGACAATGCTGGAGAAGATCTGAGCATCGACAGCAATGATACCTCTGGAAATGATCAGTCCGGAAACCTTGGTCTCAATACCCAGTTCCATATCATTGGCAATGAGTCTGATGTCGCTTCCGGAGGCATCGATCAGGATGCATTCAAGAATAGACATTGTTGTCTTGCTGGGTACAGCCTTGGAGACAATCTGTATTCCCTGTGAAAGATAAGATTTAGCAATTCTCAGTTCCATATAATTTGTTCCTTCCGCATTTGGTAAGTGGTTATCTCCGGCAGTCCGCTGTGTGCTGTATAGTAAAGATAAGATAGTAATCTTAGTATATAGAGCTTGTGAAAATGTGGATAACCACTCTTAATTATAGTATTTTTCGTTATAAAAAACAATGAAACGATGTGGAAATGACTGCGATTTTACGGTTTAAAACCAATTTTCTGTCCACAGTCGCAAATAGGTGTACGTGGGTAAGTACAAAATGGCTTAAAAAGGCAAATTAGCACTATCCACAGATTAAACAAGTATGTCCGCACAGTTTCCTCAGACAATCCACAGACCTGTCCACATTCTCAGGCTTTGACATTGAGCTTTTTGAGGATCACGTCGATGTTGCCCTTGAGTTCATCGTTCTCAGACAGATCGTTCTTGATCTTATTGGCTCCGTGCATGATGGTGGAGTGATCTTTTTTGCCAAGCATCTTGGCGATCGCGTCGTAGGTGATGTCCGTATAATTCTTGCAAAGATACATGATGACCTGTCTGGGAATGACGATCTCGCTGTCCTTCTTCTGGGACATGATCGCCGCGGGCTTGACGCCGTAATGATCGCAGACGACGCTCATGATCCTGTCAGGAGTCACCACATCATTCTTTTCAGGGTAGATCATATCCTTGAGAGCCTCTTTGGCGTTTTCGGTAGTGATCTCTACATTATTAAGTCTGGAATAAGCAGTGATCTTCTTGATGGCTCCTTCAAGCTCACGGATATTGGATTTAATATTGGTAGCGATGTATTCCAGAACCTGATCGTCCACATTAAAGTGGGAGTTTTCCACATTCTTTCTGAGGATGGCCATTCTGGTCTCGTAACTCGGAGGCTGGATATCAGCGATCAATCCCCACTCGAAACGGGAGCGGAATCTCTCGTCCAGGGTCTCCATTTCCTTGGGAGGACGGTCTGAGGAGAGAACGATCTGTTTACCGGCCTGATGAAGTTCATTGAAGGTGTGGAAAAATTCTTCCTGAGTGGACTCTTTACCGATAATAAACTGTATATCGTCGATCAGAAGGACATCTACTGTGCGGTACTTGTCGCGAAGCCTTGCCATTGAGGAAGAGTTACCGCTTCGAATGGATTCGATCACTTCGTTGGTAAACTGCTCAGATGTAACGTACAGGACTCTCATATTGGGATTCTGTTCCAGAATAAAGTGTCCCACCGAGTGCATAAGGTGCGTCTTTCCAAGTCCCGCTCCTCCGTAAAGAAACAGAGGATTGTAGGTGTTTCCGGGTGATTCGGAAACCGCAAGACACGCGGAGTGAGCGAACATGTTGTTGCTGCCGACGATAAAGGTATCAAACCGGTATTTGGGATTGAGATGGGCATCCTCTATTTTGGAGAGGTCTGCGGTCTTTACAGGAGCCGGCTCTTTGGATGCAGGTACTTCATCCTCCTGATTGAGAATAAAGTTCACGTCATATTCCTCGCCAAGAAGTTCTGATATGGTCACTCTGAAGAAGTCGATATAATTCTTGGAAATATAGGTGAGCTTAAACTGATTGTCAGAAGGGATCCTGATGACCACCAGGTGATCATTGATCCGCGCGATCTCAAGGTCCTCGATCCAGGTTTTGTAGGAGATATTGCTGAGACCGTAGTTATCACGGATATGCTCTTTAATATTCTGCCAGCTCTGTTTGATGATCTCATTGTTCATAATTTACCACCGCCTGAAATTTATTATTAACGTTTCTGCTCCGGGGATTATCTGAGTGTGTTATTAAGTCTGATATTAAATAAGAAGAAACTCTTTTCAAAACATTGTGCCCGGGAAATCATTCAGCACACATAATAGGTATGAACTCAGCACTTTCCGGCCCTAAACCCCCATCATGTGGTAATGTGTATTTTAATATAAATGTAAAATTTCTTCAAATTTGTCAAATTGAAGAAAAATGTTGATAAGATTGTGGATAACAATTTATGTAATAAAAAATCCACCATTGCCATGATCAGAAAAAAGAGCCAAAAAAGCCTCTTTGTGGATAAAAAAGGGCCAAAAAAGGGGGTTATCCACATATTTTCCACAAAATGTGGATATATGGATAGTAACAATGTGGAAATGTGGATAACTATGGGTACCCCAATATCTTGAGAAAAAAAATTTTGAAAATCAATATATAGAATGTCAAAAAAGCTTATAAATAAAGGGTTTTCAACAAGTTTTACTTGACCGCGGGAATGAATATCTATATAATAAGAATGCTGTTTACCACACAGAGCAGCCGGATGGCCCGCAGGAGGAACTGCCTGTGAAGATTTCTCTTTTTAGGGCGGCGGTTTAACCGCACATCTAAGGTAATTATTAATGAAAGTGGAAATCAACTTGATTAAGGAGGATACCATACATGAAAATGACATATCAGCCCAAGAGAAGACAGCGCTTTAAGGTTCATGGCTTCAGATCCAGAATGAGCACACCCGGTGGAAGAAAGGTTCTTGCAGCCAGAAGAGCTAAGGGCAGAAAGAAATTAACCGTTTGACAGACAACCTGAAAGCCGCAGAAATGTGGCTTTCTTTGTTTTGTTTAGGGTAATGTGAGAATGGAATCTCTGAAGAAAAACGATGATTTCAGAAAATGCTATAACACCGGAAAATCATATGTGAATCGCGATCTTGTCCTGTATGTGTGTGGAAATGATATGGGAAAGAACAGGATCGGGATCTCTGTGAGTAAGAAGGTGGGAAACAGCGTCGTCAGACACAGGATCACAAGACTGATCCGCGAAAGTTATCGACTGCATGAGCAGATGTTCAATAGTGGTTTGGATATGGTAGTCGTGGCGCGGTCCAGGGCCAAAGAGGCCGACTATCACAGGATAGAGGGCGCGCTTCTGCATTTGGCGGGAAAGGCTGGAATCTATGGCAAAAAAAACAATGATATGGCTGATTAAATTATCAGAAGTATCTCTCTCCTCTTAAGAGCACGAAATGTCCTTATATTCCCACATGCTCCCAGTACGGACTGGAAGCAGTGGAAAAATACGGCGCTCTCAAGGGAGGGCTGCTTGCTTTGTGGAGAATTCTCAGATGCAATCCTTTTTCTCACGGAGGATATGATCCCGTACCCTGAGAACTGCCTCAAGGCAGTATTTTGACAAATCCTGAAGGAGGATTCAATGTTACTTACTAAGTCCAACGGAATGATCATCGGACCTATAGCCAGTCTTCTCGGAATGTTTATGAACGGCATTTTCTACGTTCTCAACAAAATAGGCATTCCTAACATCGGTCTGGCTATCATCATCATGACCATACTGATCTATATGGCCATGCTGCCGCTTACGATCAAGCAGCAGAAGTTTTCCAAGCTTCAGCGCAAGATGCAGCCGGAGCTGAACAAGATCAATAAGAAATATGAAGGCCGCAAGGATCCCGAGTCCATGGAGAGACAGCAGGCCGAGATCAAGGAAGTGTATGGCAAGTACGGCGTTTCCGCGACGGGCAGCTGCGTGCAGCTCATTATCCAGATGCCTATCCTGCTTGCTCTTTACAGGGTGTTCTACAACATTCCTGCATATGTTCCTATGGTCAAGCAGGTATTCTTCCCCCTTGTAGACGAGCTGATCACAGCAAATGCGGGAGATTATCTTAAAGAAACTAATGCGGCAAGGTTTTTCCTCAAGCAGTTTGAGAACGAGAATTATATAAACGGCGTCACAGAATATGTGCAGAACACTTTCATCGACGTTCTCAATAAGTTCAACAGCGCGGACTGGACAGCACTGACCGAGAATTTTGCTGATCTTAAGGGCGATATCGCAAATACAGTCACAAGCCTTACCAAGTACAACAGTTTTCTTGGTCTGAATATGGCAAACTCTCCTTCTTCTCTGTTCAGACAGGCTATGGAGAGTAAGACATATGTTCTTATAATTGTAGCGCTCATCATTCCTGTTCTCGCGGCAGTGACACAGTATCTGAATGTCGCTCTGATGCCTCAGCCGGCTGCTCAGGATGGAAATGACCAGATGAATAACACCATGAAGTCTATGAACGTCATGATGCCTATTATGTCTGCATTCTTCTGCTGGAGTCTTCCCAATGGTATGGGCATTTACTGGATTACCGGTGCTGTGATCCGCTGCATCCAGCAGGTTGTCATCAATAAACAGATCGACAAGATGGATATTGATGCTATGGTCGAGAAGAATCTCGAGAAGATGAAGGAAAAGGAAGCCAAGGAAGGCAAGAAGGACAAGAACCGTGTAAGCAGCAGTACTATGAATACTTATTCTTCCATGAATACAAGAAGAATGAAGGATAAGTCCAGCACTTCTGTCAGTTCTGATTCTGAGAGAAAGGCCCAGCAGGCCCGTCAGACAAACGGCAAAAAATATAAGCCCGGAAGCCTTGCAGCAAAAGCCAATATGGTAAGCAGCTTCAATGACGCGGATAATTCCTCCTCAAAGAAGCAGGGCAGGAAAGGATAATATATGTCCCAGGAATATATTGAAATCACAGAGAAGACTGTGGATGACGCCATTACCACAGCCTGCCAGAGATTATCTTATATAGTGGTGCAGAGAGAAAAATCCGGATTTCTCGGTATTGGCGCAAAGCCTGCCATCATCAAGGCGAGAGTCAAAGACGCCGCTGATGCCACACAGGCAATCCTTGATGATGTGATCGGCAAAGCTGAGAAGAAGATCCAGAAGGAATTGAATGCCAAGTCTTCCGAGAAGAAAGAAAGCAAGCCTTTCTCACCTGCAGCCAAAGAGGAGAAAAAAGCTCCCAAAAAGGTTGAAAAGGAAGTCAAAGCTGAAAAGAAGGAAGACGAGAAGGCTGAGAAGAAGGAACTGAAGGAAAAGGATAAAGAGGGCAAGAAGAACAATAAGAAGAATAAGAAAAAATCTTCTGCTCCCAAAAAGGCCGAGGCAGAGGCTCCGGCCGCAGCTGCTCCTGTTGAAGAGAAGGCTGCTCCTGCTCCCAAAAAGAAAGCGGTCATCCCCCAGCTTACGGATGAGAAGATCGCTGAGGTCAAAAAGGCAGCACACGATTTCCTTGTTGGCGTCTTCAAGACCATGGATATGGATGTGGAGATCAACGAGGAGTATCAGAAAGAGACCGGTATTCTCACCGTCAATATGGAAGGCGAGGATATGGGCGTTTTGATCGGCAAGAGAGGCCAGACTCTTGATTCCCTTCAATATCTTGTATCTCTTGTAGTAAACAAAGATATTGACGGCTATATTCATGTTAAAGCCGATACAGAGAACTACAGAGAGAGAAGAAAGAAAACTCTTGAGAATCTTGCCAAGAATATTGCATTCAAGGTCAAGAGAACAAGACAGCCTGTAGCCCTTGAGCCCATGAATCCTTATGAGAGAAGAATCATCCACTCCGCGCTGCAGGATGAGAAATTCATCACAACTTACAGTGAGGGAGAAGAGCCTTACAGAAAGGTTGTAGTCGCGCTTAAAAAGGATGAAAACGGCGAGGATCTTCTTAAAGAAGAGCGCTTTGAAAAGGGCGGCCGCGGAAGAAACGGCAGAGGCAGAAACGGCCGTGGAAGAAAGGGACGCGATTATCGCGGTAAAGATAACCGCCGCGGTTCAGACCGCTCCGCAGAGAATAAGTCTGAGAGCGAGGAATAATACGGCAGTATAGAAAAGATTCAGAGCCGGGTACTTACCGAAAAAGTGCCCGGCTCTTTCTTTTGTCAGAAGTTTATTGTATGCTGATTTTTAATAAAGACTATTAGAAAGGGGTCTGTGGGGATTATGGCTCTTATGAATAGGAATAATCAGGATAAGCGGTCCTGATGCGGCAGCGATCGGATCCATGCTCTACCGCACTCCCGCAAAGAATAGAACTGATATTTCTAAGTGGCGTCCCGGTACGATCCGATTCGGTTATATAGTTGAGACTGATGAAAACGGTGAAGAAAGTCTCATAGACGAAGTCATGCTCTCCTGGATGAAGTCACCTCACAGTTATACGACTGAGGAGGTATGTTCCTGATGAACCGTATTCTGGAACTTGTACTGAGATCCGGTGCAAGGCTGGCTGAACCCGGTGAGTTTACAAAGAGAGCATTTCTCGGGGGAAGGATCGACCTGGCCAGGGCGGAAGCGGTCATGGACCTGATCTCCTCCGGAAATGAATTTGCCAGAAAGACTTCGGCCGCGCAGCTTGAGGGCGCAGTCTCCGCCAGGATCAGAGAACTCAGGGAGAAGATCCTCTATGAGATCGCATTTATAGAATCCGCGCTGGACGATCCGGAGAATTACAGTCTTGACGGCTATACGGACAAACTGATGTCGGTCTGTCAGGATCTGGAAAAAGAGATGAGATCTCTTCTCTCCCACGCTGAAGAGGGAAGAATCTTAAAGGATGGAATAAGGACAGCTATTGTGGGCAGGCCTAATGTAGGAAAATCTTCTCTATTGAATCACCTGGCCGGAGAAGAAAGAGCCATTGTCACCGATATAGCCGGAACGACAAGAGATACTCTCAGCGAGACAGTCAGGGTGGGCGGCGTTCTTCTTCACCTGACAGATACAGCGGGAATCAGGAAAACCAATGATAAAGTTGAACAGATCGGCGTAGACAGAGCTCAGAAGGCCCTCGACAGTGCTGATCTGATCCTGTTCGTGATCGACAGTTCAAGGGCTCTTTCCTCCGAGGACGAGGAGATCGCCGCAAGGATCATGAACAAGATGGAAGAAGGAAAGAAATGTATCCTTCTGATGAATAAGACGGATCTGATTTCCGGCGTGAAAGAGGAAGATGTCAAAACTCTGTTCACATCAAAGGGAGCAGACTGCCCTCCTCTCCTCTTCTGCTCTCTTCAGACAGGAGAAGGAACTAAGGAACTGGGAGATTTCATTTCCGAGATGTTCCATACTGGAGAGATTGCGCAGAAGAATGAAATATTTATCAGCAATCTGAGACATAAAGGAGCAGTCCAGGAAGCTCTCGATTCCATTTGTCTTGTAGAAGACAGTATAAATAACGGTATGAGTGAGGATTTCTTCTCTATAGACCTCATGAATGCTTACCGTGTTCTGGGAACGATCCTGGGAGAAGCTGTGGAGGATGATCTGGTTGAGGAGATCTTCTCCAAGTTCTGCATGGGCAAGTAAAATAATAGTTAAATATAACTAACTTTAGTTACGATCGGGAAGGATTTGGCAGAGTATGGAATACCACATTGATACACAGGTGTGCGTGATCGGAGCCGGTCATGCGGGAGTTGAAGCCGCACTGGCCTGCAGCAGGCTCGGACTTAAGACTGTGATCTTTACAATGAACGTTGACAGCATAGCTATGATGCCCTGTAATCCTCACATAGGCGGTTCCTCAAAAGGCCACTTGGTCAGAGAGATCGATGCTCTCGGCGGTGAGATGGGCAAAAACATTGATAAGACTTTTATTCAGTCCAAGATGCTCAATGTCTCCAAGGGACCTGCGGTTCACTCCCTCAGGACACAGGCGGACAAGGCCGAGTACTCCAAAGAGATGAGGCAGGTTCTGGAGAAGCAGGAGAATCTTACAATCCGTCAGGCGGAAGTTACAGAGATCCTGACAGAGGAAGGCAGAGTTACCGGAGTCAGGATTCACACCGGAACTGTTTATCGCTGTGTGGCCGCGATCATATGTACCGGCACGTATCTTAACGCCAGATGCCTCGTCGGGGAATCCATAACGGAGACCGGTCCCAGCGGAATGCAGAGATCTACAGGACTTAAAGACTCTCTCAATGGAATCGGGATTCCTCTGCGCAGATTTAAGACAGGTACTCCTGCCAGGATGGACGGAAGGTCCCTCGATTACTCCAAGATGACGATCCAGGAGGGAGATAAAGTCGTAGTTCCCTTCTCCTATTCAACGGATCCCGCGGATGTGCAGATCGAACAGGTCCCCTGTTTTTTGACCTATACAAACGAAGAGACGCACACGATCATTCGTCAAAATATAGACCGCTCTCCCATTTACGCAGGCATTATCGAGGGAACCGGTCCCAGATACTGTCCTTCCATTGAGGATAAAGTAGTCAAGTTCGCGGAAAAGACAAGGCATCAGGTCTTCATAGAACCTGAGGGACGCGGTACTAACGAAGTTTATGTGGACGGGATGTCCTCTTCCATGCCCGATGATGTTCAGCAGAGAATGTACAGGACTGTTCCGGGACTGGAAAACTGTGTGATCGTCAAGAACGCCTACGCCATCGAATATGACTGCATCAATGCGAATCTCTTAAAGCTCACACTTGAGACCAGAGATGTGGAAGGACTCTTCTGCGCCGGCCAGTTCAACGGCAGCAGCGGATATGAGGAAGCTGCCGCGCAGGGACTGATGGCCGGAATCAATGCCGCTATGAAGATCCTCGGCAAAGAGCCTCTTGTACTTAAGAGATCGGAAGCTTACATCGGCGTTCTGATCGACGACCTTGTGACCAAGGACAACAGAGAACCTTACAGAATGATGACTTCCCGCGCTGAGTACAGGCTTCTTCTAAGACAAGACAATGCGGATCTGAGACTTCGCAAGTACGGTTACAGAGTCGGACTCATTACGCAGGAGCAGTACGATCATGTCTGCGCTAAAGAAAAAATGATAAATGATGAGATCGCAAGACTCAAGAGCATCAGAATCGGCGCCGCGAGAGAAAATCAGGAATATCTGCGCGCTCATAATTCTGCTGACCTTAAGACAGCCTGCTCTCTTGCAGAGCTTATGTGCAGACCGGAACTCGGTTATGAGCAGGTGGCGGGTCTTGATCCTGACAGAAAGCCGCTTCCCAAGGAAGTTACTGAACAGGTGGAGATCAATATTCGCTATGAGGGATATATTGCCAGACAAAAGAGGCAGGTTGAGCAGTTCGACAAGATGGAAAACAGGAAAATTCCCGCAAACATCGATTATAACGATGTCGGAAGCCTTCGTCTTGAAGCGAGGCAGAAACTCAAAGAATTCAGGCCTACCTCAATCGGACAGGCTTCCCGTCTGTCGGGAGTTACACCCGCCGATATCGCTGTGCTGCTGATCTATATGGAAAAATATAAAGTACAGCAGAAGACAGAACAGGCAGGAAAGGATACGGACAATGACTGAAAGCATTAAAAGAGAGTTTATAGAGAATGCTGCAGAGATCGGCATTGATCTGAACGACAAAATGCTCTCATCCTTTGATATTTATTATAAAAATCTTCTGGAATGGAATGCTGTCATGAACCTGACAGCGATCACAGAAGAAAAGGATGTGTTTGAGAAACATTTCCTTGACAGCCTCACAATTACTAAAATTGTTTCACGTGAAACACTAGACAAAGGATGCACACTTATGGATCTGGGAACCGGAGCCGGCTTTCCGGGACTTCCTATTGCCATAGTATTTCCAAATATTCAGGTAGTGCTTGTGGATTCCCTCAACAAAAGAATCAGATTTCTTGAGGACACAGTTCAGAAACTCGGCCTTTCCAATGTCACTTGCATTCATGCAAGAGCGGAGGAATTGTCCAGAAACAAGAAATACCGCGAAAAAATGGATTTCTGCTGCTCCAGAGCTGTGGCAAACTTGTCTACCTTGTCTGAATACTGCCTGCCCTTTGTAAGAAAAGGCGGTTTCTTCATTTCCTATAAGACTGAGCAGGTCCAAAATGAGATCGATCAGGGAAAGAACGCGATCAAAGTCCTCGGTGGAGGAAATGTTCAAGTAGAGTTCTTCACACTTCCGGGAACGGATTACCAGAGATCGCTGGTGAAGATAGAAAAAGTGGCTATTACGCCTCCTAAGTATCCCAGGAAGGCGGGGACGCCGGCGAAAGAGCCTATTAGGTAACCTGCGCGAGGGAGGACACACCCACTGCCCATAAAGACGTTTCTTTCGTGGGGATTCACTCAAATCTTAGTTCTCACTTCGGAGGGAACCGCTCGGCAAACTCGCGCCCCTCTCCACATGCCTGCTTTCGGGCTGCAGGAGCTGCAGCCCTCATTCCCTCCTCCGTTCGAATAAGATTTGGTTCATCCAGCCACTCTAGAAAAGCCTTTATGACCAGGGGTGTGCCCTCCCTCGCTTACGTTATTCCCGCCCGGCACAAGAGTCCCAAGCCAAGTAAATTCAACATAATTGAAAAAACAGACTTCTATAATAAATCTCGTAGTTTACTCATGAACCGCAGCCACTATTGCGTAACCAATCACAGTAATCAATCACATTTTTATTCCTATGTTTCACGTGAAACACCATAATATGGTATAGTATAAGAAGATTAATAACCCCGTACGGAGGCACACTATGAAAATGACAAGAATTATGAAAAGATATGCTACATTCCTGATCGCAGCAGCAATTTTGATTCCTGCTATGGCAGGATGCGGCAGTAAGACGGATAATACAGAGAAAGCTGCGGAGACAACAGAGGTAACTGAGCAGGAAACCGGAGAAACCGGGGCTTCTTATGATTTTGTAGTGGATTATAAGACCTCTGATCAGTATACAGAGGATGATATGAATAAGGCTATTGATGTGATTCTCAGGGAATTCAATACCTGGGAAGGCTGCGTTATGAAAGAAATCAAGTATACAGATGATCAGAAATGTGAAGACAACCTGAGTTATATCAATAGTCTCGCGGTTGATACTAAGTATGATGAATGTATTGTCTTTACGAGTACTTTCCACTCCCCTGTGGAAGGTGGAGACGCCTGGGAGCCGGATTACGATTATGGAAACTGGGAATGGTATCTTGGAAGAACTGATGGCGGGGACTGGGATCTTTTGACCTGGGGATATTAAAATCTGCAGTGGAAGAACCGGAAAACAGAAATTATAGAAAGAATCAGGGATCGTAAATGGGAAAAATCGTAGCAATAGCAAATCAAAAGGGAGGCGTCGGCAAGACAACGACGGCGATCAATCTCTCTGCGGCGCTCGCAGAGGAAGGAAAAAAGATCCTTGTTGTTGATATCGATCCTCAGGGAAACTGCACCAGCGGTTTCGGAGTTGATAAGAATAATCAGGAGAATACAATTTATGAGCTTCTGCTCGATGACTGCACGATCAATGAGTGCATTGTCAGAAAGGTCATGGAAGGCATTGATCTGATACCGTCCAATGTCAATCTGGCGGCTTCGGAGATCGAACTGATCGGAATTCCCAGAAAAGAGTTTATTCTCAGGGATGCGCTGGACTATATCAAGGATGATTATGATTATATCATTATGGATTGTCCTCCTTCTTTGAATGTTTTGACAGTAAATGCGATGGTCGCGGCGGATTCCGTGATCGTTCCGATCCAGTGCGAGTATTATGCGCTGGAAGGACTCAGCCAGCTGATCCATACGATCAATTTGGTAAAGGCGAGGCTTAACAGGAAACTGGATATTGAAGGAATCGTGTTTACGATGTTTGACGCACGAACGAATCTGTCGGCGCAGGTCGTGGAAAATGTCAAGGAACATGTGGAACAGCATATCTATGAGACGGTGATTCCCAGAAACATCCGTCTTGCGGAGGCGCCCAGTTATGGGGAGCCGATCACAGTATATGACCGGAGATCGTCCGGCGCGGAGGCTTACAGAGCGCTTGCCAAAGAAGTGATCGCAAAGGATTCTGAATAAATTGGTTGAGAGGGGATATTGAGAGAATGGCCAGAAAGCATGGAGGTTTAGGAAGAGGACTGGATGCGCTGATTCCTATGAGAGAAGAAGTTGAAAAAGCTATGAGTTCGGTGGAATCCGAGGGAGTTGAGATTCTATTTGCCGATGATGAAGATGATCTTCCGGCTGTGGAGAAAAAAGTAAGTGTTCCTCAGACAGAAAGTGTTTCACGTGAAACAATTAGTTTTAAAGAAGATGTGAAACAGGAAGATATCAAAGAAAGCAAAGAAGAGACTCCTGCGGCAGCTAAGATCCCTGAAATTAACGTTGATGATCTCAAAGAGGCTGTTACTGTCAGAATCTCTGAGGTCGAGCCGAACAGAAAGCAGCCCAGAAAGACTTTCGATGACGAAAAGCTGGAGGAGCTCGCCGAATCAATTAAAACTTTCGGATTGCTGCAGCCGATCCTGGTGCAAAAGAGAGACGGCTATTATGAGATCATAGCCGGTGAGAGGCGATGGAGAGCTGCTCTTAAGGCGGGACTTAAGGAAGTACCGGTAATAATCAGGGATTACACAGAAAAAGAGATTCTGGAACTCTCTCTGATCGAGAATATCCAAAGG
>CACZJD010000137.1 GCA_902781325.1 uncultured Lachnospiraceae bacterium
GGGATATCCCAGCGACCTGCGCGATGAGACCTTTGAACTTACTGTGGTGCGCGGAATCAGCGAAGTAAAGATCCCGGCAAAAGCCTGCGAGAGCATTGTCGTGGCGCTTGAGCGTGCCGGCATCAGGATCGAGACCGGCTGCCGCAGTGGCGAGTGCGGATTCTGCAGGACCAAGGTGCTGTCCGGTGACTATTTCGTCTGTCCGGAGGGAGACGGAAGGAGAGAGGCGGATAAGGACTTTAATTATGTCCACGCCTGCGCGGCGTATCCGCTGTCGGATATGAAGATCAAAATACCGATTCTGTAAAAGAATTGCATTAAAAATGGGCTGTTGCAATGCAACAGCCCATTTCTTATTGACACACAAAAAGATCAGAAAAGGAAGAAACGGAAGAACATCTACCGCCACTTTACTCATTCCATTGAAAAATTCATCAAAAATACCGCCTGTTGCCAATCTCAGGTTCTGCAGAAACAACAGTTGTTTATCAGTTTGTCTGTTCTGTCGGGTAATCGGATTTGCCGGTCACCTTGGTCTTGAGGATCTTGAATCCTCTCTTTAACGCGTAAGGCGCGACGCATTTCTTCATCTCTTCCGCGGTGTGCATGTCCGCGGCGTGAGGGATATCCCTGCTGAGATGGATCGCGTCAAATTCGCAGCGCGTGGTGCAAAGGCCGCAGCCTATGCACTGGTTGAGGTCGACGACAGTCGCGCCGCACTTCAGGCAGCGGTTCGCCTCCGCCTTGACCTGCTCCTCGGTGAGAGGAAGCCTGAGGTCGCGGAAGGTTTCCGCGGCTTTCCCGGGCGCGAGGCCGGGAGCCTGTCTGCCGGCGTTGTCGTAGGACTCGACGCGGATGTCGGTGCGGTCGAGTTCGATGAACTCGCGCAGGTCGCGGCCGATGGTCAGGGACTGTCCGGGGTGGACAAAGCGGTTGATGGATACCATGCCCTCTTTGCCGTCCGCGATCGCATCGATAGCGAATTTCGCGCCGTGGTAAATATCGCCGCCGACGAAGATATCGGACTCGCTTGTCTGGAATGTCGTGGGATTCGCGATCACGGTGCCGTTTCCGCGAAGCTGCACATTCGTTCCCTCGAGCAGGCCGCCCCAGTCGGCGGACTGGCCGATCGCCATCAAAATATTGCTGCAAGGAATAGTGATCGTCTCATCCTCGTCGTAGACGGGAGCGAAGCGATGCTCCTCGTCGAAGACACGGACGCACTTCTTGAAGATGATCGCCGTGACTTTGCCGTTCTCGGAGAGCACTTCCTTAGGACCCCATCCGTTCATGATGGAGATGCCCTCTTCCTCCACTTCCGCGATCTCATCCTTGGCAGCGGGCATTTCTTCCCTGGACTCGAGACAGAGCATGGTCACCTTGCCGTCCGTCACGCGAAGAGCGGTGCGTGCCACATCAGCCGCCACATTGCCGCCGCCGACGACAACGACATCGCCGTTAAGGCGCATGGAATCATTCAGGTTGATCCTGCGAAGGAAGTCAACTCCTGTGATCACGCCTTCCGCGGATTCACCGGGTACGCCGGCAAGTCTGCCGCCCTGCAGGCCGATCGCGATGTAGAAAGCCTTGAAGCCGCGTTGGCGCAGCTCGTCTATAGTAACGTCTCTGCCGACATCGACGCCGCACTCTATTTTGACGCCCATGCGCTTGATGATCTCGATCTCTGCTTCCACGACGTCTTTCTCGAGGCGGAAGGAAGGAATGCCGTTCATGAGCATGCCGCCGGGACGGTTCTCACGCTCGAAGACTGTGACGGGATATCCTTCCGTGCGCAGGTAATAGGCCGCGCTCAGGCCGGCGGGACCTGCGCCGATGACCGCGATGGGGTAGTCGTCCCACTGATTGCCTTCACCGTTCTCACAGATGGGCAGGTACTGCGCGAGCGCGTCCGAAGCGCCGTCTTTTACAAGATCCAGCTCGCGGAGAGCGAGGAATTTCTTGATCTCGTCGATGGCGACCGGCTGGTCGATAAGCCCTCGTGTGCAGCGGTCCTCGCAGCGGCGGTTGCAGATCGCTCCGCAGACTGCCGGGAAAGGATTGTCCTGGCGGATGAGCTTAAGAGCCTCCTGATAGCGGCCCTCCGCGGCCATCCTGATATAGCCCTGGACTGCCAGGTGCGCGGGACATGCCGTCTTGCAGGGGGATGTGCCCGTGTCGTAGCAGTTGATCTTGTTGTGGTCGCGGTAATCGGGATCCCACTTGTCTTCGCCCCAGATGTGGTCATCGGGAAGTTCATGCATAGGGTAGACAACCTTGCTGCCGTCAGCCTTGCAGAGCTTCTGGCCCAGCTTCGCTGCTCCTGCGGGACATACTTCCACGCACTTGCCGCATGCGACACATTTGGACGCATCCACATGGGCGCGGTATGCGCTGCGGGACATATTGGGCGTGTTGAAGAGCTGGGAAGTGCGCAGGCCGTAGCAGCTGCCCGGTGAGCAGTTGCAGATACCGACTATGCGGTTCGGGCCGTCCAGATTGGTGATCTGATGGACATAACCCTTGCGCTCGGCGCGCTTCAGGATCTCCTTCACCTCTTCGCGGGTGACGTATTTGGCGTCCTTGCCGGAAGTGACGAGAAACTCCGCTATATCGCCTACGCCGATGCACATGTGGCCCTCGATATCGCCTACGCCTTCGCCGCGGATGCGCTGAGCTTTGCGACAAGCGCATACCATTGTACAGAACGTGTCATATTTGTCAAGCCAGTGGGAGAGGTGCTCCACGCTGACGGAGGTGGAAGAAGTGTCGATGGCCTTTTCCACCGGAATGACGTGCATGCCGATCCCCGCGCCTCCGGGAGGCACGAGTTTGGCAGCCAGTTCCAGCGGCTCCTGGGGAGCGAGATTGAACATGGTCGCCACTTCCGGATGCAGGTCAGGGAGCGTCTTGTGCTCGACCATATATTCGCCGGAACCAACGACCCACTTGGGCACACAGTATTGGATGTGATGATCTTCGTTGTCCCGGTTCTGCTCCAAAATACCGATCCAGAGCAGGTGGTCGATGATCTTCTGCGCTTTCTTCTCGCTGATGTGATTGCGCTTGGCGAGCTCAGCTGTGGTAAGCCCCACACGGCGCTTCTTGAAACTGAGCATAAAGGCCACTTCGCGCCTGGTCAGCAGCCGGTCGAGAATCCAGAAATCCATGTGGTTCTCGTGCATGGCGCCGGGAAGCTTTCTGGGAATGTTGTCGGTGATCATCCTGGCGAGCTTCATCACCATCTTTTTTTTGACGGGATCGTCGCAGTGATGGTCCTTTATAGGATAGTCTCTTTCATTGACATGTATTCTCGGGTTTACCTCTTTGGGCATCGCAAACCTCCTTATTCTGACTGAGTAAATGCTGTATTCTTTATTATATCATGGATAATTATTGGCAGGAATCGAGAAAGATGTGTTAAATTGTTTGTGGGGTAATAAGAATACGGAAGGAGACACAGTGATAGCAGGCATCAGTTATTACCACATATTTCAATATTTTCTTATATATTCTTTTCTGGGATGGTGCACGGAGGTTGCCTATGCGGCTGTCTGTGAAGGAAGAGTCGTTAACAGAGGATTCTTAAACGGACCGGTGTGCCCGATCTACGGATTTGGCATTCTCGCCGTTTTCGGGACGATCAATACCGGTCTGTCGCGGTTTGGCACCGGCTCTTCTTACACAAATCTGCTTCTGATATTTCTGTGCGGCATGGCGCTTACGACCATGATCGAACTGTTTGGAGGCTGGGCGCTGGACAGACTGTTCCACGCCAGCTGGTGGGATTATTCCGATAAACCCTTCAATTTTCACGGTTACATCTGCCTGCAGTTCAGTCTGCTCTGGGGAATCGGCATCGTGCTCATAGTGGAGGTGCTGCATCCCCTGATCGCGGCGACGTTCGACAGGATCCTGCCGGAGACCGTGGGATGGCCGCTGATGTATTTCCTGTATATAGTCTATGCCTCAGATACCATGCTCTCGGTCATGATCATGGTCGGCCTCAACAAGCGCCTCGCGGAACTGGATGAGATGCAGAAGAGAATGCGCGTCGTCAGCAACACGCTGAGCGACGGGATCGGCCGGAGCGCGCTGGGAACAGCCCAGTACATAGGAGAGGCCAAGGTCCAGGCTGCGCTTGCGAAGGCTGAGGCGATGGACAGCCTGAGCGCGGCTAAGGCCGAGGCAGTCGATAGTTTGAGCGCTGTAAAGGCCGAGGCAGTAGACAGTTTGAGCGCTGTCGCGACGGGAGCAGTCGACAGCCTGAGCGCGGTAAAGGCCGGGGCGGTTGACAGCCTGAGTGCGGTAAAAGCCGGGGCGGTTGATGGTCTGAGTGCTGTGAAAGAGGGGGCAGTTGACAGCCTGAGCGCCGTGAAGAACGGGGCAATGGACGGTATAAGCGCCGTACAGAGTTCCGGGGAGAAAGGACTGGAGAGCCTCAAAAATCAGTACAACCGCAAGAAAGCTGCGCTGTCGAGGATGGTCCGGGGGACGCGCTATTTTGGCGCAGGAAGACTCCTCAGAGCTTTTCCGCAGATGCGGCACAGAAAATACAGGGAGCTGCTTGATAAACTAA
>CACZJD010000138.1 GCA_902781325.1 uncultured Lachnospiraceae bacterium
GCAGGCCGGGGGAAAGAGCCTAAAGAAATACTCGTAAATTGAATTGATGATCTGTGAACCTGTCGGCATAAGCTCATCGCGCCCTGACCGAAGTCACAGCAGTTCGAAAAATGTAATCTCTACACCTGCGCAGATCCGTTTCCGGTGCTTTGCGCAGGTGGTTTTTGACAAAGGGGAAAATATGCGTGACCTTCAGGAACAGCCCGACAGAGAGTGGGACGAAAAACTTGGGATCGTTACGGCGGGAGCGGACGGCGACGCCTCCGACACAGTCAATTTTCGCTATGAGCCGACGCCCTATGCGGTGCTGGACCGCCTGGCGGAGAGCAGTCTGATCGGACCGGAAAGCGTGCTGATCGATTACGGCTGCGGAAGAGGGAGGTGTTCTCTCTTTCTGCATGCAGTAACCGGCTGCCGGGCGATTGGAATTGACCATAACCCTGTGCTTGTCAGAGAGGCGAAGGCCAATCTGGCAAGAATGAAAGACGCCGGGATACTGCGGCAGAGCACAGGCAGTTCCCTGCCCGGCTTGAGCCCTACAGCAGGGGGAGAAGAGCCCGCGAAAAAAGAACAGGCGGTTACCTTCCGCAGGATGAGGGCTCAGGACTACCGGGTGACCGACGAGGATGCTTTTTATTTTTTCAATCCCTTTTCCGAGGTGATCCTGAAGGCGGTCCTGCAGGAGATCATCGGTTCCTGGTATGAGAATCCCCGCCAGATATATCTGTTTTTTTACTATCCCAAGGACGAGGATGTGGCTCTTTTATCTATGTATGACGAGATTCTTTTTTATGATGAAATCGACTGCACAGATCTGTATGGCGGACGGGATGACCGGGAGAGAGTTCTGGTTTACGAACTATCGGCCGATGAATGATAAATGTTGGAAATAGAGACAAGTGGAGACAGGGACGCAGAAACGGTGTTGCATTATACCCCCGAGGGGTATATAATAGGGCGGAAGATACCCGAGGGGGGTATCTTAGACTGGATAATAACTTTTTATATCATACAAGGAAGCACTGAATATGGAAAAAGAGTTACAGACCATGACGGATCTGCAGGAGACAGACGCGGCAGCTTATGAAACATCCGGAGCGGATTCTTTCGGGATCGGAGATACAGAGGCGGAAAAAGGCTCATGCTCATGCTGCTGCGGCGAACGCAGAAAGGCGCGTTCGGAGAAGGAATACAAAGACCTCCTGAATCGGCTCAGCAGGATCGAGGGACAGATCCGGGGGCTCAAGGGGATGGTCGAGAAGGACGCCTACTGCATCGATATACTCAATCAGGCTTCCGCCGCGAGCAGCGCGCTTTCGAGCTTCTGCAAGGTTCTGCTTTCCAGCCATATCCGCACATGTGTTACGGAGGATGTGCGAGAGGGGCATGAAGAGAAGGTGGATGAGCTGGTGAAGACACTCCAGAAGATGATGAGATAATGTGCAGTGCGGTGTGACGAGTACTGCGCAAGAGGTATGTTATGGATCAGTATACAGTAACCGGAATGAGCTGCGCGGCCTGCCAGGCCCGCGTGGAAAAAGCCGTCTCCAAAGTGGACGGCGTGACAAGCTGTAATGTCAGTCTTTTAACCAATACGCTGGCGGTGGAGGGAACAGCCTCGCCGGAGACGATCATGCAGGCAGTGGAGAACGCCGGATACGGCGCAGCCCCCAAGGGAGCCGATGCCGGCAGCGGCGCAAGTAATGCCGGCAGTCTGTCTGCCAGGCTGGCGGCGGAAGAGGATGCATTGAAAGACCGCGAGACGCCGGTACTCAAGAGGCGTCTGCTGACTTCGCTCGGATTTTTACTTGTGCTCATGTATTTTTCCATGGGTCACATTGCCATGGGACTGCTGCAGCTGCTGCTGGCAGGCATCGTCATGGTGATCAACCAGAAGTTTTTTATCAGCGGCTTCAAGAGCCTCTTTCACGGAGCCCCCAACATGGACACCCTGATCGCTCTTGGATCGGGTGCCGCCTTTGTCTACAGTACGGCCATGCTCTTTGCCATGACAAGGGCCCAGGCCGACGGCAACACCGCGGCGGTCTCGCAGTACATGATGGAGTTTTACTTTGAGTCCGTAGCCATGATCCTGACTTTGATCACTGTCGGCAAGATGCTGGAGGCCAGGTCCAAGGGAAGGACAACGGACGCCCTCAAGAGCCTGATGAAGCTGGCACCCAAGACCGCAACTGTGGTCCGGGACGGACAGGAGCAGGAAGTGGGCATCGACGATGTCCGAAAAGGGGATATCTTTGTCGTTCGCCCGGGTGAAAATATACCCGTGGACGGTATCGTCCTGGAGGGAACGAGCGCGGTCAACGAGGCGGCGCTGACGGGTGAAAGTATTCCTGTAGACAAAAAGCCCGGCGATGAGGTGTCCTCCGCGACCCTCAACCAGTCCGGTTTCCTGCGCTGTGAGGCGACCAGGGTCGGAGAGGACAGTACGCTGGCCCAGATCATTCAGATGGTCAGCGACGCGGCGGCCACCAAGGCACCGATCGCAAAACTTGCGGACACCATCTCCGGCGTCTTCGTGCCGGCGGTCATCGCCATCGCCCTGATGGTGACATTTGTCTGGCTGGTCATCCTGCACAGACCGATAGGATTTGCCCTGGCGCGGGGAATCTCCGTGCTGGTGGTCAGCTGTCCCTGTGCCCTTGGTCTTGCGACGCCTGTCGCCATCATGGTGGGCAACGGCATGGGCGCCAAAAACGGTATCCTCTACAAGACGGCGGAAGCCCTGCAGGAGACCGGCAATGTGCAGATCGTGGCACTCGACAAGACCGGCACCATCACAAAAGGCGAACCCGTAGTTACGGATATTCTGCCTGCGGAGGGTGTGACGGAAGAAACCCTCCTGCGTCAGGCGGCGGCACTGGAATCACGCAGCGAGCATCCCCTGGCAAAGGCCATCATCAGCTTTGCGGATCAAAGAGCGGAGCAGGCGGTGCAGACCGGCAGTTCGGCGCAAACTGCGCCGCAGAAGGCACCGGAGGTCGAGGATTTCCGGGCCCTTCCCGGCAACGGTCTCACTGCCCTGGTCGACGGCAGGAAGATGGCGGGCGGAAACCTGTCCTTTATCACCGGTCAGATCTCCGGCGGGCAGTTGACGGGTGATGCGATTCGTCAGACGGCTGAAAACCTTGCCGAAGAGGGAAAGACGCCTCTGTTTTTTGCCTGTGACGGACAGTATCTGGGTACCATTGCCGTCGCAGATACCATGAAGGAGGACAGCGCACAGGCTATAGCGGAGCTTCGGGGAATGGGCATCCACGTGGTCATGCTGACCGGCGACAACCGCCGCACTGCCGAGGCCATCGGCCGTCAGGCAGGCGTCAATGAAGTCGTGGCAGGCGTCATGCCTGCGGGCAAGGAGGAAGTCATCCGCCTGCTGCAGGAGAAGGGAAAGACCGCTATGGTCGGCGACGGCATCAACGATGCACCCGCTCTGACCCGGGCCGATATCGGCATTGCCATCGGCGCCGGCACGGACGTCGCCATCGATGCCGCGGATGTAGTGCTGATGAAGAGCCGCCTGACGGATGTCAGCGCCGCAGTGCGCCTGAGCCGTCAGACCTACAAGACCATCCTGTGGGGCCTCTTCTGGGCCCTGATCTACAACTCGATCCTCATCCCCATTGCCGCGGGCCTTCTGGTTCCGCTGGGCATCACTATGGATCCCATGTTCGGCGCCCTCGCCATGAGTCTGTCGAGCTTCTGCGTAGTCACCAATGCGCTCAGGCTCAACCTCATGCAGGTGCACAGCGCCGCAAGAGATACAGACAACTGGAAAAACCGCAAAAAGAACCCTCTTCCCCTTGACGGGGACGGGAGACTCCTGGGAGAGTACAGCCGTCAGAAGGAACTGGAACAGCAAAAAGCGCTGGAAGCGCAGAGAAAGGAGAATATGATGACAAAGACAATGGAAATCAAAGGAATGATGTGCCCTCACTGTGAGGCAACCGTAAAAAAGGCCCTCGAGGCGGTCGCAGGCGTGACCGGCGCGGAAGTCAGCCATGAGAAGGGTACCGCTGTTGTGTCCATGGACGCAGAGGTGGCCAATGATGTTCTCAGGAAAGCTGTCGAAGACAAGGATTACGAAGTGCTCGGCATCGCATAAGAATCACATAAGACGGACTTTTACAAGCCGACTTTGCTTATAGTGCTTCAAAACAGCAGCAAGGCCGCCCATGCAATTACATGAGCGGCCTTTCATCTTCTTTTACTCTTCACTTACCTCTGTGTCTCTGGTCTCTTTTCTGCAATTGCCTGTACCACTTCCAGCAGGATTTCCACGCACTGGTCCATCTCTTCTGCAACTGCATGTTCATAATAACCGTGGTATGCATAACCGCCCGTACCCAGGTTAGGGCATGGAAGGCCCCTGAAGGAAAGCTGGGCACCATCTGTACCCCCGCGAACCGGTCTGGAGACAGGGGGCAGTCCGACAGCGAGTATTGCGCATTTTGCAATCTCTACCACCTCGGGATGTCTTGATACCACCTCTGCCATGTTCCGGTACTGGTCTTTGACCTGATAGTCCACAGTACCCGCACCGTATTTTTGATTCAGCGTTTGTGCTGTCTCCTGAATAATCTGCTTTCTCCTCGCAAATATCTCCGCATCATGATCGCGCAGGATATAGTCAGCTGTTGCTTCAGTGACATTTCCCCCGGCACCGGTCAAATGATAAAAACCTTCACGGCCTTCGGTCTTTTCCGGCACCTCGTCCGGCGGAAGCATGCTGTTGAATTCCATGAGAACCTTCATGGCGTTGATCATCCGCCCTTTTGCATCACCGGGATGCACCGATAATCCATGGGCAGTCAGATGGGCCGCCGCTGCGTTAAAGGTCTCGTATTCCACTTCATTCGGAGCGGAACCATCCACTGTATATGCAAAATCTGCACCGAAAGCTTCTACATCCAGATACGCAGCCCCATGTCCTATTTCCTCGTCCGGGGTAAAGCAGACGCAAATCCTGCCATGCGGCCTTTTCTCCTCAATCAGCCGCTCGCACATCGTCATGATCTCTGCGATACCGGCCTTGTCATCTGCCCCGAGTACGGATGTCCCATCCGTTGTCACAATCGTCTTCCCCAGGCATTCTTTCAGGTGCGGGAAAGCTTCCGGATCCAGTGTCCTTCCGGATGCCCCCAGTGGAATGCATTTCCCGTCATAATCTGAAATCAGCTGCGGCCTGGTATCCGTCCCTCCGCAGTCGTCTACAGTATCCAGATGAGAGATGAAACCGACAGATCTGCATCCTTCGCAGCCTGACGTTGCCGGCAGGTAACCGTAGACATAGGCATGCTCATCGACGCGGACATCTGTCAAACCCAGGGATTTCATTTCATCTTCCACCAGATGCGCAAGGGCAAACGCGCCATCTCCCGAAGGTGTTTTCTCCACCTCTTCATGGCTTGTTGTATTGATCGTGACGTATTTCAGTAAACGCTTATAGGCTCTCATTTTTTTCCTTCACTTTTTAAAGAGTTAATAGTTGCCGGATACAGCTGCAGAGACCGGTTTTCTGTGTCCCGGTCCTGATTCAGCCTGATCCCGTTTGACATTGTATAAGACGCTGCCTTCTTTGTTGGCATGTTCTGATTATATCGCATACCAACCCATATATAATAATAAATTCATTGCTTAGACAATGAGCTTTTCGGAACCGTCCCTTGTAACTCATGTTATAATTGGAAGTACGAATATTGTCATATATGCAGGCAAAAACAGGAAAGGGGAATACTATGGCAGACGCACTTTCTTTATACAAGTACTGGCTGGAGAAGCTGCCCGCAGACGATCCGCTGCACGCGGAGCTTGAGACAGCTGCAGAGGATGAAGGAGATATCATAGATCGGTTTTATCAGGAGATCGTATTTGGAACGGCGGGCCTCAGAGGCATCTGCGGGTCGGGTACAAACCGTATGAACCGGCTGACAGTAGGCCGCGCCACAAAGGGAATCGCGGACTATATTCTGGAATCCGGAGAAGATCCGAAAGCCGGTGTGGTGATTGCCTACGACTGCCGGTATTTTTCGAAAGAGTTTTCTGAGCTGGCGGCTTCGATCCTGATGGGCAGCGGGATACATGTTTACCTGTTTCCCTCCATGCGCCCGACCCCGGAACTGTCATTTTCTATACGCAAGTACGGGACCGTTTCCGGCATCAACATGACTGCCAGCCATAATCCAAAGGAATACAACGGCTATAAGGTCTATTGGAAGGACGGC
>CACZJD010000139.1 GCA_902781325.1 uncultured Lachnospiraceae bacterium
TTGTATGCGGTAATCCCTGTTACCATTTGTCTTTGCCGACTTGTAGTATACAGGTAAATCCACGTGGCTACAAATCGGAGGTCATTACATATTGTCTAACATAAGATGTCGTGTTCTCATTATTTTAGCGCACGATCGTTCATTCGCCAATTTACAAATACGCCTGACTGTCAATTAAATGGAGAAAAAAATGAACGTATTTCGGTATATTATTCTGGTCTGCGGCGCAGCGTTAGATATAGGCTTGATCCTCTTCGGGATTGTCGGCCTCTTCACCTTCTTGGATGATCCGTATCCGAGCGTGCCGATCGCGATGGTCGTGTCCTGGACGATCGGCGCAGTGGTGCTGTTCGGCCTGACCATATGGGGCTTCTACAGAACAGCCAAGGGCAAAAGATGGCCGGTGATGTACCCCTCCTTCTGGAAGGGCGTGACAGTCATGCTGGTGCTGAGCGCGACCTTTTTTTCGTTGGAAATCCCGGAAGCGGGCTGGATCATGCTCGTTCTTGGGGCCGGACTGGGCGCGCTGCTCTATTTCTTTCCCAAGTTTTCGGGCGACCTGCAGGCTGGGAACTATGCGCAGTCCGGAGGCAGTCCGCAAGCCGGCGCGGGGTCACAGGCCGGTGAAGGTCCGCAGTCCGGTGCAGGTTCACAGGCGAAACAGCACGCCGGAAAAGCCGTGGAGCTCCCTGCTTTTCGTGCGGACAAGGCGGAATGGGCCTGGGAGGACGCTGCTCTCGAGTACTTCCGGCTGAGGGGTACATTGTATGATCTGGATGACAGCGGGCAGAAAAAGGAGTTTCAGGATAGGATCAGCGCTATGCAGGACAGCGAAACGGACAAGATTTACGACTACGCCGGCATGCCGATCTCCTATTTCCTGGGCTGGCTCATTGACAGAGACCTGGTAAGCGACGAATTCCGGAGTCTACTCGGTCCGGAGCTGCTGCAAGCCGTAAAGGACGGGACACAGCCGCCTGTGGAAGTGCTCAGGAACATGGACTACGTGCTTGCCCGGGATGACATCGACCCGAAGGTACATAGATTTATGGATCTTTACTACGACGACGGGGATATCAACAGCGATGACAAACGCGTCGCACACAGCGCCTTTAAGCATAGTACTCACAAGTACTTCTTTGACTATTACAAAGCGGTATGCAGCCGTTTCGATGTGCCCAGGTACTATTGTGTGGACTTTAACCGGGATAGTTTTCATGAACTGTCACAGATCCTGGACCAAAGATATCTTGAGCTTATAGGCTGTGGAATCAATGATAATGAACTGAGGAAGGACAAGAGGAGACTGAGGGCGCGATATTTTGACACGGAAGCGGAACTGCTCTATGAGTCCGGCACGCCGTCCGGATATGTGCAAATGTGCGCGGACGCCTATGAAAACATGGGAGACAAGCTGGGCAGGGCGCTCGCCGGGGAACTGCAGGAATTCTGTACGGAAGACCTGCCTGACGAGGACGTGGTCACGGAGAAAATATTGTCGCATTTCCACCCACATAGAGTAGCGGTTATGAAGCCCGTGAGTGCGGAGATCCCCGCCTATGTGATCCTGGGTGAGAGCGAGTGGGAGGAAGAGCATGGAGTTGCGTTCACGGTGATCGGCGACTATGCGGTTTACAGCAGTTATTATGCGGACGCGGAATCTCCCTGGTCAGAGGACCGGATGTTTGAATACAGGCTGCAGCGGGACGCGGAGCAAGGGAACTTCTGTCAGGTTGCTCCGGTTCCGGCGCAGTTAGGCGGGTATGATACAGAGAACAACCTGATCAGAATGGCGGCCGCAGCCGCGCAGCGCAAAGAAGCGATCGACGATATGATCGAGGCGATGTTCATACTGAAAATGGCGGACAAGTACGACTACAAGGTCGTTTACGACGGTAAAGAACCGAATTATTTATATATCTCCGCGACAAAAGGGAATGTGCGGACATTTGCGGATTCGATCCGATTGAAATGATGAGTGCCTGTTAGGGACCGGAGCGGAAGTTCCGGTCCTTGAGTACTGGACGTGCAGCAAGTTTACCGGCTGGCAAAAAATTGACGGCGAGTGGTATCACTTCGGTGCAGGCGGAGCCAAGGCAGCAAATACCTGGATCGGAAACTACTACGTAGACGCAGATGGAAAGTGGATTCCGGGATACAAATAATAACTGAAGACCTGAAAAGACATTAAGAAATCAAAGAGGGGCTGTGAAAGTCTGGGGAATGAATCATTCAACCCAATCCTTTCACAGCCCCTCTCTTTTTTGACAGTATTCACAGTTCTGCCTGCTGCCTCGGACTATTCTTTCTTACAACATCTTTCACCCAATCACACACGGCATCGATTCCCTCGCCGGTCTTGGCGCTGACTGGCAGGATTTCGGCTCTTGGATTGAGGCGGAGGATTCGCTTTTTTGCCGCCTCCATGTCGAAGTCAAAAAAGTCCATCGTATCGATCTTATTGATCAGCACCAGATCGCTGACGCTGAACATCAGAGGGTATTTGAGCGGCTTGTCGTCGCCCTCGGGAACACTGAGTATCATAATATTTCTGTGGGCGCCGGTGTCAAACTCGGCGGGGCAGACCAGGTTGCCGATGTTTTCGAGAATGAGAAGATCGGTATCTTCGAGTACGCCGGAACCCTCAGGGGCTAACCGGCTCAACGCGCGGGAGACCATGTCCGCGTCAATGTGGCACAGGCCTCCGTTATGGATCTGCAGAGCTTCGACGCCTGTAGCATCCGCTACGCGCTGCGCATCCAATGTCGACTCGATATCGACGTCCATGACACGGATCGACAGCTCGCCTTTAAGTCTGTTTATCAGGGCGGTCAGAAGCGTTGTTTTGCCGCTGCCTGGGCTGGACATGACATTGATCATTGTCGTTTTCTTGTCTGTGAGCATACTGCGGACAGCCTCTGCTGAGGAGGCATTGTCCGCAAAAACGCTTTCTTCAATTTTGATAGTTCTAACAGTTCCCATGATGGTCTCCTTTATGCGATCTAGGCCTGAACACGTCTTACGATCTCCTCGGCCAGCTCTTCCACGCCCTCGCCGGTGCGGGCGGAGATGTAGAATATTTTGATGTTGGGGTTGCGCAGGAGGGCAAAGCGCTCCGCTCTCTCTTTGTCAAAATCGAACACAGGCAGCGCGTCGATCTTGTTGACAACCATCAGGTCGCATTCCTCGTACATGAGGGGATACTTGGCGGGCTTGTCGTCGCCTTCGGGGACGCTGAGAATGGTCATCTTGATGGCCGCTCCGGTGTCGAATTCAGCGGGGCAAACCAGATTGCCGATGTTCTCGAGAACGACGAGATCCAGGTGCTCGCCGGTGCTGTCAAAGAGGGCTTTCAGCCCCTGTCTGGTCATGTCAGCATCCAAATGGCACATTCCGCCCGTGTGCAGCTGGACGGCGGGAATGCCTGCGGCAAGGATCGTCCTCGCGTCCACATCGGAGTCAATATCAGCCTCCATGACGCCCCACTTGAGGCGGCCTTTCAAATATTTGTTCAGGGCAAGGAGAGTAGTAGTCTTGCCGCTTCCGGGCCCGGACATCAGGTTGAGAAGGCAGGTCTTCTGCGCTTTCAGTTCGCTGCGGAGATTCTGGGCGTCTTTGTTGTTGTCCTCGAGGACGGATTCCTTGAGTTCGATGATCTTTACAGGATCAGTATAGGTATTTGCCATGATGTACTCCTTTTGTGTTCGGTGTGCAAACAACCTCCGGGGCAGTTTGCTATGCCAGTTCCTGGGCTCTCTCCAGCTTTGCGTATGCGCCGTCCAGCGCCATCAGTTCGTCGCGGGATCCCTGCTCGGTAATGTGCATGCCGTCGACAACGGCGATGCGGTCCGCGCCGCGGACGGTGGAGAGGCGGTGGGCGATGACGATGCAGGTTTTGCCCTGACTGAGGGTGTCCAGGCTGTCCTGGATCTGCCGCTCGGTGACGCTGTCAAGGGCAGAAGTCGCCTCGTCCAGGATCAGTATGGGCGGATTCTTGAGGAAAACTCTCGCGATGGAGACGCGCTGCTTCTGTCCGCCTGAGAGCACCACGCCGCGTTCGCCTACAAAAGTATCATATCCGTCAGGCATCTGCATGATGTCATCGTGGATCCGCGCGCGAACGGCGGCTTCCACGACCTCGCGGTCGGAGGCGTCGGGCCTGCCATAGCGGATATTCTCCATAACAGTGCCGGCAAAGAGGAAAACGTCCTGCTGAATAATGCCGATGTTCCTGCGAAGGCTCTCCTGTGTGAGATCCCGGACATCATTTCCATCCACTGTAATCCTGCCATTGGTGACATCGTAGAAGCGCGGGATCAGATGGCACATGGTGGTCTTGCCGCCGCCGGATTCGCCCACCAGCGCGACTGTCTCGCCGGGAGCGATGCGCAGATTGATGTGGTCGAGGACCTCTGTTCCGTCGTTGTAGGAGAAAGAGACATCCTCGAAGCAGATGTCGCCGTGGACGTCGGTCAATGTTTTGGCATCCGGGGCGTCCTGGATCTCGGGCTGGGTTCTCATCAGTTCCACGAAGCGCTCAAAATAAGCTTGCGTATGGGCGCAGTAAAAGTAGAGACGTAAAGGGTAAAAGTGACGAGATCGACGTAATTCATTTGGCCGCGCATGATCAGAAAACCGCCTGTGGAGATAACGGCGACCTGCATCAGACCGACCGTAGCCTCGACGCCAGCGTTGAAGAGGCCCATGGCGCGGTAGAAAGATACTTTGCTGGCCTTGAAAGCCTCGTTGGCCTCGTCGAACTTCGCGTCCTCCGCCTCCTCGTTGGCAAAAGCCTTGGAGGTGCGGATTCCGGAGATACCGCTCTCGATGGCGGCGTTGATCTCGCCTGTGCGCTTCTTGACCTCACGGTTGGCGGCCTGCATGTTCAGGCGCTGACGCATGCCGAAAATGACACAGGCGGGAAGCATGATTATAAGGACCATGGTCAGCAGCGGGTTGATCGTCAGCAGAATGACGAGCGCGCCAATGATGGTGATGGAGCAGGTCAGGATGTTCTCTGGACCGTGATGGGCGAGCTCGACGATCTCGAACAGGTCGTTGGTGACGCGGGCGAGCAGAACGCCGGTCCGGTTCCTGTCAAAGAAACTGTAGGATAACGACTGCATATGCGTGAACACGTCACGTCGCATGTCGGCCTCGACCAGTGTCCCCATCCGGTGCCCGATCACCGTGACAAAATATTGGCACACCGCGCGCAATATGTACGCCGCGAACATGATCGCCATTACGACGAAGAAGGTCCGAAAGATCCCTTCGGGCAGCAGGTTGCGCATAGACCATCTCGACACATAAGGAAAGATCAGATCCACAACAGCAATCCCGACGGACAGCGCCATATCAATGGCGAAGGCTTTCCTGTGGGGCACTATATAGGAGGCGAAAATCGCCAGTTTGGAGCGGGAGTAGTCTTTCTTCATAGATTTCCTGAGACCTTTGTTTCTTGTGAGACCTCTGGGGTCGTTTGTCATTCTAATTCTACCTGAATGGGGTGAATATGCAAGAGACCTCTTTATGCAAGAGACCTCTGGGGTAGTTTGTCCACAGGTGTGGACAAACTACCCCAGAGGTCTCATTGCCGGCTTTGCCGCCTAAGGGGCTGTTCTTCCAGGTTGCCTGCGCAACAGACGCGCAAAACGAAAAATGGTAATATAATGACTATCGAACCAACACAAACCAACAAGGAGTTTTCCTATGAACGATAAAAAGAACAAAGCCGGCGGGATCAGCACTGCTGATATTGTGCATTGCGGTATGTTTGCCAGCCTAATGGCCGTTGGCGCCTTCATCAAGATCATGATTCCCATCGGCATCTGGGAAGTGACCTTCTCCCTGCAATTTTTCTTTGCGCTGCTGGCCGGCTTTCTGCTCGGCTCCAAGCGCGGCTTAGCCGCCGTAGGCGTTTACTTGCTGATCGGCCTTGCAGGCGTGCCTGTGTTTGCCCACGGCGGCGGACTCATGTACCTGATGAAGCCTACATTCGGCTTCCTCATTGGCTTCGCCGCAGCCGCCTGCGTCGCAGGCAAAATAGCGGAGATCATGCCCGGCAACGGTTACTTTAAGCTTCTTTTCGCCGCCTTCTGGGGAGAGATGGCCTACTATCTGTGCGGGCTTGTTTACTATTACATCATGTTCAACTTCGTGGTATCCAAAGATGTAGGCATAGGCATTGTCGAGCTGATATCTGTGTGGTTTCTGTCAACAGTCATTCCGGATTTCATCCTGTGCGTGCTGGCGGCCGGAGCGGCGCTGCGGCTGCGCCCCGTGATCCTGAAAGAGAGCATGTCCAAGAGACCTCTGGGGTAGTTTGCACCTCTTGCTGGGGTAGCTTTGCCGGCAGATGAATCCTTTTGAGAGTGGGGGCCACTAAGATGCAGGGGTTGCTGGCTTTCGTCGGAAGCCTTTTGAGGGGGGATTCCACTAAGATGCAAGGCTTGCTGGCTTTTGTCGGAAGAATTTTGAGAGTGGAGTCCACTAAGCAACAAGAATTACTTCTTTTCGTTGGAGCGGACGTCGTTTTTTCTTCGTACGAAAGAAACTTAAATTGGATTCTTAGTGGACGTGATACCACCAAACCCCTACACCGAAAGATTCAAAGTGAAGGCTTTTGGTGGACTATCCCACTAAGATGGGGGAAAATGTGGTTTTCGTCGACCTGTGTCTCCCCCCGCACCCGCAATAGACGCGGCCCCGCATTAATGGTAGAATGAATAAAGCAAGCTGCCGCACATTTTTGCGGTGGTATAGAGAAGGTCCAAGGAATGAGCTATTTCCCATTATTCTTAGATATAACCAATAAGACATTTCTGATCATCGGCGGAGGCCCGGTCGCACTGGAGAAGGTGAGCCGGCTCCGCCGTTTTACGGAAGATATAATTGT
>CACZJD010000140.1 GCA_902781325.1 uncultured Lachnospiraceae bacterium
CGCAGCGAGGTTCGGGTCGCCCGCTGTGATAAACGCGATAAATGCTTTTCCGCCCGCAAAGGCGTCTTTGATTCTTCGTGCCATCGAAAGCCCCTCCTTGAATTAGTCCGAAATCTGAAAACCCTGCAGCAGGCAATCTATATTAGTCCGAAATCTGAATGCCTCTGTAGCGTGCGATCGCCGCGACGTCCTTGTCGCCCCGGCCCGACAGGCAGATGATCATGCTCTGGTCACTGCTCATCTGGGGTGCGAGCTTCCTGGCCTGCGCCACCGCGTGCGCGCTCTCGATCGCGCAGATAATGCCCTCCGTCCTCGCGAGATATTCGAAAGCTTCCACCGCCTCGTCGTCTGTGACCGGCACATACTCCGCGCGGCCGATATCGTGCAGCCAAGCGTGCTCAGGGCCGATCCCGGGATAGTCGAGACCCGCCGAGATCGAGTAGACTTCTTTGATCTGCCCATACTCATTCTGGCAAAACAGTGACTTCATCCCATGAAATACCCCAAGACTTCCGTCCGCGATGGTCGCAGCGTGCTCACCGGTCTCGATCCCGCGCCCGGCTGCTTCGCAGCCAATCAGTTTCACGCCCTCATCGCCGATAAAGTGATAGAACATTCCCATGGCGTTGCTGCCGCCGCCTACACAGGCGACCACAGTATCAGGAAGCTTTCCCTGTGCCTCGAGGATCTGCTGCCGGGCTTCCCTGGAGATGACCGCCTGGAAATCCCTCACGATCGTAGGGAAAGGATGCGGTCCCATCACCGAGCCCAGCACATAGTGCGTGTCATCTACTCTGCCGGCCCATTCGCGCATGGTCTCGTTGACCGCGTCTTTGAGCACCTGCGTTCCGCTCTCCACCGGGTGCACCTTCGCGCCCAGCAGCTCCATGCGGTAAACATTGAGCCTCTGTCTCTCGCAGTCCAGCTTCCCCATAAAAACTTCGCACTCCATACCCAGAAGCGCCGCCACAGTTGCCGTTGCAACTCCGTGCTGACCCGCGCCGGTCTCCGCGATCACCCGCGTTTTACCCATTTTTTTTGCCAAAAGCACCTGCCCGATGCAATTGTTGATCTTGTGGGCGCCGGTATGATTGAGATCTTCCCTCTTGAGATAGATCTTTGCTCCGCCCAGATCCTTTGTCATCTTCTCCGCATAATAAAGGCGGGAAGGCCTGCCCGCGTACTCATTCAGAAGCTTCGTGAGCTCCGCGTTAAAAGCGGGATCATTCTTATAATAGTTGTACTGCTCCTCCAGCCGGATCAGCTCATTCATCAGTGTCTCCGGCACATACTGCCCGCCGAATTTTCCAAATCTGCCTCTGGACATCTCTACCTCCTCATCTGCCGGCTTCTCTCACTGCCTGCACACATCGCACCATCTTCTCCGGATCCTTCCATCCGTCCGTCTCAGCGCCGCTGCTCAGATCCACCGCATATGGTCTGAACCTGCGCACGGCCTCCGCCACATTGTCGGGCCCAAGGCCTCCTGCCAGGATCCACGGCTTTGCGGCTGCTCCGCGCTTTAGTGCCTCTGCATCTCTGATCAGCGACCAGTCAAAAGCCTCCCCGGTTCCCGTTCCATTATCGAGCAAAAGATAGTCCGCTTCACTCTCCATCGCCCTCTTCAGATCATCCGCACTGCGTATGCGAAACGCCTGAATGACCGGTTTTGTCATGCGACCTCTGGGGTCGTTTGTTGCTTCCAATAGACCTCTGGGGTCGCTTGTCGCCATCCGACCTCTGAGGTCTCTTATGTATGCGTTGTCTTCACTTCCATGCAGCTGGATCAGATCCAGGAAACCCGCCGCCTCCACAACTTTCTCAACACTTTCATTGACGAAAACGCCGACTTTCAGGATCCCCGGCGCCAGCCTCCGGGCCAGCTGCTCTGCCTCTTCTGGCGTCACGGATCTCCTGAATCCGGGAGACAAAATAAAACCTATATAATCAGGCCTGCAGGCGTTCGCAGCCTCGATATCTTCTTTTCTGCGCATCCCGCAGATCTTGATCCCGGTCTCACACATCACACCACCTCTGGGGTACCTTTGCACCCGCGCATCCGACCTCTGGGGTACCTTTACACCCGCCGCGCCGCGTTACACTCCACCTCTGAGTTCCCTCAGCGCCGCTGCCTTGTCCGGGTTCCTCATCAGCGTCTCTCCGATGAGGACCGCGTCCGTTCCGTTCTGCCGCAGGACCGCGATGTCCTCCGCCGTCCGGATCCCGCTTTCCGACACAAAGAGTCTGTCGTCAGGGACCATCTTCCTGAGCCGCACCGAATTATTGCAGTCCACGGTAAAAGTCTTCAGATCTCTGTTGTTGACGCCGATAATGCCGTGCTCTACGCGCAGCGCCCGCTCCACTTCCCTCTCGTCGTGCGCCTCCACTAAGGCGGAGAGGCCGAGGGCGCGCGCTATTTTGCCATATTCGAGGAGCTCCGAATCCGAAAGGATCGCGCAGATGAGTAGAACGGCCGAAGCGCCCAGGACTTTCGCCTCGTAGATCATGTAGGGATCCACTGTAAAATCCTTGCGCAGGACGGGGATCTTCACCGCTGCTGCGATCTCGCGCAGATACTCGTCGCTTCCGAGGAAGAAATCCGGCTCCGTCAGGCAGGAAATGGCCGCGGCGCCCGCCGCCTCGTACTCCCGCGCGATCGCCAGATACGGGAATTCCGCCGCGATCAGCCCCTTGGACGGGGAGGCCTTCTTCACCTCGCAGATAAAAGAAATGCCCGGCGCGCCCAATGCCTTCTCAAACGGATATCCCGTGTCCGCGTTCATGGAAAGCGCCTGCTTCTTCATCTTGTCAAAAGATACCCGCCCCTTATTCCGTTCCGTTCTGGCCCTCGCGTGGTCGGCCAGCGTGTCCAGGATCGTCATTTATGCCACCTCGTTCGACACGCGGATGAACTTATCGAGCACAGCGAGCGCTTCCCCGCTGTCGATTTTCTCCGCCGCGATCCGGACGCCTTCCGCGATGTCCGATGCTTTGCCGGCCGCATAGATCGCGCAGCCCGCGTTGAGGAGCACCGCGTTTCTCCTCGTGCCGGTGACCTCTCCGCTCAGGATCGCCCTTGTCAGCGCCGCGTTCTCAGCAGGCGTCCCGCCGACGATCTCCTCTTTCGCCCCTCTGACCATGCCAAAATCTTCCGGCTTTATCACGATCGTCCTGTAGAAGCCGTCCCGCAGCTCGCACACCGTCGTCTCGCAGCTGGGCGAAACCTCGTCCATCTTGTCCCTGCCGTACACCACGAGCGCGTGCTTCACGCCCATAGAAGCCAGAACCTTCGCCACCGGCTCGCACAGATACTCGTCATACACGCCCAGCATGAAATACTCGGGCTTAGCGGGATTCGTCAGCGGTCCCAAAATATTGAACACCGTCCTGAATCCCAACTCCCTCCTGATCGCTCCTACATACTTCATGGAAGTGTGATATTTCTGGGCGAACATAAAGCAGACGCCAACTTCCTCGAGAAGCTTCCTGCACAGATCCGGGGACTGCTGGATATTGACGCCGAGCGCCTCAAGGCAGTCAGCCGCGCCGCTGTCGGAGGAGGCCGCGCGGTTTCCATGTTTTGCCACCTTGATGCCCGCCGCCGCGGCGATCATCGCCGAAGTCGTCGAAATATTGAAAGTACGCGCATTATCGCCGCCCGTTCCCACGATCTCGAGGACTTCCATTCCCTCGTGCGCCACCGGTGTCGCGTGATTTCTCATTGCAACCGCGCAGCCCGTGATCTCATCAATGGTCTCGGCTTTGGTGCTCTTCGTCGACAACGCCGCCAGAAACGCCGAATTCTGCGTCGGCGTACTCTGCCCGCTCATGATCTCATTCATCACGGTCTGGGCCTCATCGAATGTAAGGTCACCCTTGTTCACGATCTTGATAATGGCTTCTTTGATCATTTCTCTTTCCTCCTTTTGATTGCATCCGCTCTGCCCTCACAAGGATTTCTGCTGCAACGAGCATGGCCGAGAGCTCGCTTCGGCGCCGCGCCTCGTGCCTGTAGCACAAAAAATCCCTGGCAGGACAATCACATCCTGCCAGGGACGAATCTAACAATACATACTTTGATCCGCGGTGCCACCCTGGTTCGCACAGCATACGCTGCACACTCTCGTCGGAATTCCATCAAATTCCCGGCAACTGACGTATGCCTTCACGTCGCATAATACTCAGCCTCAGCGGCCTTTGAATGCGCCCTCCGTGGTCCATTTGCAAAACAGCGTTCTGTCCGGCTCTCACCTATCCGGGCTCTCTGTAAGGGCTTCTTTTTGCTTTATCTCCACTTCATCGGTTTAAAGCGATATCATTTTTATATAATATAATCACTATACTGTTTATTTGTCAACTGTGTTTCATGATTATAATTGTCGGGCTGTTTGGTCAGCTTGTCTGGCTGTTGTCCTACATCCATTTTCGGTCTCGACTTTATCCGATGGTGTGTATAAAGCTTGCCTGGCACAAGTTCTACATCCTATTTCGGTTTCAACAGTATCCGATGGTATGAAAAAAGCTAGTTTGGCATAAA
>CACZJD010000141.1 GCA_902781325.1 uncultured Lachnospiraceae bacterium
CCAGATCACGGACGCGAAGCTCTTCACATACGGCGTCGAGAATCCGATCATGGCTATCGAGAACCTGACAGCTACGACACTGAGAAATATCATCGGTGAGCTGGACCTGGACGAGACACTGACTTCCCGCGAGATCATCAACGCGAAGATGCGCTCCTCTCTGGACGTCGCGACAGACCCCTGGGGAATCAAGGTCACCCGTGTCGAGCTTAAGAACATCACTCCTCCTTCCGCGATCCGCGAAGCGATGGAGAAGCAGATGAAGGCAGAGCGTGAGAGACGTGAGTCCATCCTGAAGGCGGAAGGCGAGAAGAAGTCAGCCATCCTTGTGGCAGAAGGCCAGAAGGAATCCATGATCCTGCAGGCGGAAGCGGACAAGAGAGCTACGATCCTTGCCGCGGAAGCACAGAAGGAGAAGATGATCCAGGAAGCAGCAGGACGCAGTGAGGCGATCCGCCAGGTGCAGCAGGCTAACGCAGACGGTATCCGCATGATCCGTGAGGCAGGCGCCGACGAAGCGGTTCTGACGATCAAGAGCCTTGAAGCTTTTGCCCAGGCGGCAGACGGCAAGGCAACCAAGATCATCATTCCCTCGGAGATCCAGGGCATCGCAGGCCTTGCGGCATCTCTCAAGGAGATGGTCAAGGAAGACAGCGCTGCCGGAAAGAAGTAAGAAAGGATAAACTGTACCAATGGCTGTGAATCTTAAAGGAAGAGACTTTCTGAAACTGCTGGACTTCAGCGCGGAGGAGATCGAATATTTTCTCGATCTCGCCGCGGATCTCAAGGACAAGAAGAAAAAGGGCATTCCTCACAAGATGTTTGAGGGAAAGAACATTGCACTGATCTTTGAGAAAACCAGCACCAGAACCCGCTGCTCCTTCGAGGTGGCGGGACACGACCTCGGCATGGGCACCACCTATCTGGATCCTTCAGGATCGCAGATCGGCAAGAAAGAGAGTATCGCGGACACTGCCCGCGTGCTGGCAAGCATGTACGACGGAATTGAATATCGCGGCTACGGCCAGGAGATCGTCGAGGAATTGGCAAAATACAGTAAGGTCCCCGTTTGGAACGGTCTCACCAATGAGTTTCATCCCACCCAGATGCTGGCGGATCTGCTCACCATCAGAGAGCAGTTCGGTTACGTGAAGGGCATAAAGCTCAGTTTCTTCGGCGACTGCCGCTACAACATGGCGAACAGCTGGATGGTAGCCGGCGCCAAGATGGGAATGCACATCACTCTCTGCGCCAACAAGAAGTACTTCCCTGATGAAGAACTGGTGAAGACCTGCAGAGAGATCGCGGAGAAGAGCGGCGGCAGCATCACCCTTACGGAGGACGCGAAAGAAGGCGCGAAGGGCGCCGATGTCCTCTATACTGATGTGTGGGTATCCATGGGAGAGCCGATGGAAGCCTGGGCTGAGAGGATCGAAGAGATGAAGCCCTACCAGGTGACGAAGGAACTGATGGATCTAGCCGGCGAGAAGGCTATATTCATGCACTGCCTTCCCGCTTTCCACGATCAGGGAACCGGTATCGGAAGAGAGATCTACGAGCAGTTCGGAATGGCAGAGCTTGAGGTTACGGACGAAGTCTTCGAGGGACCCGGATCCAGGGTTTTCGAGGAGGCTGAGAACCGTATGCACACCATTAAGGCTGTGATGGCGGCTACGCTCTGAAGACATCCGGACTAATCTCTACGGCAGACTGACTGCCGATCACTTGCAGGCGGTACATTGTAATATGGACAGGAAACAGGAAGTTTTGCGTCAGCTCAGGGAAGCTGACGGTTATGTGTCCGGACAGCAGCTCTGCGGGACGCTGGGCGTGTCGAGAACGGCTGTCTGGAAGATCATAAACAGACTCAAGGAAGACGGATATCCGATCGAGGCGGTGACCAATAAGGGGTACCGCCTTCTTTCTGTGGAGGGGAGAGATCTCTTCAACCGGGAGGAACTGGAGAGAAGGCTTACGACCCGCTGGGCAGGCCATCCCTTGATCTATTCGGAAGAGACGGGCTCCACGAACGCAGATATTTTCGGCCTCTCGGACAGCGGATACCCGCAGGGGACACTGGCGGTGACCTCCAAGCAGACGACCGGTAAGGGAAGAAGGGGACGCACCTGGATCTCTCCGCCCGGTGTCAATATCTATATGAGCATACTCTTAAAGCCCGATTTCAGACCTGAAACAGCCCCGATGCTGACGCTGGTCATGGCGCTGTCAGTATTCAGAGCCTGCGAGGAACTGTATGGAAATGAGTGTACCTTCGGAATCAAGTGGCCCAACGACATTGTGGTGAGCGCCCGGGGAGAGGATTACCATAAGATCTGCGGTATTTTGACAGAGATGCGCATGGAGGAGAAGGAGATCCGGGACATTGTGATCGGGATCGGGATCAACGTGAATCAGACGGAATTCCCGGAGGAGATCCGTCAGACGGCCGGGTCGCTTGCCCTCGCGCTTGGAAGAGAGGTCAGCAGGGCCGATCTGACAGCGGCGGTCTGGAGATATTTTGAAGAATATTATGAGAGATTTGCCGGGGCGCAGACCCTCAAACCTCTGAGAGAGGAATATGAGCGCGCGCTGGTTAACAGGGGACGGAAAGTGAGAGTTCTGGATCCCTCGGCGCCCTTCGAGGGAACAGCCGTGGGGATCAACGACCTGGGCGAGCTGCTTGTGCAGCGTGATGCGGATGGGGGTCTGACCCCCATTGGGACAGGCGAGGTCTCGGTGAGAGGCGTTATGGGCTATGTGTGAGAATACCCGGAATGGAGACGGAAGATGGACAACAGAAATAATGAAGAAATGAATCAGGAAATGACCGGCAATGTGGATGCGGACCGTTTCCGCGTAGTGCTCTGCGGGGCCAACGCCTATGAGAAGAAATACTATTTTAATAACAAGTTTGACAAGATTCCTGAGAACATCAAGGAGGAACTGCATATCATCTGCGTGCTCTTTACAGAGGAAGTGGGCGGCATTTTCACTATCGGGTTCACTCCCTATGGAGATGTGGAGATGGATACGCAGCACGAGGAGGGCGACCTCCTTTATGACGACATCGGCGCAGAACTTCTGATGAAGGAGATCCGCAGGAAGAAAGCGGAGATGTTCAGGGCGCTCTCTATTTACTTCAAGGTGACCTTCCTGCACCAGGACGCTGCGGAGCTGCTTGAACAGGATGACGAGGAAGAGGAATAAAAATTGGAAATGAACAGATACGCATCCCCGTTTCAGATCGGGAATGTGACGATCCCCAACCGAACAGTTTTTGCACCGATGGCAGGCGTTTCAGACCTGCCTTTTCGTCTGTTATGCCATGAACAGGGGGCGGGTCTTGTGTGCATGGAGATGATCAGCGCCAAGGCGATCACTTTCCGCAGCCGCAGGACCGGGGAACTCTGGGAGACCACTCCTGAGGAGAAGCCCGTATCGCTCCAGATCTTCGGTCATGAGCCGGATGTGATGGCGGAGGCCTGCCGGATCCTGGAGGACCAGACCTTCGACATTTTGGACATCAACATGGGGTGTCCGGTGCCCAAGATCGTAGGCAACCAGGAAGGTTCGGCTCTGATGAGGGATCCGGGCCTTATCGAAAAGGTCGTGCGGGCATGCGCGGAGACTTCCAGCCGCCCTGTGACGGTCAAGATCCGGAAAGGGTTCGACGCGGACCACGTAAATGCGGTGGAATGCGCGCTGGCAGCTCAGGAAGGCGGGGCCTCCGCTGTCGCGGTGCACGGAAGAACCAGAGAGCAGATGTACAGCGGTGAGGCAGACTGGTCTGTCATCGCCGATGTCAAAAAAGCGCTCACCATTCCCGTCATCGGCAATGGCGACGTTGTGGATGGACCGAGCGCAAAGAGAATGATGGACGAGACCGGGTGCGACGCAGTGATGATCGCAAGAGCGGCTCAGGGCAATCCCTGGATCTTCAGGGAAGTGAACGCCTACCTTAAAAACGGAGCGATCCCGGAGAGACCGCCCAGAAGAGAGGTTGTAAAGATGATCCTGCGCCACGCGCAGATGCTGTGTGACTGCAAGGGTGAGAGAGTGGGAATGCGAGAGATGAGAGGCCATGTGCACAATTATCTGACCGGGTTTCCCGGCGCGTCCAAAGTGAGGAAGAAAGTGAACTCGATCACTACTTTGGCAGAACTTCAGGCGCTCCTCGCCAAAGAGTACCCGTACGCGTGAGTGAACCTGCGGCAGAAAGGATGTTTTGGCTCAAATAGGGCGGCGGAGAGACGAAATGGATTGACAATAATGCTTATACTCTTGTATAATTCAGTGTCAATGGAAACCTGAAATGGTTTTGAAAAAGTATAGTAAATAAAGTTTTGGGAGCACGAAATGGAAGAGAAAAAGAACATTCTGACAAGAGAAGGCCTCAAAAGATATGAGGACGAACTTCACGAACTCAAGGTTGTCAGAAGAAAAGAAGTAGCACAGAAGATCAAGGAAGCAAGAGAGCAGGGCGACCTCTCCGAGAACGCCGAGTACGATGCAGCCAAGTCCTCAAGAATGTCGAGGTCGTGGATGACGAGGACGTCACAGCCGACAGAGTTATGATCGGCAGCAGGATCGTGATCTTTGACATGGAGTTCAATGAAGAACTGTCTTACAAGATCGTGGGCTCTACAGAAGCCAACAGCATCAAAGGCAAGATCTCCAATGAGTCTCCTGTAGGGAAAGCCCTGATCGGAGCACATGTGGGAGATATCGTAACGGTTCATTCTCCTGCCGGTGAGAGCCAGTACAAGGTCCTTGAGATCACAGCTCCCAACAAATAAGAGATTGCCTGCGGCGCCTGAAAACGGCGCCGCTGACTTTTTAGTCTCAGGGGTTACTGAGACTTAAACCATGCACATGCGTACAGATACCGCTTCGGACGGATGTGCGCGAAGCGGATAACGGAAGCAACCACGCAATATGGAGGAAGAAAGTGGCACAGAATAACCAGCAGAAAGGTCAGCAGAAGGTTCAGGAAACATCCCAGTTAGAGAAGGTCAGAAGAGAGAAACTCGCGGAGCTGCAGGCGGCGGGAAAGGATCCCTTTCAGATCGTAAAATACGATCAGTCTTATCACAGTGCTCAGATCAAACGCGATTTTGACGAGCTCGAGAACGAGACTGTCTCCATCGCCGGCCGCATGATGTTCAAGCGCGTCATGGGCAAGGCTTCATTCTGCAACGTGCAGGATAAGGAAGGACGCATCCAGGTCTATGTAGCCAGAGATGATCTGGGCGAAGAGGCTTACAAGGAATTCAAACGCATGGATATCGGCGATATCATCGGCGTCAAGGGATTTGTTTTCAAGACCAAGACCGGCGAGATCTCCGTACACGCCAAGGAACTGACGCTTTTGTCCAAGTCCCTGACTCCGCTGCCGGAGAAGTTCCACGGCCTTCAGGATACAGACCTCAGATACCGCCAGAGATATGTGGACCTCATCATGAATGAGGAGTCCAGAGAGACCTTTATCAAGAGATCCAAGATCATCAGCGAGATCCGCAAGTTCCTCGACGCTCGCGGCTTTATGGAAGTTGAGACCCCTATGCTTGTCTCCAATGCGGGCGGCGCTGCGGCACGTCCTTTCGAGACTCATTTCAACGCGCTGGACGAGGATGTCAAGCTCCGTATATCTCTGGAGCTCTACCTCAAGAGACTGATCATCGGCGGACTCGAGAGAGTCTACGAGATTGGCCGCGTGTTCAGAAATGAAGGCGTTGATACAAGGCACAACCCTGAATTCACTCTCATGGAACTGTATCAGGCATACACAGACTACTACGGAATGATGGAACTGACAGAGAGCATGTTCCGCTATCTGGCAGAGAAAGTCTGCGGCACGACCACCATCGTCTACGGCGACAAGGAAATCGACCTGGGCAAGCCTTTCAGAAAGCTCACCATGATCGACGCGATCAAAGAGCAGACCGGCATTGATTTCGATCAGGTCGCAACGACTGAAGAGGCTAAGAAACTTGCTGACGAGCACCACATCGAGTATGAGGACCGTCACGTCAAGGGCGATATCGTAAACCTCTTCTTCGACGAGTTCTGCGAAGACAAGATGATCCAGCCTACATTTATCATGGACCATCCGATCGAGATCAGCCCTCTGACCAAGAAAAAGCCCGACGATCCCACCAAGGTTGAGAGATTCGA
>CACZJD010000142.1 GCA_902781325.1 uncultured Lachnospiraceae bacterium
ACGAAAGCGGCATTGGCAGCCTGAATACACTATCTGATTACCTGTATTATTGAGTTTTCAAGGAACGAAGCCCATTTTTGCTATGGGAAGTTTTAGTAATTTATTATATCCATCAGACTATTACAGAATACAGGGGAAGATGATGGGGTTTTTGAAAAAGCTCGTTGAGCATCCGGCGTTTCATACTAAGATTAAAAGCGGCGAGGTCAGATTTCCGGAGATCGCTCTCGGTTATTTCCTTGCGCCTTTCTGCGCGATGCTGGCGAACGCGATCTTCGGCGCGTATCTGACAAGATACTACGCTGACGTTCTGGGATGGACCAAACATGCCTTTGGCGCGTTCGCAGCGCTTCTCCCGATCGTATCGGTCATCTTTGTAGTATATGGAAATCTTACAATAGGCAGGTGGATCGACAACACGAAGACTAAGGCAGGAAAGGCCCGGCCTTATATGCTGGCGTCGGTTCCCCTGCTTATCGTCGCTATTTTGCTCCTGTTTTCATCTCCCAATAACGGCTCTGCCTTGGAGATGGTCTGGATTGCGCTTAGTTACAACCTGTATTACGCATTCGCATATCCCTGCTATTATACAGCGCACAGTTCAATGGTGTCGTTGTCGACCCGGGACAGCAATAAGAGGGGGATTCTGGCGACGACGTCCAACGCGGCCCTTGTGGCGGCGGCAGGTATAGGGGCGAGCATTCTCGTGCCGGTCCTCCTGCAGAGTTACATGTTCGTGTACGATGACAGGGAGCTTAACATCGCAGCGTCCTATTATCACTGGAGGATCATGGCAATCATCCTGTCGCTGGTTACGGCAGTCGGGATCCTTGCGGAATTCTATTTCACCAGGGAGCGCATAACAGAGGAGGCCATGGAGCATCCCCGGGATGAGAAGATCCCGGCAAGCTGTCACAGGGAGGCCTGCTTATGCAGCAGCTACTGGTGGATGGTCATGCTGTATGTGCTGTTCTATCTTATGGGACAGCTGGTCAAGAACACATCCATGAGCTTTTATTCGCGATGGATGTTCGAAAGCGTTCTGTGGGCGGAGGATCCCGAAAAAGCTTCGGGAGCATTGATGAGCGCGCTTGGCCTGATCGGAGGCCTTCCCGCGGCGCTTGGCATGTTCATTGTGTGGCCTCTTGCCAACAAGTTCGGTAAACAGCGGTCCATTGTCACCGGACTCATCCTGTCGCTGGCAGGCGGGCTGGTCGCGTTCCTTGGCGTCCACAATTTCAAAATAGTGTGTGCCGGTGTGGCGCTCAAAGCGATTGGAATTGTGCCTTCGCAGTTTATACTGCTGGCACTTCATGGTGGGGCTTTGGGGCCTTGCAGTAGGTATTGTAAGCGGCCTTCTTGGCCTTGCCGGGTACGACGCGTCGCTGGTACGACAGCCGGCAGCGGTGGAGAATGTACTGATCTTTACTTATCTAGGGCTGGACCTGATCGCCTTTACGATTTCCATCATTCTCCTGTGGAAAATGGATGTCGAGAAGTATTCCGAGGAGGACCGGCGGAAGATCAGAGAGAATAAATCGATATTTTGACCAATTCTGTTGACTTTAAAGCGATAGGACAGTAGTATTATATTAACGAAATTTTACATCTTTGTGTCTTAAACTTAACAAATCGCAAGAGCAGATCATATCAGGGGGGGAACTCGCAGCGGGACATAGGAAAAGGGGAAGCCTATGCGTGAAATCAACGATCAGTACCCGGAGTATGCGGAGCCGTACGAACCAGTAAAGGGAGGAAAACATCATAAGGGAATTTACGGGACACGCGGGCCGGCGAGAAGGAACAGCCCGGAGCGGTTCCTGTTTTTTGCGCTCATCGGACTGCTGCTTCTGCTGCTTGTTTCCACAGGCCCAGGCGGTGAAATGGCGGGAACGGAGCCCCGCTCGTCTGATAAAGATACCGTAGTCACTTCAGAGACAAAGCCGGAGGAGCCCTCTGAGCCCGATACGCCGGAGCCGCCGATCAATCCGGAGGAGCACAAGGACATTCCGGAAAAGCCTGAAGAACCCCAAAAGCCTGAAGAACCCCAAAAGCCGGAAGAGCTGGTATCTCCGGAGCTGCCGGATTCGCCTGACTCGCCCGAAACATCGGAGGATTCACCGGAGACGACTGAGCCTGAAGAGGAGCCAAGCAGCCCGACTGAGCCCGATTTACCGGTTGAGCCCGACGAGTCCGTCTACAAGGATCCTACTGTGAGCATCGCTCATGTTTATTACTGGTATTGCCTCGGTCACATTGAGGTGGAGTATAATATCACGGCTAACGATGGGGAATCTATCACATCCTACTCCACTGTCACCTCTATGAGGGATCCGTCTATGACGGTCGGTATGCCCTCCAAGACGGGCGCCGGAACGATCGACGCAAACGCGGACGGTTACGGGAAGATCACGTATATGAGCGCGGACGAATGGAAAACAGACGTGACGCTTGCGTATACGCTGAACGGGGAGAATAAGACGCTCACGGTCAGCAACACGGCGCAGCCGGAGTTCATGGACTTCCTGTGGCTGGATCCGCAGTATCTGTCGGGAAACAGCTCGACTACAAATAAAGTCGTCAGCGATACGATTAAATTCAGGTATGGAAAGAATGACCGCCATACCTATGACGTATCATTTGCCAAAATAGAGATGGGCTGGATGAAGGAGGTCCCTCTCAGCGGAGGCGGTAGTACATACGAGGAAGTCGGCAGTACCAAAAAAACAGTCTGGAACGGCACCGGAACCTCTCCGATCACGGGACCCACAGGACCGACAACTGATGGGGACTACAAGGTTTTGACATTTGATTACCACGACCTTCTCAATGTCGTTCCGCCCGCGGATGCAGCGGGAGCCACGCATTTCTACCTCGACTATTACATGAAGGGTACAGGAACCGATACGGACGGGACTGTATATACGATTCACGATCCGACTTTCGGGCGGTCAACGCCTTGTGAGATCGAAAGGGATCTGGAGGTGACGATCAACTACATTTATTTGTGGGACGAACTCAATCATATTGAAGTCGGATATACGATCACGCCCGGTGACGCCGAGGATATCAGGTCAGTCGCGACAGTGACGTCTGATATTGATCCCGCAAAGACGGTTACAATGGATGAACGAACAGGATCGGGCCCGATCAGTGTGAATGCAGACGGCTCAGGCAGGCTGTGGTGGCATCACAGCGGCGACTCTTGGACAGTTGAAGTGGAACTGAACTACACGATGCACGGAGAAAACAGGACGCGCACTTGCAGCGTTTCCATGCCTCCTGAGTTCAAGGGACCTTTATGGCTCTATGGTCTGGGGGATTCCGGAAGCGGATCGAGCGTAGACAATCAGGCAGTAACTTCGGATATCATTTTCCAATATCCGGCCGATGACCGTCACACATACGATATTACATTCACCGGAATCGATATAGGATGGGAAAAGCAGGTTCCTATCGGAAACGGCGGATACACTTACGAAAAGGTAGGAAGCAAAAGGACGATCTGGGACGGCACGGGAACGAGTCCGATCACAGGTCCCACAGGTCCAGTGACCGAAGGAGATTATAAAAGGCTGACCTTCAGTTATTCGGGAACCCTTGATGCCACGCCTCCCGCGGACGCGGAAGGAGCGACTCACTATTACCTGATATGCTATACAGAAGGAACGGGAACAGATACAGACGAAACCGTCTACTGGATCAACCGCCCGACTTCCGCAGAGCTGACTCCTATTGCGCTGCCTGGCGTCACGCTGGTGGAGCCGGAGGTGACCTTCGACCACCTGTACTGGTACCAGTTGGTCGATCATCTGGAACTCGGGTATGAGATCACGGCAAATGACGCGACAGACATTACATCCCAGGCCAAGATCACCTATGATCCGGGCGGCTTATATATGGAGCACACTATGCCCGAGGTGACCGGCGCCGGCAGTAAAAAGGTCGAAGACAATGCCGGCGGCGACCTTCAGATTTTCAGCGGCGGACAATGGGTCACTACGATCACTCTTCAGTATAAGCTGGGCGGCGAGTCCAAAGAGAAAGTGCTCACAGTTCCCGGCAATCCTGAGTTATTCTCCGGCTACATGGAGACGAAACTCGGGTCTATAAGCGGAACCTTCAGCAATATGAACGTCGGCTGTGAATTGCACGTGTACTACAGAGACGGGGACTCCCATGAATACACTCCGAAGTTCAAGAAGGTAGATATCGAGTGGTTCAGAAATAATTATGAGTCCGTAGGAACAAGTACGATCTGGGAAGAAGGAGGCCAACAGGTCTTTTTGGGACCGTATTCCAGCGGGCCCAATGCTGACGGAAATATGGATCTGGAATACTCATTCTGGTACGAGGGATTAGACGCGACGCCGCCTCTCTCATCGGTGACGAAATTCCAACTTCATTTCTACGGGGAAATGAATGGAAATGATGAGTATGATACTGCGATGGAACTGTATGCGTTTACCGATAAAGAAGATCTTCCCGGCGTGGTGCCTCCGTCGGGTAATGCGCCCGATGTTACGATCGACCATGTGTACTGGTGGAGAGAACTTGACCATCTGATGGTACAATACTCGATTGAAGCGAATGACGCGGTGAACATCGTATCCTATGCTCAACTCACCAACGGCTATGATACCTGCAGTATGGAAAGCGTCAGCGGCGACGGCAGCATAGAAGTGAGCCTTTTGGCTGATGATTACCGGGCAATGCTTGACAGCGGCTCGGTGGATGTCACGATCTATCTCACTTACTCGCTTGGCGAAGAGTTCGGCAATGCAGAATATACAGAAACGCGCAGCGTGGAAGAGATGAATGTAAATTGAAAAACGGCAGCTTCTCGGAGGGTGAATCGTCCGGTATAGCTACGCTCAATTACGACCTGTATGTTGAGCAGGACGGGAACGATCCGCACGACTACGAGCTGGATTTCCGGGAGATCAGAGTTTACTGGTACTACGGGAAAGATGATGAATTGCCTGTTGATGAAAAAGTCATCTGGGACGGAACAGGCACAGATTCCTTCACGGGATCCGGATCCGCTTACACCTATTCGGATTCTATAGACGTAAGGCCGCCCAATGCGGATTGTAAGTACTTTGCCCTGTGGTTTTACGCGGTGGCAAATGGAAATGATTCCTATGACAACGAGTATGGGATCGACCTGTATCATGTCACGGAGAAATTTAAGTTGTCAACCAACGATTAATAGGAGGATACAAAGACAATGAAAAAGAATAGGTCGATAATCGGAACACTGATCGCTGTTATACTGATCATTCTGCTGCTCAATCCGCAGTGGCTTCCTGTGTCTATGGAGACACGGGAAAAGATCCGCGATCTGGAAAAGAGCTATTTCCTGATCGAGCGGAGCGGCAGAATTACGGTGGCCCATATTTTGACATTGCTCCTTATGATCAGTGTGCTCTGGGTCATCAATGTGGTGGTCAAGTGGATCATTCAGTATTTTGGTAAAAAGAGCTTGCGCGCCCAGACGATCGGTGATCTGCTGGCGGGCACATTCCACTATCTGATCGTGATCATCGGCGTGGTCTGGGGACTTGCGATCCTTGGCGTCAATACTACTGCTGTGCTGGCTGGTATCGGCATTGTCGGATTGCATCACCGGCGCCTTCATCATCTTTGAGGGGCAGTACGTCAACGGCGATATCATTATTCTGGATGATTTCCGGGGCACGGTGCGCAACATCGGCGTCCGCACGACGACGATCGAGGACGCGGGCGGCAACCTGAAGATCGTCAACAACTCGGACATCCGCAATTTCCAGAACCGTTCCCGCAACAGATCTGTAGCGGCCTGCGAGGTCAGCGTAGCCTACGATACAGACCTGAAGAAAATGGATAGAGTTATTGCGGAAGGTCTGCCGCTGATGTATGAGGCCCACAAAGACCTCTACCAGAAAGAGCCGGTCTTCCTGGGCGTGACCGCGCTGGCGGACAGCGGCGTGAACCTCAAGTTCATCGTCGACGTCAGGGAAGAAGATGTCTTCAAGGCGCAGCGCCAGCTCACCAGGGACATCTGGGCGCTCTTTATGGAGAAGGGTATTGAGATTCCGTTCCCGCAGGTGGTGGTGCATCAGGGGTGAAATCCATGAGCAACTACATCACAACGTATACCGGCAAACATTTCGAGCCGACAAATCCCGACCAAGAAGCAATCTGTATCGAAGACATCGCTCACGCGCTGTCTCTGATCACCCGTGGTAACGGCCATGTGAAGACTTTCTGGTCCGTCGGAGAGCACTGCCTGTGCTGCGCGAAGGAAGCGGCCGCCCGGGGGCTTTCAGACCGCCTGATTCTCGCCTGCCTTTTGCATGATGCAAGTGAGTGTTATATGTCAGACATTCCGCGCCCATTCAAGAAAGAGCTGCCGGAGTACTGTGAGCATGAAAACCATTTACTCGATCTGATCTACGAGAAGTTTCTTGGGGATTTACTGACGGCAGAAGAGCAGGCAAAGCTCAAGGCCATCGATGACGCACTGCTTTGGTATGATTTGACAATTCTTTTGGAAGAGCGACCGGGTGGCGAAGCGCCGAAACTGAAGGTCATGCCTGATTATGCTGTGAGACCTTTTGCAGAAGTGGAACAGGAGTATCTGGAGATGTTCAGGGAATATTCGAAATGACGGCAGCCTCCATCCGATTTGATCAGGGCAAAAAAAGGATGTAGCTCTTTAAGGCATTCTTGTATAAACCCTCCACCAGACTTGATTAAGTCCCAAAAAGGATGGAGCCTTTTTGGCCGTTCTTGCATGAACCCTCCATCGGACTAGATGAAAAGTAATATAAGTTGGAATAATTTGTGTAAGAAATTCTTCACAGACCATCGGATATGGCAATAAAGCGGAATGGATGTAGAAGTTGTGGCAGATTGTCGTTTCAAGCTCCATCGGATTTTGGCAGCAAGCCAGAGAGGATGGAGAATTCCTGTAAGACTGGTATTTTTCCCTCCATCCATTTTCTGATGTTCTTAAGTTTGATGGAGTCTTTTCGCTTAAGATGCATAATCGCTCCATCGATTCAATAAGAATTATGGTCTCCGCACCGCCAGGTCAAACGTCTCCGCACCACTAGGTCTACACACCACCAGGTATACACATCACCAGGTCATTCCACTGTTTTTAACAGCACCCCGGCCCTTGATTAAGGGCCGGGGTGTAAACTGCCTCACTTCCTGCTATAAATCACCGCCAGCCCACCATGGGAAGTCTCCCGGTATTTCTCATCCATGTCGAGGCCTGTGCGGTACATGGTCGCGACGACTTCGTCGAAGGAGATCTTACGGGTGGTGTAGAGGAAGCGGGAGAGGTTCACTGCGGTGATCGCGTGCATCGCTGCGACGGCGTTGCGCTCGATGCAGGGGATCTGCACCAGGCCGTTTACGGGGTCGCAGGTGAGGCCGAGATTGTGTTCCATTGCGATCTCGGCGGAATACTCGATCTGGTCGATGTTGAGTTTGTAGAGGGCGGC
>CACZJD010000143.1 GCA_902781325.1 uncultured Lachnospiraceae bacterium
GCTCTCCTGTACAAATTTCTGCCACCAGGCCTTCTTGACGTTGTTCTTGAGTTCGACGCCCAGATTGCCGTAGTCCCATGTGTTGGCCAGTCCGCCGTAGATCTGGGAACCGGGGTAGATGAATCCTCTGGCATTACACAGTGCCACGATCTTATCCATTGTCTTTTCCATTGACTCTCGTGCTCCTTTATTCTTTATTATTGTTCAGCATCCCGGACGCAATGCATTTGGAACGTAGATGCTGATATACACAGTTTCAATTATCAACGCTTAATTATAAGGGAACAGCGCCTGTTTTGCAACGCTCAATCCCCTGTTTAAAGCCGCTCACGTCAGAACTTCAAGAATTTCAAGGCTCCTGAACCTGTGATCCCAGGTCCTTGCGCAGAGCCATTTCGCGTAACTTTCCAGTTCTGCGAGTACTTCCGGCTTCACTCCGAAGGTGTAGATCTTCGCGGGCGGCGTCCTGAATATATAATCAAGCGCATACAGCGCGGAGTCTGAATACTGTACTGCGCGCCTTGGACCGGGGTATTCTCCCTCGAGCATGACCGCCTTGATCTCGAATACCGCTCTGACCAGACGGTTGTCAAAAGAGTCCGATTCCAGCGCTCTGAGGCTCTGATAAGCGAGCATGAGCAGGGCTGTCTCGTCGTTGTTCTCCCTCGTCACATACTGCAGGATCTCCATAAAGTAGGATCCGAAGCAGGCAGCCGTAATGTCCGCGCGAAGCTTTTCAAAATAATTGTCCACCTTGGCGCCGATGATCTGGTAAGCACTCCTGCCTTCACTGATCTTAAAAGTTCCGAATACAAAAGGAGAAGCGGCAGCCATCACAGGACTTCCGGGCCTTCTCGCCCCTCTTGCAAATCCCGAGATTCTGCCTCTCTCCTTCGTGAGGATCTCCACTCTTTTGTCATATTCCCCTGCGGGAACACTCGTGAGGACCATTCCGGTCACTTCATAACTTGCACTCATCTTATTTGAATTTCCGCATATCGTAGCCGAAGGACTTCATCTGCTGCTCCATATTCTCGATATCCGTTCTCGCCGCCGTTCCGATCTTTTTGAGCATAGAGCCCTGCTTGCCGATCACGATCAGCTTGTGGCTCTCACGCTCGCAGATGATCGAAGCGTCGATATCGCAGATCTCAGTCCCGTCTTTTCTCTTGCGGTATTTCATGCTGTCGATCGTCACAGCGATTCCGTGGGGGACCTCCTCCTGCAGCAGGCGCAGCGCCTTCTCGCGCACGATCTCGCCCGCGATCTCACGCTCAGTCTCCGTTGTTACCTGCTCCTCGTCATAGAAGGGTTCCCCCTCGGGGAGCAGTTCGAACAGGCTGCTCAGCAGATCTTCCGTACCGATTCCGCTCCTCGCGCTGACCGGTATGATGGCTTTGAGGTTAGACGTAAGAGGAGCCTTTCCGGCCGCCTCTCTCTCCTCATTCTGTGCCTTTACCGCTTCGTCATAGGCTTTCTGGTAGACAGCGATGACGGGCAGGATTTCCGCCTTCTTTACTGAATCAACCTTATTTATGAGGATCAGCACCGGGGTCCTCACAGCCGCAAGCTGCCCGATGATGCTCTTGTCCTCCTCACTCATTTTTGCCTTGGGCTCCACCAGCCACAGGACCACGTCCACTTCTTTCAGCGTACTCTGGGCCGCTTTTACCATATACTCGCCCATCTTCGTCTTCGTGCGGTGAATGCCGGGCGTATCGAGGAACACGACCTGTCCGCGCTCCTCTGTCAAAATAGTGCGGACCTGTGTCCTTGTCGTCTGCGGTTTGTAGGAAGTGATCGCGATCTTTTGTCCGATCAGGCGGTTCATCAGCGTGGACTTGCCCACGTTGGGCTTTCCGATGATCGTCGCGAATCCGGCCTTCTTTCCGGTCTTTTCCTGTGTCGTCATTTCTTTGTTCTCTGCCATGCAGTATTACCTTTGCCTTTTTCTTTATGTCGTTGCTCTTTCTGTATCACTGAAGTTTTTCCATTCTCTCGAATCTGTCGGATTCGGCCTTGAGCTTCTCCGCATTGCCGACGACACAGAGAGCGTCCTCGCTGAGGAAGGCCTCGATGTGCGCGGCCAGGGCCCGGATATCCTCCGGTCTGCAGTCCAGAACCTGATCGCGTTCCCTCTTCATCTTCTCTTCGTCAAAGCCTGTCATATAGCCTGTCAGGGAGTATTTTCCATACACGGCCGGAGACATCGGGTGATCGAGGGCGCTGACTGCGCCGATGATATACTTGGTCATCGTGCGCTCGTCCGCTTCAAATCCCCGGATATAGTCCGGTGCTTCTTCAAAGGTTCTGATCGTCTGGGCCAGATGAGGATCTCTGTAAGAGACGAAATAGGCACTTCCGTCTCTGGAGAAACTGCTCATGCAGCCGTAGGCGCCGCCCTTGACCCTGACATTCTGCCATAGATAATCGTAACCCAGGATCACCCGCAGCACACGGAGAGCCCCTGTGTACTCACAGCCCTTGCTGCCGTAATTGCCGGCTCTGCAGACATACTGTACCTGACCGGCTGTCGTAAATCCTTCCTTCACCTTGACAGGTTCGACGCGGAAGGCCTTTCCGTATTTCTCAAGATCTTCTTCCGGCGTTCTTCCCTGAGGGAATGTGCCGGCAAGAGCGCCGGTTCCGCAGCAGATCTCTTCAAGGCTGCTCTCATCCGCAGTGTAGTCCAGCATCAGATGGTCTGCCCGGAAAATATAGCAGGCCATCTCTTCCAGCATCTTAAGGAACTCGTCCGCCTCGCCCTTTTCCAGAAGTCCGCAGACCTCATCAAGTGTGTGATAAGCATTTATGCCGTTCACGCAGTCCATGATCAGGGCAGTCTCGGAGAATCCTGCTGATGCCCTGACAGCCGCAGTGGCATGACCGGAAGCCGGAAGGTCCGCTCTCATAGCAGCTCTCTCTTCCTCCAGTACCTCAAGGATGCGGTCTTTGCTGTTCCATTTGGTAGTGGTGAGGATCTCACCGACCAGCCTCATGGCGTGTTCCAGATTGCCGTGAAGCACCTTGCAGTTGACTTCCGTCATCATTCTGTATTTTGACGGATCACCGTTCTTAGTATAGACACTGACAGTCGTCCCGATGCCGCCTGTATAGATATTGATCTCCTGATCCAGCTCCGCGTAGCTGAAGTGCTCCGTGTCCAGTACACCCACAAGGGTCTTGAAGACTCCCAGATAGGGGAAGAACTTCTGGGGAAGCTTCGAGATATCGAACATAAAAGTCAGGTAATCGATTCCCGATGTGCCCAGAGGATGCGCGATGACTTGCGTCTCAAGCACCTTCTCTCCATCACGGATCGTGTCCGCGGTCGTAAGCCGGTTGATGAAAGGCCTGATCTCTCTGGTGAGATCCCCTCTTGTCAGCATGGGGATCTTCGCCAGGTCCTCGGCGGAATTGGGCGTCTCCTGCCACTGTCTTAGCGCGGCCAGATCATCGACGATCTGCTGCCTCTCGTCTGCCGTGAGACCTTCGGCGTAAACTTCCATCTTCTTCCTGAGCTCTTCCGCCATTTTCTCGGTGAGCCCCACTTCCGGCGTCATCACGACGACCGCTTTGTGCGGATTCTCCAGAAAATACTTGCGGATCAGTTCTTCAAAATAGCCCTTGTCCATCTTCTCTCGAAGGGAAGCAAATGCCTCTCCGAGCTCGAGGTTGATAAAGGGTGTCTCTTCATTGTAGAGCCATGTGTCGAGCGCGCCGAGGCCATAGATCAGCCCCTTGGGATAATAGCCGGCATTGGCCTCTCTGTATTTGAATTCGAAGCGGTTGATGCTCGCCAAAAGAGCGCGCTGATCAAGGCCATTGTCCGCGATCTCTCTGAGCGTGTCCTCGATGGTCTTAACGAATTCTTCTTTCTTGTCGGGATCCGTATACTTGGACGTAACGGTATAGCTGGGCTGTCTGATGCCGAGCTCCAGCAGGGAATAGACGTCCTCGCCGATTCCCTTGTCCCTCAGCGCTTTTTTGACAGGTGCGCCTTCCGCGTCGCAGAGCATGTAGTCGATGATCTTGAAAGCGAGGCCAAGTTCAGTGTCCTGCCCGTCCTGAGCCAGCGATACGTTCCATGTAAGATAACTGCGGCCTTCCAGTTCCTCCTCTGACTGCACGGAATAGTGCTCCGTCGCCTCCACAGGCTTCTCAAACGCAGGCTCCGAAGGAATCTCAGAATCGATCTCAATCTTGTCAAATGAAGAGAGATAAGCCTCGTCCAGATACGTCAGACGCTCCTCCATGTCCATATTTCCATAGAGGAAAATATAGCTGTTGGAGGGGTGATAGTATCTGCTGTGGAAATCCAAAAAGGCCTCATAAGTAAGGTCCGGGATGTATACAGGATCGCCGCCGGACTCCACAGCGTAAGGAGTATGCGGATACAGCGCGCCGTAAATGCTGCGTGCCAGCACATCGTCAGGAGAAGAAAGAGCGCCCTTCATCTCGTTGTAGACGACGCCGTTCACCGTGATCGGACTCTGCGCGTCCTCTGCCTCATAATGCCAGCCCTCCTGGCGGAAGATATTCTGCTCTTTATAGATGTTCGGATAGAACACTGCGTCCAGATAGACATGCATCAGGTTCTTGAAATCCGTATCGTTGCAGCTCGCCACCGGGTATACAGTCTTGTCCGGATACGTCATCGCGTTTAGGAATGTATTGAGCGAACCCTTAACGAGTTCGATAAAGGGATCCTTGACCGGGAAATCCCTGGAGCCGCACAGCACAGAGTGCTCAATAATATGCGCCACGCCGGTGGAATCCTCCGGGGGCGTACGGAATCCGATATAGAATACTTTATTGTCATCTTCCGAGGGCAGGAGCGCTACTCTCGCGCTGGTCTTTTTGTGGCGCAGGAGAAGGCTGTCACAGCCCGTATCCTTCAGGTACTGATGCTGAAGAAGATCATATTTTTCCAAAATACTGTTCGTAACTTCCATAAGTTCCTCACTGTTTCTACATATCTATTCTCTAAAAGTGTTATAACTGCTATTATAATAAGAATTTTCCAAAAAGATAGATATGGTTGCAAAAAAAGAGCTGCGCTTATAAGCGCAGCCCCGCACTGTGATGAGTGGATCAGAGGGGAGTCGAACCCCTGTCCAAAAGCCAATTCAATGTCCTTCTACTATCATAGACGGTTTTTCCGGATCACTCCCGTTCCCTCCACAGGCGGAAAACAGTCAATCCACCTGCTTTAGTAGCTTCATGATACGCCCGCGGGGGCAAAGCTTACCCCGTGTCGTTTCCCGCTTTCATAACGCCGGAGCTGCAGGATGCGGGTGTCCTCCAG
>CACZJD010000144.1 GCA_902781325.1 uncultured Lachnospiraceae bacterium
CGCTGCGCACAGTACCACAAAGGAGGAAACAATGGCTAAGAAAGTAACTGGTTACATCAAATTGCAGATTAAGGCCGGCAAGGCAACTCCTGCTCCGCCGGTAGGTCCTGCTCTTGGACAGCACGGTGTCAACATCATGGAATTCACCAAGCAGTTCAACGCCAAGACCGCAGACATGGGTGACCTGATCATCCCTGTCGTTATCACTGTCTACTCTGACAGATCTTTCAGTTTCATCACCAAGACTCCGCCGGCACCTGTTCTTCTCAAGAAGGCAGCAGGCCTGCAGAAGGCATCCGGTGTTCCGAACAAGCAGAAAGTCGGCTCTGTCACCAAGGATCAGATCAAAGAGATCGCCGAGATGAAGATGCCTGACCTCAACGCCGCTTCTCTCGAAGCTGCTATGAGCATGATCGCCGGAACAGCCAGAAGCATGGGAATCACAGTCCAGGACTGAGCTACACACAGGAGGAATAGAAGATGAAGCACGGAAAGAGATATGTGGAAGCTGCCAAGAAGGTAGACCGCACTAAATTATATGAGCCCGAAGAGGCAATCGCTCTTGCGAAGGAAACTGCAGCAGCGAAGTTTGATGAGACTGTCGAGATCCACATCCGCACAAGCTGTGACGGCCGTCACGCCGACCAGCAGATCCGCGGCGCGGTAGTACTTCCCGCAGGTATCGGCAAGAAGGTCAGAGTTCTGGTATTCGCCAAGGGCGCTAAGCTCGACGAGGCACAGGAAGCAGGCGCTGATTTCGTAGGCGGCCAGGAACTTCTTCCCAAGATCCAGAATGAAGGCTGGCTGGATTTTGACGTAGTAGTCGCAACACCTGACATGATGAGCGTTGTCGGCCGTCTCGGCCGTATTCTTGGTCCTAAGGGTCTGATGCCCAACCCCAAGGCAGGCACAGTTACCATGGATGTCGCTAAGGCAGTCAAGGACATCAAGGCAGGTAAGATCGAGTACAGACTGGACAAGTCCAACATCATCCACTGCCCCATCGGCAAGGCTTCCTTTACTAAGGAGCAGCTCATGGAGAACTATGACGCGCTGATGGCAGCGATCGTGAAAGCGAAACCCGCTGCAGTCAAGGGCCAGTATCTCAAGAGCATTTCCATCGCGACCAGCATGGGCCCCGGCGTGAAGGTGATCGCAAACCGTTATTAAGTCATGAGTCGAAAAAGGAGTTCCTCCGGGAACTCCTTTTCTTTCCTGTAAGAGATCATACAGCTTATTTGATCGGGAGGAGAACAGTGTTCGGAAAGAGTAGAATTAAGGCTTATGCGGCAGCTGCCGTGATCTCGGCTGCGGCCTCGGCCTTGTGTATGCCGCTGCCTGTATCGGCGGAGGTCTTCAGCGGACAGGATGATTGGATGCGGGCGGCAGCAGAAGAAGTGCTCAGGGAAGCGGGGCCGATCGAACGGGAATTCCGCCAAAGAGCGCTGGATCCCGAGGGCGCCTCTGTGATCATCTCTTCTTCGGGGAAAGCGCTGACTCGGGAGGACGGGAAATGGGTGACGCCCGGGCAGCAGCCTGAATCGGATCAGGAGATCTCGATCGTGTTCGTGGGAGATATCATATTTGATACAGTGCAGAACCCCTGGAGCTCCATCGCCTATTCGGACGGGATCAGGGCATGTTTTGACGATGAGACCTGGGATACACTTACCGGAGCGGATTTTCTGGTGGTCAACAATGAGTTTCCCTACACGGACAGGGGAACCCCCACGCCCGGAAAGACTTTCACCTTCCGGTGTCCTCCGTGGACAGCTGAGTGGCTGAAAGAGATGGGAACAGATATAGCGGCTCTCGCCAACAATCACGTTTATGATCACGGAGAGCAGGGCGCGCTGGATACTTTCGATACTCTCGATGAACTGGGGATCCCTTATATTGGCGCGGGACGGAACATCGATGACGCGTCACAGACTGCATACTGCATTGCCAACGGTACTACGATCGCTATCCTCAATGCGACTGAGATCGAGAGGTACGAGAATCCGGACACAAGAGAAGCGGGGGAGGATAACCCCGGCGTGTTCCGGATGCTGGATACTTCGCAGCTGTGCGACAAGATACGCGAGGCGAAGGAAAAGGCAGATCTGTGCATAGTGTATGCTCACTGGGGAACTGAGAAAATGCCTTCCGCCGACTGGAGCCAGACTGCAAAGGCAGAGGAACTGGCGGAAGCCGGAGCGGACCTGATCGTCGGATCCCATCCCCATGTCCTGCAGAACATTGAGTATGTGAACGGTGTTCCTGTGTTCTACAGCCTGGGCAATTACTTTTTTGGCGCGGCAGCCCGGGATACCGGTGTGCTGAGAGTTACAGTGAACACGGCGGAACCTTCCATCAGCGCGCTTCAGTTCATCCCGATGCTGCAGTACCGGGGAGTGAGCACGATGGAGGGAAGCGAAAAGCAGAGAGTGCTCGATGAGATGAGCAGCGTCTCTCCGGGAGTCGCAATCGACGAGGACGGATATTTTACAGAAGAATAACTGCCAAAATATAAATACGGCTCTTGACAAATGAAATAGTTAATGATAAGATTCGAAAGGTTATAAGCCAAGCCGAAGACAGCAGGTGCCGCAAGGCGTAAAGAGTGATCTGCCTGCCGAGGATGTGGAAACGCAGGAAAGCGCGCAATTGCGTGCTGAATGCGGATATGAATTTTCACCCGTCTTCGCGAAGACGGGTTTTTTCTTCGTTTCGGCTCCAAAATCTATAAGGAGGTAACAAAATGGCAAAGGTTGAATTGAAACAGCCGGTCGTCAAGGAAATTTCCGCAGCGATCGACGGCGCACAGTCTGTGGTACTGGTTGACCACAGAGGTCTGACAGTTCAGCAGGATACAGAGCTCCGCAAACAGCTCCGCGAGGCTGGTGTCACTTATAAGGTTTATAAGAACACCATGATGAACTTCGCGTTCAAGGGCACAGATTGCGAAGGTCTTTCCGATCTTCTGAACGGTCCCAGCGCACTGGCAGTTTCTAAGAACGATGCTACAGCTCCCGCACGTATTCTCTGCGAGTTCGCAAAGAAGGCTGACAAGCTCGAGATCAAGGGCGGTGTTGTAGAAGGCAAGGTGGTGGATCTCGCAGCACTCGGTGAGGTTGCTAAGATCCCGTCCAGAGAAGTTCTTCTGGGCAGACTGTTCGGCAGCTGGCAGGCTCCGATCTCCAGTTTCGCACGCGTTATCAAGCAGATCGCGGAGAAGGATGGAGAGGCAGCTCCTGCAGAGGCCCCCGCAGAGGCGTAATACTTCTGCAGAGTATTCTTATATTAGAAGTTTTATTTCAAACTAATTTACACGGAGGTAAATACAATGGCAAAGTTAACAAATGCTGAGATCATCGATGCGATCAAAGAGCTTACTGTTATGGAACTTAACGATCTGGTTAAGGCTTGTGAAGAGGAATTCGGCGTATCCGCAGCTGCAGGTGTTGCAGTAGTAGCAGCGGGCCCCGCTGAGGCAGCTGAAGAGAAGACTGAGTTTGATGTCGAGCTGACAAGCTTCGGCGCTCAGAAGATCAAGGTTATCAAGGTTGTCCGTGAGATCACCGGCCTTGGCCTGAAGGAAGCTAAGGAAGCCGTTGAGGGCGCTCCTAAGGTAATCAAGGAAGCAGTTGCCAAGGATGAGGCTGAGGCTATCAAGGCTAAACTTGAGGAAGTTGGAGCAACCGTTACTATTAAGTAATTGACTCTCTTCGAACAATGAACTATCTGATCCGGCTGTCCGCAAGGGCGGCCGGATTTCATATCGGTGAGGAGACAGTTACAATTGGGAGTACGGAAATTAATATTTCGTTTACAAAACTTTAAAAAATAATTATTGACTGCTGGACAATGCGATGATAGAATATTATTCGCATCTTTTTCGCATGCCTAGATTTTGTGCTGCCCGAAAATAGATTTCGGGCGTCAGAAAGCGGCCGGCATGCGCAGACACATTTTTTATATAGATTCAATACAATACGGGGTGAACCAGATGGAAAAATACAGGATACATCCTATAGGGGAAGGCAAGAGCATGCGCATGAGTTATCAGCGTCAGAAGGAAGTGCTGCCCATGCCCAACCTGATCGAAGTGCAGACGGATTCTTACAAGTGGTTTCTTGAGAAGGGTCTGCAGGAGGTCTTTGATGACATCTCTCCGATCGAGGATTTCAGTGGAAGGCTCAGCCTTTCTTTCGTGAGCTACAAGCTCTGCGAAGACAAGGTCAAGTACTCCATTGAGAAGTGCAAGGAAAGAGACGCCACGTATGCGGCACCTCTTATGGTTACTGTGCGCCTTTTCGACAAGGAGAACGATAAGGAATTCAAGGACCAGGAGATCTTCATGGGCGATCTGCCCCTGATGACGGATACGGGCACCTTTGTGATCAA
>CACZJD010000145.1 GCA_902781325.1 uncultured Lachnospiraceae bacterium
AGCTCCATCCGAAAATTTCACTTAACCCCGTTCGACTTGCATGTGTTAGGCACGCCGCCAGCGTTCATCCTGAGCCAGGATCAAACTCTCATGTTGATAACAGTAATTTCTCGCTCTCGCTCGAAATAACTGTAAGAGCCTCGCTTCGCGAGTCTCTGAAATTCAAGTTCAGTTCCAGACACAGTTCAAACGTTAACGTCTAAATCTGCTCCGTAATTTGCTTGGTTTGGTTCGTTCTGAATTATTCTGTTTGAAGGCCGTTCTTAAACGATTGGTCCCGGTCTTCTTTTTAGGATATATTCAGGGTTGCATTTCTGTTAAGTTGTCATATATTCGATTGTGATGGTCTTTCGGACGCCTGTCTGGCAGGTTGTCCGTGCTGCCTCTTTTCAGCGGCAACTCTGATATCTTATATCAGCCCGCTGTGATTGTCAAGCACTTTTTTAAGTTTTTTCAGAACCCGTCAGGCTCGAAAACTCGTTTGTGCCCGCCTCTCTTTCAGCGGCGAATGCTATGTTACCACTCTAAAATACCCTTTGCAAGTATTATTTTCAAAAATCGTTTATTAGTTGTTATTAGTCACTTTCTATTCCACGGACTCACCCTTTTATCAATCAAATTAAAAGAAGACACTGCTCGACGAAATCTGACGCATTCTCTGACAGATTATTCGGTGCAGTGCCTTTTTATGATATCATTATCGATGTCGCAAAAACGACAGCAGGCCACGACCCTCGCAAAGTCCGCCTGCTGTCTTACAACCACATGGCTGTCTCCAGCCATGCCATGCAAGACAATGATACTCATTTCTGTCAAAGATTACAATCAGTTTTCGCAGGATTATTACGAATCCATTATTAACAGCCTCCAGTTTCATCAGCTGACTTGCACCTGCGGGCATTCGTCCTGCCTTTCGGTCCACGGTTACTACACGCGGGGGATCATCCTCCCTGACGGAAAACATTTTCTCAGGATTTGCAGGGTTAAATGCTCCGAATGCGGCAAGACCCATGCGCTTCTTCTGACTTCTATCGTCCCTTATGACAGGATCTCCCTTTCAGACCAGCATACGATCGTCTGCGCCTTTGAAAACGGTACCGATAAATACGCCGTCTGTGAAGACAATCCCTCTCTTGATGAGAGCAACGTCAGGTCGGTCATCAGGCGGTATTGTCTTTACTGGCTCCAGAGGCTTCTCGCCGAGAAGATCAGCCTGTCCGCCATCCCGTCCCTCATCAGGGAATGCCTGGCGGCTTATTCCATGCAGTTCATGCAGATTCACAGAACCGAAGCCGTGCTCTTTGTATGTACCACATAGCTTTATACGACAATACCCTCGCTTCCTTTTATGATGTAGAAAAATCATTTAAGGAGGCTCTGCTATGGATCAGGACAAACGCACGGCGGTCGCCCTCATGAGGTATTCCGCCATCGCCCCACTCATTACCGGCACGCAGGACGAGTATGTTTCCCTGCGGGCCTATTACCGTGACGCCGCCGCCAGGGGAATCAAGGATCAGGACGGACAGATACGGTATTATTCCCCCGGCACAATCCAGAAATGGCACCTTGCCTACAAAAATGCCGGATTTGACGGGCTTCTTCCTACAGGACGGTCGGACTGCGGCGTCAGCCGGAAGATCGATGCCGATCTTGAGGAAGAGATCCGGCATCTAAAGCTGACCTGCCCGCGTATCTCCGCCGCGGAGATCTACCGTCAGCTGCGGGACAAAGGGTCGATCAAAAACGGGCAGCTATCCGAATCCACCGTCCTCCGCTTCATCAACCAGATGATGCTGAGGGAACGGCTTACGAACAACCAGGACATGCGCCGTTATGAGCGGCCGCACATCAACGAAGTCTGGTGCGGCGACTCCTCCGTCGGTCCCTATCTGAAAACGGATGACGGCAAAAAGCACCGGGTCTACGTGATAGCTCTGATTGACGATGCCAGCCGCTTTATCACCGGGGTCGACGTGTTCTTTAACGACACCTTCGTCAACCTTATGTCCGTCATGAAATCCGCCGTTTCCAAGTACGGGAAGCCGGCAAGGTTTAACTTCGATAACGGAAGTGCCTATAAGAACCGCCAGATGGAGCTGCTCGCCGCCAGGATAGGTTCCACCATAAACTACTGCCGCCCGTATACGCCCACCCAGAAGGCAAAAATCGAGAGGTGGTTCCGTACGTTGAAAGATATGTGGATGGCCACACTGGACATGCGGGACTTCCACACGCTGGACGAGCTGCGCGGCTCCCTCCTCGCCTTCGTGCGGCGCTATAACCAGTCCCCCCACTCGTCCCTCAAGGGAATGTCCCCTCAGGACCGCTTCTTCTCCGAACCGGAGCTGATCCGCCGCCTTCCGGAAGAAACGATCAACAATTCCTTCCTTCTGGAGATTGAGCGCAGGGTCTCCGTGGACTGCGTGGTCGTCATCGACCAGGTGGAATACGAAGTTGACTACCGCTTTGCGAAGCAGCGTATCACGCTCCGCTATTCTCCCGATATGAATGATATATACGTTGTAGAGCCCGACGGGGCCCTGACGCCCATCCGCCTTCTCAACAAGCAGGAGAACGCATCCGTAAAACGCGAGAAGGTTCGCCTTACGGGAGGTGATATACAATGACAAGCACACAGTCCAGACTGATCCATGACAGGATCTGGGACCTTATCTCCGATTACGCCAACATCCGCGATGAACTGGAGGACGCCCTCAACGACTTCCGTTACCTTTACGAAGAACTGGAATTCGGCATGGCCGATATCCATGATGAACTGGACTCCATTGAGGAGCATATCTCCACGGCGAGCCGTTCTCTCAAAAGGTTCAGGATCCCTGCTCCTGCAAAAGATATCCTGCCGTTCGATCAGGACGCCGATTCCCCGGAAGGAGGTGACTGATCCGTGGACCTGACTGCAAGATACGGCCTGGAGTTCAACCCATTCCTGAAGAACTCCAGGGAGATCCTTTATACAGGAAATGAATACAATGAGGCTGTGTTCCGGCTTGACTACCTTGCCCGCACCAAGGGCTTCGGACTGCTGACCGGCGGCCCGGGAAGGGGGAAGACTACTGTGGTGAGAAACTGGTCTTCAAAACTAAATCCTTCCCTTTATAAACCTGTCTATTCCAGCCTCTCCACTATAACGGTCAATGAGTTTTACCGGAACCTCGCAGGCTCGCTCGGTGCGCCGATCGCTTACCGCAAGACGGAGAACTTCCACGCAATCCAGGAGGAGATCACAAGGCTGGCTCTGGACAAGAAGAAAACGCCGGTCATCATTATTGATGAGGCCAACTATATCAGTAATGCCGTCCTGAATGACCTGAAGATCCTTTTCAATTTCGAAATGGATTCCCGTGACAGGGCCGTTGTCCTCCTTGTCGGCCTTCCTCAGCTTAACAACACCCTCAGGCTTACAATACACGAACCGCTTCGGCAGAGGATCATTATGAACTATCATCTTGACGGCCTCTCCAAAGAGGAAGGTCGGGAATATATTGAAAAGAAACTCAAAGGCGCCGGCTGCAGTCAGCCTGTATTCGAAGAAGGCGCGGTCGAAGCGATCCTTAACGCCGCAGACGGTACTCCGCGAATGATCAGCAAGCTCTGCAACGCATCCCTGGTGATAGGGCACAGTAAAAGCATCAATCTCATCACCGCAGACACGGTAATGCAGGCTATCAACGACAGCACGATCGGATGATCAGTCTCCCGCAATTAATTTGCGGGAGTTTTCATTTGCTGAAAACAACGTGCCGTTTTAACATCTGATAATTCGCCGTGCCATCTTCATTGAATAGCTACGCTGCCTGAAATAATCTGATGAATAGTGCACCGTTTAATCTGCCGGACAACAACACTCCAAGGATCCCGTCCTGTTTGAGAATCATTAAAATCTACAGGGCTCTCAAACCCAGTGACTGCACAGCGCTCAGCGCATCATTGTTTGAGAATCATTAAAATCTACAGGGCTCTCAAACAGGGACGTCATACTGCCAGAGGCTTCCGTTGTTTGAGAATCATTAAAATCTACAGGGCTCTCAAACCACGAGGCGGTATCTTCGACGAGGCTTCCGGTTTGAGAATCATTAAAATCTACAGGGCTCTCAAACTCCACCAATCTTATTCATCAGAACCTTGCTGTTTGAGAATCATTAAAATCTACAGGGCTCTCAAACACCCTCAAGGTCTCTTACCCATCCTGTCAGTTTGAGAATCATTAAAATCTACAGGGCTCTCAAACTGAGGGTGCTGCGATCGGTGCGACCGCTAGTTTGAGAATCATTAAAATCTACAGGGCTCTCAAACTCGAACTGCACAGAC